>JBBSRO010000007.1:0-75921 GCA_038242955.1 Lysobacterales bacterium
ACCAGCACGCAGCGCGCATGCGGCGCGCCTTGCGCCTGCAACGCCATGATCGCGGCTAGTGCACCGTAAATCGCGTAACCGTCGTCGGCGCCGCCACGGCCATACAGCCGGTCGCCCTTGAGTACGGGTTCCCACGGGCCAAGGTCATCGTCCCAACCGGTCATCTCGGGTTGTTTATCCATGTGTCCGTACAGCAACACGCAATCGTCGCCGACATCTGCGCCCGATGCGGGAATCTCGATGAAGATGAGCGGCGTGCGGCCTTCCAGACGCACCACTTCAAGTTGCATGCCCGGGATGGGTTGGGCGCGCGCCCACGTTTCCATCAAATTAACCGCACGTTCCATGTGGCCATTGGCGACCCAGTCGGCATCGAACATCGGTGACTTGTTGGGGATGCGGATGTATTCCACCAGTTGTGGAACGATTTCCGCTTCCCATTTGTTCCCGACGAATTCGCTGATCTGGTTTGCTTGCATGGCGCGCGTTCTCCTGTTCGATCCGTGATTCTAATCCGCTCATTCTAGCGCTGCAGTTGTTTGGGGGCCGTGTGGACTAGGGCTTTTCCTACTCACCGCTGCGCTGGATGCCTGCGATGCAATGCGGCACTGGCCGATATCGACCTTGCAGGCGCATCGGCAATCTGTGCACACCGGAGCGCAGCCCGCGCTTCCGGAGCACACCCGCCACCTCGATGCCAACCCTGGAGATCATCATGAAGTCGCTGACCACCCTGTTTTCCTCACTGATCCTTTCACTGGTCCTGGCCGGCAGCGCCCTTGCCGGCGAGACCGTCAACATCAATACCGCCGATGCCGCCACCATAGACCGCGTTCTTGTGAACGTGGGGCCGACCAAGGCTCAAGCAATCGTCGACCATCGCAAGGCGAACGGCGCATTTCGTAGTCCCGAGCAACTTGCCTTGGTCAAGGGGACTGGCTTGAAGACGGTCGAGAAGAATCGCGACCGTATCGTGATTGGAATCGCGCGTCCCGTTGCAACGGCCGCCAAGCCTGCAGTTCGCATGGCAGCTGCACCGAAGCCTGTCGCCCGCCGCTGAGGTTGGATAGCACTGCTGGGTTCTCAGACACCCGCCCGGTGCAAGCCGGGCGGGTTGCGACGTATACACTTTTGTAGTGAATTTCAGGGTGGAGGGATCAGGCATGAACACTGCGGGGACATCGCGGATATTGCCGGCAAGTGGTTACAGCCGCATGCGCTGGAAAAACGGTGCCGGTTGGACCTCGGAAATGTTGCGCGTGCCGGACAATGACGACTGGCATTGGCGGTTATCGATCGCCGAGATCGAATCAGATGCGCCGTTCTCCGCATTCCCGGGCGTGGAGCGCGAACTGGTCTTGCTCTCGGGCAATGGCTTACGTCTGCGCTTCGACCAAGACGGGGTGGATGGCGTGCATGAGCTGCTGCCGCCCCACGACAAGCTGCGTTTCGCCGGTGAACACACCGCGTTCGGAGAGCTGATCGACGGACCCACCCGCGATTTCAACTTGATGTGGAAACGAGACACCTGCAAGGCGCAGCTGTGGCATCGGCCATTGGTCGGCAACATGGTGATTTTCGTCGACCCAAGTGAGACCTGGGCCGTGCACATGCTCGCGGGTCAGGCGCACTTTGCCGATGACTCTGGTCTTGGCGTCATGCACATGGGTGACACCGCGATCCTGGCCGCCGATGGTGAGCGCGCCCGCTACGCCCTCGATGGCGGTGGAGAACTCCTGCTGATCAGGATTGAACCTGCGCTACCGGCTTAAAGCAGCGCAAGAGCGACCAAAGCCAAAAACACCAGTGTCGATAGGCCCATCACGCTGAGCGCCATTTCGCGGGGGCTACGGCCACGCGCCCACATCCAGATGCCGGAGATGCCAAGCAACAACATGCCGATGGCGAAGCTGTCGGCCAGCAGGATCCACCACGCACCGCCGCCCACGCCTTTGTGCAGGCGATTGAATGCGGCCAGTGGCGAGTGGCTGGATTGCTTGAGTTCCGCGCTATCACTGCCGGGCAGGTATTCGACCGCCCACGAGTTTCCAGCAGTTCCGCCGCTCAGGTTCCACTTGATTGGCTGATCGCTGCCGCCACCTTTGCGAGAACCCTTGCGAATATTGGTGGCATCCAGCTGCTTCGCTTCGAGTAGCCACAGCGATAGTTGTTCCGCCGTGGCCCGCGCTTCGACCGGTACTTGCAAGGAGCTTCGGCCGGTCTCGGAACTTTCGCCCTGCGGCCACGCGCCATCGCTGAAACGATGGTTCATCACCAGCCCGGTGATGCCATAGAGGATCGCGGCCAGCGCGCCCCATGCACCGATCCATAAGTGAAACTGGCGTACCCAGCGAAAGGTGGTGGCGGAACGGCGGGACGAAGCTTGAGCCAATGCAGTCATGTGGCGCGGGATACTCGATCAGAAATGGTAATTCAGGCTGACCCACGCGCTACGTGGTGCACCCGGGCTGATGTTGTTGTTGCTGTGGGCGCTGGCGAAGTATTTCTTGTTCGCCAGGTTCTCGACGTTGACCTGCAGTTGCAGCATCGGGTTCAATGTCCAATAGACAGCGGCGTCGAAGCGGGTGAATGCAGGCAGTGCGACCTTGTTGTCCACGTTGGCGTAGATCGACCCGCGATACACGATGCCGAGCCCGACGCCGATCGTCTGGTTGATGTCGTAGCGGTTCCACAGTGAAGCGGAATGCTTCGGCAACTGTGCCAGGCGGTTGCCCTTGAGTGCAGTGGTCGATTGCGTGGCCGTGATTTCACCAGCCTGGTATGCATAGCCGCCCATCAACTGCCACGCGTCGGTAACACGACCCGCAAGGCCGAGTTCCGTGCCGCGGACAAACTGCCCATCCACCAGGATCATCTTGGTGACATCGGCCGGATCCACGATCGCCACGTTGCCGCGCTCCAATCGGTATATAGCGAGGCTGGCCTGCAGGTCAGGCTTTATGTCCCACTTGGCGCCGACTTCACGGTTGACGGAACTTTCCGGTTTCAGAGACTCGGTGTCAGCCTTGAGTGACGCTAGCTGATCACCAGCACGCGGCTGGAATGCCTTGCTGTAACTGGCGTAGAACGAGACGTTGTCGAGTGGCTTGTAGACCAACCCTGCGCGCGGCGAGAGCATGCCGTCGTCGCTGCTCAAGATCTCGCCAGTACGGTTGTTGCGTAGATCCACACGGAAGTCGTCACGGCGCAGTCCAATAATCGCCTGCCAATGTGGCGAGAAATCGATCTGGTCCTGCAGGTAGATAGCGGCCACTTTTGCCACGCCGTGATTGTTGGCATCCGTGGCGCTTTGGCGGAACTCGACTGGAACAGTCACCGTCGGGTTAGCGACCGGGACCACATTGGTGCCCGGCGCGAAATAGCCGGTCCTGCGGAAATTATCGGTGACTTGGTGGCCTAGTTCGGCCCCCGCCAAGACCGTGTGTTGGATGCTCCCGGTGGTCAGTTTCCAGACGAGGTCGGTCTGGTTGAACAGGTTTTTCCGCTGGGTTTCATTGCTGTAGCCGGCTAAAGTCACTTTCGTGCCGGTGCTGTCTACCGCGCTTGGAAAGACGTTCTGGTACATCTTGTCGTAGTCGGCCCAGCGCAGATGGTTGCGCAGGCTGAAGTTGTCGTTGAAAGCATGGTCAAGCGTGACATCGAACGCATCCACCGTCGCCTCGGTCACGCTGAGATCGGAATTGCCGAAGAAAGTCGATGGGTCGGTATCGACTGGCTTGCCCAGGAAGGACGGAACGCCGCGGTCCGCGTTGCGCTGGTCGTGGAAACGCTCGTAGGAAAGCTGCAGGCGTGTGTTGCTGCCGAAATCCATGCCAAACGTAGGATTCGCGCCGTAGCGATTGACGTTGACGCCATCACGGAAGCTGTTGGAATTTTCATACATCGCATTGATGCGGAAGCCGGCATCGCTGCCGATGCCCGTGCCGTAATCTACCGTCGTGCGCCGACGCTGGTTGGATCCGAGTTGCACGGTGCCACTGCGATGGTCCATGCCATCGGCCTGGCGGGTGACCCTGTTGATCACGCCGCCGCTGCCGCCCCGACCGAAGATCATTGCGTTCGCCCCTTTCAGCGCCTCGACACGCTCCAGGTTGTAGACATCGCGAAAGTACTGCACGTCGTCGCGGATCCCGTCTACGAAGAAATCAGCGGTGGTGCTGTTGCCGCGCAGGACCGGCGTATCGCGGTTGCCTTCGCCCTGGGCAGTGCCAACGCCGGGCATGTAGCGAAAGGCATCGCCCATGCTGGTGATGCCCTGGTCGGCCACCAGTTTGTCAGTGACTACGGCCACCGCCTGTGGAACGTCGAGTAGTGGAGTGTCGGTCTTGGTAGCGCCACGGGTGCGGCGTGCCGCGTAGTCAGGCAGGTAACGATCACCGACCACCTTGACCCGTTCGAGGTCCTTGGGATCCTTCGCGGCGGCTTCCTTAAGCGGGATATCGGCCGGGGTTACAGCAGCGAAGCTGGCTGCAGGTGCGGCCAAGGCAAGCAGGATCGTGCTTGCGAGGGACGTACGGAGATGGCCTGCAAGGGCCTGCTTGATTTTCATGGTCTGCGTCATGTGGGGGATAGCGTCCAAAAAGGAAAAAGCCGTTTCTGGCGGCCTTGTTGTGACGCGTATTTAGGCACGAATAAGAACCATTCGCAATAACTTTCTATGCAGAAGGTGTCCAAAAAGGCATCGAGCAGACCTGTCAAACGAGGAGCTTTCGCTTAGTCGCGGTCGTCGCGGGTGTAGACGATGCCGTCTTCAACCTTGACCGGAAACCTGACCGCAGGCTCATAGGCGGGCGCGCACAGTGCGGTGCCATCGCGCACGTCGAAGCGTGCGCCGTGCAGGACGCATTCGATGGTGGCGTTCTCGCCATCGAAATGGCCCGCAGACAACTCAAAGTCTTCGTGCGAACAGCGATCTTCAAGCGCGTACAACGTGCCGTCGAAATTGAATACCGCGATCGCAGTGTCGCCATCCCACGCCACGTTCATTTCACCCGGTAACAGCTGGCTCAGTGAACACACGAACACCCAGTCACCCATGATGCAGATCCTTTTCGAGCAAGCTCTTTTCGAGAATCTCGAAGCGCAGGTCGTGGCGCTTGGGAATCCCGAAGCGTTCGTCGCCATACGGAAATGGCTTATGAATGCCAGTGCGGTGATAGCCGCGGCGCTCATAGAACGCGAGTAGTTCTTCACGCACGTCGATGACCGTCATGCGCATGACCGGCAATCGCCATTCGTCGCGTGCAATGCGCTCGGATTCCGCCAGCATCTGCTTGCCGATACCGCCACCCTGCAAGGCAGGCAGCACCGAGAACATGCCGAAATAGCCAGCGTCATTTTCAGTACAGATATTCGCGCAGGCGAGAGTGTTCCCGTCACGCTCGCCGAGCAGCACCAAGCTCCCCTCGCGTTCCAGGTCCGCGCGCACGCCCGTCGCATCGATGCGCATTCCATCCAGCAGGTCGGCTTCGGTCGTCCAACCGGCGCGACTGGCATCACCGCGATAGCTGGTTTCGACCAAGGCGACTATGGCGTCGATGTCGGCTTCACCTGCATGGCGGAACGTGAGCATGCTCATGCGAGCAACCTGCGCACCTTGATCAGCGCGGCGGCGAACGCCTCGATCTCGTGGTGGGTGTTGTAGAACGCGAACGAGGCGCGGCAGGTCGCGGGTACGCCGAAGAACTGCATCAACGGGTGCGCGCAATGATGACCGGATCGCACTGCCACGCCTTCTAGGTCGAGCAGGGTGGCAAGGTCATGCGCATGCGCGCCTTCGACCAGGAAACTGATCACCGCAGCCTTGTCGGGCGGTGTTCCAATGATGCGTAGGCCATCAATCTTCGACATTGCTTCGGTCGCGTGCCCCAGCAGGTCGGCTTCACGCGTGGCGATGTTGTGCATGCCCACGTCGGACAGATAGTCGACTGCCGCGCCAAGACCAATATGACCCGCGATATTCGGTGTGCCAGCCTCGAAGCGGTGCGGCGGATCGTTGAACACGGTGCCGTCGAAACGCACCTCTTTGATCATCTCGCCACCACCGAGGAAGGGCGGCATCGCTTCGAGGTGTTCGCGACGCGCCCACAGCACGCCGGTGCCTGTCGGGCCGCACATCTTGTGGCCGGTCAGTGCATAGAAATCGCAACCAATCGCCGGGATGTCGACCGCCATGTGCGGCACGGCCTGCGAACCATCGACCACCGTGATGATCCCGCGCTTGCGCGCTTCGCGGCAGATGGCTGCAACTGGATTTATCGTACCCAGCACGTTGCTGACATGGGTCATGCCGAGCAGCTTGACCTCCGGTGTCATCGCCGCGAACAACGCATCGAGATCAAGCGTGCCATCGGGAAGGAGTTCGGCGACTTTGATCACCGCGCCAGTGCGCTGGGCGATCAATTGCCACGGCACGATATTGGCGTGGTGCTCCATCCGTGTCAGCAGGATCACGTCGCCGGTTTGCAGACGCGGCAAGGCCCAGGAATATGCAACCAGGTTGATAGCGAATGTGGTGCCGCTGCACAACACAAGTTCGTCGCCACGCACGTTGAGGAACCGGGCAATCTTGTCTCGTGCAGCTTCATAGGCGTCGGTCGCCTCGCTGCCAAGCGTATGCACCGCGCGGCTCACATTGGCGTTGTGCCGACGAAAAAAATCATCCACGGACGCGATCACGCACTCGGGCTTTTGCCCGGTATTGGCCGAATCCAGGTAGACCAGCGGCTTGCCATGCACCGTGCGGGTCAGCAGCGGAAAGTCGCTGCGGATCGCTGCCCAGTCAGGCGCGCTGCTCATACCGCAACCACCCGCGCGAGGGCGCGTTCAAGCGCGGCATCCAATTGCGTGCGCAGGGTCGTGTCATCGACAGTCGATACGATTTCTCTGCAAAACGCGGCGGTCAGCATGCGCCGTGCATCGGCTTCGGTCAGACCGCGAGAGCGCAGGTAAAACAGCGCGGTTGGATCGAGCTGACCGACGGTCGCGCCGTGCGCAGCCTTGACCTCATCGGCGTAAATTTCCAGCACTGGCTGGGTGTCGATCTCCGCATCAGCTGACAACAGCAGGTTCTTGTTCGACAGATCGGCTTCGCTGCCATCAGCGCCAGCATGAATGGTGATGCCGCCATGGAACACTGCTTTGCCGCGTTGCGAGGCCAGTCCGCGCCAACGCAGTGCGCAAATGGTGTCGCGACCGATGTGCTGGATGCCGAGCCGAGTATCCAGATGACGTTTGCCATCGGCAAGCAGCACGCCATCGGCGTTGACGCGCGCGCCATTGCCTTGCAGCAGTACATTGAGTTCATGGCGCGACAGCCCACCACCGAGTTCCAGATCAATGCGCGTGTACAGCGCATTGTCGGCGAGCGTTGCATCGGTGCGCAGGAAGTTGGTGGCGCGTATTGCTTCATGCTGTACGCGGGCATGGGTCAGCTTTGCACCATCACCCAGCAAGATCTCGCTGCGGGTGGTGGATAGGTGCGCGTGTTCGCTGGATGCAAGCAGATGCTCGACGACGGCGCAGTTGGCACCAGCACCAAGTTCTATCCGGTGGCGGAGATGCCAGGCGGCATCGGCGGCCAGCGGCGTGCCAATGCAGATGATATGGATGGGCGCGGAGGCTTCGGCGTTTGCTTCAACACGAATGGCAACGCCCGTGTGCGCAAGCACCGTATTGAGGCGCGCAAACGGCGCATCGACAGCCAGCTCGCTCGCGTTCTCAACGGGTGCGTCGATGATGTCGATGGTGACGCCAGCGGCTAGCCCTGCGAAGTCACTGGATGGTGCATCGAACTGACCATTGACGAACACCAGGCGCGGCGCCGGGATGCCAACTAGCAGATCAGCGCCTATTTCCGGAACTGTATCCACGGCCATGAAACTGCGACGTTCCAGCGCGCGAAGCGACGTGTATTTCCACGCCTCGACACGTGCATGCGGCAGGCCATCGCGCAATAACCCATCGAGTGCCGTGCGCCGCGCAGGATTGCCCTCGAAACCGGCGGTCAATGATTCGAGCAATACGCTCATGCGGCTTCCGGGCTGACCCGGTCCTTGATCCACGCGTATCCGTGCGCTTCGAGTTCCAGTGCCAGCTCCGGCCCACCGCTTTCGACGATGCGGCCATCGGCCAGGACATGCACGAAGTCAGGCTTGATGTAGTCGAGCAGGCGCTGGTAGTGGGTGATCACGAGGAAGCTTCGCCCGGCATCGCGTAGCGAGTTCACGCCGTCGGCGACCGACTTCATCGCGTCGATGTCGAGGCCGGAATCAGTTTCGTCCAGGATTGCCAGCTTCGGTTCCAGCAGGGCGAGCTGGAAGATCTCGTTACGCTTTTTTTCGCCGCCGCTGAAGCCCTCGTTGAGGCCGCGATGCAGCAGTTCATCCTTCAGATCCAGCACGGCGAGCTTCTCGCGCACGCGCTTGAGGAACTGCATCGAATCAAGTTCCGGTTCGCCGCGCGCCTTGCGCTGCGCATTGAGCGCCGCACGCAGGAAGTAGGTGTTGTTTACCCCGGGAATTTCCACCGGGTATTGGAACGCCAGGAACACGCCTGCGGCGGCGCGTTCTTCAGGTTCCAGTGCCAACAGGTCTTTGCCCTCGAACTCCACCGTGCCGGCAGTAACGTCATAGCCTTCGCGGCCGGCCAGGATGTTGCCGAGCGTGGACTTGCCAGCACCGTTGGGACCCATGATTGCGTGCACTTGGCCTGGCTCCACATCAAGGGTGAGGCCTTTGAGGATTTCCTTCCCGGCAATGGATGCGTGGAGGTTTTGGATTTTCAGCATGGGAGTTGTGACCGTCTGTTCGGGAATGCTGCGCGCAGCAAGGAAGGTTCAGTGGGTGGAATCGTCGAGCCAAGTGGCGTGCAGGTAGCGGGTGCGCTCGCGAGTGAGCGTTGCCTTGGCGTCGTCGAATTCCATCGGATAGATCGAGCCGTATTCCACGCGTGCATCCTGGCCGTCAGCAAGCGGGAATTGCGCTTGCATGTCGGCGTCGCGTAGCTGGATCCAGATCCGTTGCGCGGCCTTCAGTTTTCCGATGGCAAGTGGCCGGTCTGCGATCAACGCCAGCACCTGTTTCCACGTAGCATTGAGTTCATCGTCCGCGGCCGAAAGTCGAAGTGCAGCGCAATAATTGAGTTGCATCTGCGAGCCATTCGGATCGCAATCCTTGCCACTTAGTTGCGGCACTGCTTGGGCAGTGGCCGTAAACATCAGGCAAGGCAGAAGCAGTAGGTGAAGTTTCATCCGACAGCGCCCTCAAGGCTCACATCCAGCAGTTTCTTGGCTTCTACCGCGAATTCCATCGGCAGCTCGCGGAATACCGATTTGCAGAAGCCGTCCACGATCAGCGAGACCGCATCTTCCTGGGCCAAGCCACGACTGCGGCAATAGAACAACTGGTCGTCGCTGATCTTGGATGTGGTCGCTTCGTGCTCGACGATCGCGTTGGGATTCTTGACTTCGATATACGGGAATGTGTGCGCGCCGCATTGCTTGCCAATCAGCAGGCTGTCGCACTGCGTGTGGTTACGTGCGCCATCCGCGCCCGCTGTCATTTTCACTAGCCCGCGATAGGTATTCTGGCCACGGCCGGCGCTAATGCCTTTGCTGACGATCTTCGACTTGGTGCGCTTGCCGATGTGGATCATCTTGGTGCCGGTGTCGGCTTGCTGGTAGTGGTGGGTCAGCGCGACCGAATGGAACTCGCCGACGCTGTCATCGCCCACTAGCACACAACTCGGATATTTCCAGGTGATGGCGCTGCCGGTCTCGACCTGAGTCCAGGTCACTTTGCTGCGCGCACCACGACATTCGGCACGTTTGGTCACGAAATTGTAAATGCCGCCAACGCCGTTCTCGTCCCCGGGGTACCAGTTCTGCACGGTGCTGTACTTGATCTCGGCATCGTCCAGCGCCACCAGTTCAACGACTGCGGCATGCAGCTGGTTCTCGTCGCGCATTGGCGCAGTGCAGCCTTCCAGATATGAAACGTGCGAGCTTTCTTCGGCCACGATCAACGTGCGTTCGAACTGGCCGGTGTGGTTGGCATTGATGCGGAAGTAGGTGCTCAGTTCCATCGGGCAACGCACGCCCTTGGGAATAAACACGAAGCTGCCATCGGAGAACACTGCCGAATTGAGTGCGGCGAAATAGTTGTCACCGGTTGGCACCACGCTGCCCAAGTACTTGCGCACGATGTCCGGGTATTCGCGGATCGCTTCGCTCATCGAGCAGAACAGCACGCCCTTGTCGGCAAGTTCCTTGCGATAGGTGGTGCCCACGCTGACCGAATCGAACACGGCATCGACTGCCACGCCTGCGAGCTTTGCGCGTTCGTGCAGCGGCACGCCAAGCTTGTCGTAGGTGTCCAGCAATTCCTGTGGGACTTCAGCGAGCGATTTGTACTTCGGGCCTTTGGGCGCGCTGTAATAACTCAACGCCTGCAAGTCGATCGGCTCGATCTTGAGCTTGGCCCAGTCCGGCATCGGCATGGTCAAGAAGTGCTTGTAGGCGGCCAGTCGCCAGTCGGTCATCCACTCCGGTTCTTCCTTGATCGCCGACAGCGCGCGGATGATGTCTTCTGAAAGGCCGGGCGGTAGCGATTCGGATTCGATGTTGGTGACGAAGCCGGCGTCGTACTTGCGGCCAAGCTGTTCGTGTATTTGTGCGTTTTCAGTATTCATGGGGGTCTCAGTTCCCGGCCAGGCGCATGTTGATGCGTCGCGATGGCGCGAGTGGTTGTGCAGTTGGTGAAGCAGGTTGTGGCTCAATTTGTGAGCCTGCAGGCGGCGATTGCATCTGGGCCAAGCTGACGCTGCGAAGTGCATCTGCGACGACGTCATTGATGCGCCGCCAATTAGCCCGTACACCGCAGGTGTCCTCGATGCCGCACTGGCTGGTGTGAATGCTGCATTCGGTCATCGCGAGTGGGCCTTCCATTGCCTCTACGATTTCGACCAAGGTGATTGCTTCGGCGGCGCGGGCCAGCCGGTAACCACCATTGGCGCCGCGGAAGCCTTCCACCAGGCCAGCCTGGGCCAGCGGCTTGAGCACTTTGGCGACCGTGGGTGCTTCCAGCCCGGCCAGCTCGGCCAGCTCCGGCGCGCTGAGCACGGCATCGGGCTGCGCAGCGAGCGCAGTCAGGACGACGGTGGCGTAATCAGTGAGTTTGGTGACGCGCAGCATGGCGATGCACTTGGGTATCGGTTGAAAGCGTACCGGAATTGTACGGATTATCCTGGTCATCGCCAAGCGGTGTCCTGTGCAGCCTTGGCGTGGCGCGATGGCGGTCGGTCGGGGACAATGGCGGCCCGCTGCCACCCCGACCTGTATCAAGACTTCCTATGCCGAAGAAAATAGCCACCCGCCGTTCCGACATCCACGGCAACGGCATGTTCGCCGTCGAGTGCCTTGAAAAAGGGGAGCGCCTGATCGAATACAAGGGTCTTCGCAAGACCCATGAAGAAGTGGATGCTGGCGACAGTGGCGATGTGGACTCTGGCCACACCTTCCTGTTTACCCTCAACGAGGTCTGGGTGATCGATGCCAACTTCAAAGGCAATGACGCACGCTGGATCAACCATAGTTGCGCGCCGAACTGTGAAGCCGTGCTGCATGAGAGCGAGGACGACCCGGAGAAATCCAAGGTTTTCATCGAGGCCATCCGTGCGATCAAGCCGGGCGAAGAACTCACGTACGACTACGGCATCACCTTGGCCGAACGTCACACGCCACGCCTGAAAAAAATATGGGAGTGCCGTTGCGGGGCCGAGGATTGCACCGGCACGATGCTGCGGCCCAAGACTTGAGTGGCTCGCCACCTGGTTGTGCAGCAGGTGTTGCTGGATTAAGCAACCCTGCCGAAGGTTTGCGTGACCTACGCCAGTTAGCCCCGGTCACGCTGGCCGCTAGAGTGGTGGGTCATGCGACACCATGTCGTGACCTCAAGACTTCGATGCGCCAACTTCCCCTCAAGACGTCCCTGCTATGCGCGGCCATCTTGGTTGTGCTCTCTTCGCCCGCATTTGCACAGGCAGCCTTTGCGCCGGTGACAGTCGATGGTGTGATCGATCCCGCCGAATGGCAGGGTGCGCGCCACATCACTGACTTCCGCATGATCCAGCCTTTCACAGGGGATGCCGCCAGCCAGCCGACCGAAGCCTGGATCCAGGCCACTCCAGAAGGCTTGGCGGTTGCGTTTCGCAATACCAAGATGGTCGGCGTCGATACTCCGCGTCAGCGCAGCCGTCGTGATGAGGACGTCGACATTGATCGGGTCAACCTGATGGTGGATTTCGACGGTGATGGCCACGGCGGTTACAGCTTTACGGTGAGCGCAAGCGACGGTATCCAGGACGCCACGATTACCAGCGGAGGGAGATTCAGCAACGACTGGGATGGCAACTGGCGACGCTCAGTCGTGGATGGCGAGGGTGAATGGACAGCCGAAATGCTGATCCCTTGGTACATCGCGCCGATGCAAAAGGCCCACGGCGATACGCGCACGATCGCGGTCTACGTGGACCGCGTGATTGGCGGCGCCAACCAGCGTATGGCCTGGCCGACGATCACTTCCGAACGCCCCCAGTTCCTCAACCAGTTCGAGAAGATCGATATTCCCGTGTACTCGGAGTCGCTGTTGGCGGTCACGCCCTACGTGGTTGGCGTGCAGGACTTGGTCAATCAGGGTAGTGCATTCGACGCTGGCGTCGATGTGTTCTGGAAGCCCAGTGGCCAGTTCCAGCTGACCGCGACCATCAACCCGGATTTCGGCCAGGTCGAGAGCGATTCGCTGGTGGTGAACTTCAGTGCGGAGGAAACTTTCTTCAGCGACAAACGGCCGTTCTTCACTGAAAACCAAGGCTTCTTCGATTTCGGATTGCTGCTGGACAATAGCCAGTTGTTGTACACGCGGCGCATTGGTGCGCGCGCCGATGATGGCAGCGGACCGGCAGATATTCTGGGTGCGGTCAAATTCAACGGCAGTATTGGCGGGACCCAGTACGGTGCGTTCCTGGCCGATGAGCGTGGGGATGGTAGCCGCCGGTTTGGAGCGTTCCGCCTGCAACGTTCGTTCGGCAAGCAGACCCTGGGCGCGATGCTGACCCGCGTGGATCGCCCGTTCCTGGACCGCAGCGCGAACGTGCTGGGCTTCGATCATCGCTGGCAGCCTGACCCAAGCCTGACCGTGGCCTCGACTCTGGTCGGTAGTGACATTGATGTGCGCGGCCAGCACACCCGCGACGTCGGCTTCACCACGCTGGTCCAGAAGACGATCGACAAAGATTGGAGCCTGGCCGGATTGCTGATCCATTACGGCAAGGATTTCGAAGTCAATGACGCCGGCTACCTGGGGCGCAACGACTTCAACTATGGCCAGTTCAAGGTGGGCAGGCGCATCACCGGCCTTCCAGAAGGATCGGCGTACGCATGGCACACCTGGGAATGGCGACTCGATGCTTCGCAAAATACTGCTGGGCGATGGCTGCAACAGAAATTCCAGACGTCGCGCGTCAGCGAGCGCAAGGATGGTGGAAATTTCCACTGGAATTTCCAGGCAAGCGCGGCAGCATTCGATGACCGGATCACGCGCGGCCATGGTCTGATGCGCACCGAGCCTGGCTTCGGTGGACACATCCATCGGATCCTGCCCAGACGTGGCAACTGGTCGATGGGTGCTGAGCTCAGTGTCTCGGCTGCCGGGGGCGTGCGCAGCGATACGCCATTGATGTGGACCACCATGGTCGGTGCCACGTATTACTTCAGCGATTCGCTGAACGTGTTGCTGCAAGCCGGACACACCTCAAACCAGGAGTTCCTGGTCTGGCAGCGTGAAAACCTCGTCAGCGGCTTCGAGATGACACGCAACAACTTCAATGCCAGCCTCAACTGGAACATCGGCAGTCGCCAGGAACTGCGCGTCAAGCTGGAAGCGCTGGGATTGAACGCGGACAACCCGAACCCCTGGCGCATCGGCGCGGATGGTCGCGCGGTTGCAAGCAATGACAACGTACAGCCTTTCAGTCTTCGCAACATGGGCTTCCAGGTCCGTTATCGCTACGAGCTGGCGCCGCTGTCCGATTTCTACGTGGTGTATGGTCGCGGCGGATTTGCATCCGACAATTTCGCTGCGGGGCAGGCATCACAATTCCGCGATGCGTTCTCTTTGCGTGACGACGAACAACTGCTGGTCAAGCTGGCTTATCGTTTCGAGCTATAGCGCGGGGCCCCGGCCCTCCGACGCAGCGCGCCGCAAGCCTGAATCCTCGCCTTCGCGCGGCCAGCTGATGCCGACTTCGCCTCCATGAGGTCGCTGCCCAGCGTCGGGTAGTGACTGTCGTCACTGCGAAAACTGCTGTCGCGTTCGGGCACACGTGCATCGGCTGCGCCCTTGCGCGTCACTAACACGACGCGGTGGAAAGTGGCGGCAGCCACTGCATTGGCAAGCTTGCCACCATGCCAGTCCTGCACTGCGCCACCGTAATCCCACGCCAGCCCACAAAAGCTGGCCGGTGCGCCATTGAGCGCGACCAGTTCGGCCAACGTCATGCCCGGGCGGATTCCGTTGGCATCGCGCCAATGGGTGGTCGGATCGGAGACGCGCACTTCTACGATGGGTGCGTCCGGGTTTTCTGCATCCTGAACTAACTCAAGGCGTTTGCGAGGATCGTCCGGAAACACCACCAGCACGGGATAGTCGCCATCGCCTTCAGGTCCATCGAGCGTTTCAACGCGCACATTGGCCTTGCCGAACCGCGTTTCCAGTTCCAGCTTCGTAGTCGATAATCCCAACGTGCCGGGCAGCACCCAGTCACTGGATTACGCTATGGCGTTGACCGCTGGTTCGCTGACGGCCACAGCCGGCTGCGCCGGGATTTCTTTCGAGGGGCGGGGAATAGTGGCCGGCTTTTCAACGGGTGGTGCAGGGCTGCGCTGGCAGGCCACGTCAGCCAAGACCAGCGAGCCTGATGAAACAGCCAGCAGCCTTCGCTTCATTGACGGACCTCATGCAAACTGGCGGATGCAATATGCCAGTGACGTTGTGCTTCGCTGGCGCCATCCACAACGGTCATCCTTAACGTGAAAGCACCGGCGTATTGACGGCTACTGCCATCGGACTGGGTCGCAACCAGTGTGGCCGGTATCTCAACGTAACGCGATCCCGCCGCGCCCTCGACCGGCCCTGGTTCACCCAGCACGACCGATACACCGACGGTCTCAGCATAGCCATCTGCGAATTTTTGCGATGACTGGCCGCTGGCTCGACCGCCATCACCCCATTGCGAATAGGCTTGGTCGTAATCGCGTGCATTGATCGCGGCGTAATACTCACGCAGCACCCGCACGGCGGCATCGGCAGCGACTGACGCCGCCGCTGATGCATCCGTGGACATGCCCGGCGGGATCACCACGGGTTCGTCACTGCCAAGGTCGACAGCGATGCTTGGGTCTCTTGCCACTGGCGCAGGCGGAGATGATGGCGTGCCTGGATTCGGCATGCCGGTGACGGCGCCGACGATGCCGACCGCAGGCTCTGGCTTGGGCAGGCTTTCATCGCCAGTCGTGGGTCGCGGTGTGGTGTTCTTGTCACTGCCGCATGCAGCAAGCAGCAGGCAGGCACAGAAAATACCTGCAAAGTGATGAAGGCGCATGGTCAGTCCAGTTTGAGTGTGATCACGCCGGTATCGATATCGACCCGCTCGATTCGCTTGGTTGCGATGCGGCCGAACGTACTGTCGTCGAGTCGATAAACCGGTTCTGCGCGTGCAAAGTCGAGCAGCCAGCTGTTGAGCATGCCGCGCGCAGTGCCGTTCATCACTCCGCCGAGTGCGGGCACGTTGATGTTGACGATCTTCGGGTTATCCATGTGCAAACCATGAGTTCCTGCATCGAAGCGGAGACCGCTTTCGACGAGGAAGTGCCCCGAAGGATCCCGACTTCCGCTCCCCATTCCGGTCATTCCGATGTCGAACTCGAGTTGCAGGCGCCCGCCGCCAGGCAGGCTCAGCCGCGGGTTGAGCAGACTGATCGAAACCAGTCCGCCCAGTTTGCGATAGTCACGCGGAAATGTGCGGTCCAGCTGTGCCTGCAGTTGCGGAGCGGTGAAATGGATGTCGCGTCCCAGCAGTAAGGAACTGCCCAAGCTTGAACAACCGGCCAGTAAACCGATCAAGACAAGGATGAAAACCAGGGCGATGCGGCGCATGACGGTTACCAGCGTTAAGTGCGAGTGGGCACACCTTAGCGCTTCGCCCTGAACCCCGCGTATCAATCCTCTTCATGGCAGGGTTTGTAGGCCTCGACGAGTCCCTGCTGGACTTGGGTTGGCACCGGCTCGTAATGGCTGAAGTCGAGCGCATAGCGGCCGCGGCCTGCGGTGATTGATTTCAGTTCTGCGGCATAGCCTTCCAGTTCAGACAGCGGCACCTGCGCCTTGATTACGATCTCGCCACTGCGTGGCGAATCTGTCCCGCTGATCCGGGCGCGCTTGGATGCAAGGCCGCCACTGATATCGCCCATGTATTGTTCGGGTGCAGTGACTTCTAGGTTGGTGATAGGTTCCAGCACCTGCGGCCGTGCCTTTCCGATGGCATCCAGGAAGGCTTCCCTGCCGGCGGCGACAAAGGCAATCTCTTTGGAATCTACCGGGTGGTGCTTGCCGTCGTAAACAATCACGCGCACGTCCTGCATCGGGTAGCCGGCTACCGCGCCGGTTGAAAGCACTTGGCGCACACCTTTCTCCACCGCAGGCATGAATTGTCCCGGGACAGTTCCGCCCTTGACCTCGTCGATGACCTCGAAGCCGCCACCGCGCGGCAACGGTTCTATGCGCAGGAATACTTCGCCGAATTGGCCAGCACCGCCCGTCTGTTTCTTGTGTCGAAAGTGGCCTTCCGCAGAGGCAGACACAGTTTCGCGATAAGCAATGCGTGGCGGGTGGGTATCGACCTCAACGCCGTACCGATCCTTGAGCCGTTGCAGCACCACCCGCAGATGCAGGTCGGACAGGCCACGAATCACAGTCTCATTGGTTTCGATGTTGTGTTCGACCTTGAATGCCGGGTCTTCCTCCGCAAGCTTGTGCAATGCGATGGCGAGTTTCTGTTCATGACCCTTGCTGGCGGCATTCACTGCCAGCCCGAACATCGGATGCGGGAACGCCATCGGCGTCAGGTGTATTTGATCCTCGTCATGGCTGTCGTGCAGCACCGCATCGAAATGCAAGTCATCGACCTTGGCAACCGCGGCGATATCGCCTGGTATCGCCTGCGAAATCTCGACATGCTCTTTGCCCTTGAGCTTGAATAGATGCGCCACCTTGAATGGCTTCTTGCCGTCATCGACGAACAATTGTGTGTCTTTTTGCACGGTGCCCTGGTAGACCCGGAACACGCCGAGCTTGCCGACGAAGGGGTCGTTGCAGATCTTGAACACGTCGGCGATGACATGCGCGTCAGGATCCGGCGTGGCAGTGATTACTTGCGCATCCGCGCCAACCCCTTTCACGAACAACGGCAGGTTGGCTTCGCCCGGGTGAGGGAACAGGCTTGCGGCCACGTCCAGCAGCTCGCGCACGCCCGCGCCGCTGCGCGCGGAGACGAAGCAGACGGGCACCAGATGGCCTTCGCGCAGGCATTGCTCGAATGCATCGTGCAGTTCCTGGCCTTGCAGTCCAGTTTCGCCCACGTCCAGGTAATGGTCCATCACGGTTTCGTTGATTTCGACAACCTGATCGATGATTTTTTGGTGCCAGTCGCCGACCGGCCCGAGGTCGCTATGGCCCGTGGACTGGGTAAAACAATTAACGACGCTTTTCCCGCCCTGGGCCGGTAGGTTGAGTGGCAATACTTCGTTGCCGAATGTGTCGCGCAGCTTGTCGAGCAGCGCGCCCAGTCGTGCGCCCGGATGATCGATTTTGTTGACGACCAGTACGCGACACAGCTTTCGCACCTTGGCGTGTTCCATCATCCGCACAGTGCCGTGGTCGATGCCATGGTCGGCATCTACCACAACCGCCACTGTTTCAACCGCGGCGAGCGCGGACAATGTCGGCCCTCGGAAATCCGGGTAGCCGGGCGTATCGATCAGGTTGATGTGGATGAGTTGTTGACCAGGGGGCGCGTGATCAATGCTGGCGATTGACGCGTCAATGGAATGACCGCGATCCTTCTCGATCGAGTCGAAGTCGGACACCGTGTTGCCCCGTTCAATGCTGCCGGCTGTCTGGATGGCGCCGCCGGCATGGAGCAGGGCTTCGAACAAGGTGGTCTTGCCCGCGCCTGGGTGGCCCGCCAAGGCCACGTTGCGGATTTGCTGCGTGTTGTAGGACATGAGCCCGAATCTCCTCTGTTCGTGGAGGATGCTCTCTGCGAGCCGGCGTCATGGCTGTCCGCGCTTCGCGCCGAAGCAAAAGGTGCTCGGCGGGCGGTCATGGCGGATACCGACGATAGCGCGTGGGTGAATGCAGCGTCCCGTTGCAGCGCAACAAATGGACGTTGAACTAACACGAAGAAGTCCAAGCTCGTGCTCCATCATCTCTAGTAAGGAAGATCAACATGGGCATTTCACGTCACGCGACCGCGCATTGGTCAGGCGACCTCAAGTCCGGCGGCGGCAGCATCAGTACGCCGCAGAGCGGCCTGATGGCGGACACTGCGTATGGGTTCAATACGCGTTTCGGCGACAAAAAGGGCACCAGTCCCGAGGAATTGATAGCCGCCGCCCATGCTGGCTGCTTCACGATGGCACTGTCCAACGCGCTGGCCGAAGCCGGTCATGTTGCCGATGCCGTAGACACCCGCGCTGAGGTCGATTTATCGATGGAAGGCGGCCCGAACCTCAGTGCCATTCGCCTCATCACCAAGGCGAAGGTGCCCGGCATCGACAAAGCAACGTTCATGGCCATCGCGGAAGACGCGAAGGTCAACTGTCCGGTCTCGAAAGCACTCAGCGCCGTGCCAATCTCGCTGGATGCGGAACTACTTGATTGAGATGAGCGGCGCCCGAGATTGCCGGGATTGCTCGTGGTGGGCATAGTGCGTCATCGCCTCCGATGAGTCCTGCCATGACCATGTCCCGCCCCATCTTGTCCAGCCGGATCTCAAGCAACAACATCCTGGCGTGCTGCGTGTCCGCAGTGTTGTGCGCCGGCAGCTTCATTTCGCCGGCCCATGCCTCGGACGTGCAGCTACTGACGGCAGCACGCATCCATACCTCCGATGCGGAACACCCGACGGTCACCGCGATTGCCTGGGATGCATCTGGGCGCTTGCTTGCAGTTGGCGATGCCAAGGTTCTGGCAGCAACTTATCCGGACGCGCATCTGATCGATGCGGGGGACGCCACGGTCATTCCCGGGCTGATTGATGCGCACGGACACGTCATGGGCCTCGGCTTGGCCCTGATGCAGGCGAACTTGGTCGGTACCGTCAGCAAGGCCGAGGTCCTGGCCCGATTGCGTGAATTCCAGAAAACCCTCGCGCCGGATGATTGGCTGCTCGGTTCTGGTTGGGATCAGAACGACTGGCCTGAAACCGTATTCCCGACCGTCGCGGATCTGGATGCCGCGTTCCCTGATCGCCCGGTCTGGCTTGAACGGGTGGACGGTCATGCCGGCTGGATGAACTCTGCGGCGTTGCGGGCGCTCGCGAAATCACCTGCCGGCAAGGCGATGCTCGATGGCGGCGCAGTTGACGGCGGCAAGATGATTGTCGGTGCGGATGGCAAGCCAACCGGCATCCTTGTCGATGAAGCAATGAGGCCGATGATCGCGGTGTTGCCGGCGGTGGATGCCGAGCATACCGATGAAGCGCTTGAACGCTCATTGGCAATGCTGGCCAGCGATGGGCTTACCGGCGTGCATGACATGGGCGTCTCGCGTGAAGCACTCGCCTTGTACAAGAAATTCGCCGATGCCGGTCGCCTGACCTTGCGCATCGATGCCTACGCCAATGGCGACAAGGAGGCCTTGGACGATCTGTGCACGGGCGGTCTGTACAAGCATGCCGGCGGTCGTCTTGAAATGCATGGCGTCAAATTGTTCATCGATGGCGCGCTGGGCAGCCGTGGCGCAGCGCTACTGGCCGATTACAGCGATGATCCGGGCAATCGCGGCCTGTTGGTGACCGCGCCGGATGCGTATGAAGCAGCCGTGCGCAAAGCGAAGAGCTGCGGCGTACAAGTGGCCACCCATGCGATCGGCGATCGTGGCAACCGCCTGGTGCTCGACACCTATGAGCGGGTGCTGGGTGACGATGCGAAGACGGATGTCCGCTGGCGTGTCGAACATGCCCAGATACTCTCGCCCGATGACCTCGGCCGCTTTGCCAAACTCGGCGTGATTGCATCGATGCAGCCCACGCACGCAACCTCAGATATGCCGTGGGCGCATGAGCGCCTGGGCGAGGTGCGGTTGGCCGGCGCTTATGCGTGGCGCGACTTGCTCAACACCGGCGCGCATCTCGCGTTGGGTTCGGATTTCCCGGTCGAATCGCCTGATCCGCGCCTAGGTCTGTATTCCGCGGTGACACGACAAGATCGCGAAGGCCATCCACCTGGTGGCTGGTTTCCGGGGCAGCGCTTGACGGCCGCAGAAGCATTGCGCGGGTTCACTGCTGATGCCGCATGGGCCGGATTTGACGAAGACCAGGTCGGTCGCCTCGCCCCGGGGCTGCATGCGGATTTCGTGATACTGGCCGCTGATCCACTCACTGTCCCGGCTTCTCAAATCGATGACTTGAAGATCCGCTCGACCTGGATCGACGGCAAACCTGTCTACGAGGCAAAGTAGGGACTGCATCGCATCGGGCAAGCTGTCGGCGCGTTAAATAGATTTTGCAGGGGAACTCGTATTCATGTTCGCGTTAACGCGAAGCATGCATCGTTGGTCCTGCGCCAGCCAATCCACTTTCCTGGCGATGGAGTCCACCACCATGAAGCGTCTTTCCGTGGCCTTGCTTGCCATAGGCCTTATGTCCAGCAGCGCTGTCTTCGCCCAATCCACGTATTACCCGCCAAACGGGGATTACAGTGACAGCTACAACGACGAAAACAGCTATCGCGATGACTACCAACGCGGTGGCGATCAGCAGGGAGAGGCTTACTACGACTACGCACGCGTCATACGCGTGGACCCGGTGCTGGGAAGTTATCGTGGCACGTCCAACTACGGCAGCCAGCGTTGCTACGAAACGCAGAGCGCCGGTAGCTACCAACGCGGCGGTCAGTACGGAAACAATTCTTACGGCAACAGCTCCTACGGTAATAACGGTTACAGCAACAACGGCTACAACCGTAATGATTACGGCCGCAACGATCCTTACGGCCGCTCGCAGTACGGCGGTGGAACGACCACAGGCCGCAACGTCGCCACCGTGGTGGGCGGTATTGCGGGAGCAGTGCTCGGCAGCCAGATTGGCGGTGGCACCGGTACCTATGCGGCAACTGCGATCGGTTCGATGGTGGGTGGCATGGCAGGTCGGCAGGTGTACGAAAACACCCAGCGTGACCGCTACACGCGTGGCGGCACCGTGCGCGTTTGCGAGCCGGAACCTGTAAGGAATGGCGCGTATAGCCGGACCAATGGCAGTCGCGGTAGTGCTTACGACGTCACCTATGAATACAACGGCCACCGTTACACGCGGCGCATGGACCACCACCCGGGTGACCGTTTGCGGGTGCGGGTAGATGTCTCGCCGCAGTGAGCTTGTGCCGGACGTCAAAAGCGAAAAGTGATGGGACACAACGAAGGGGCCGTTAGGCCCCTTCGTTGTTTTGCGGTCAGCGAAGAATCATCAGTCCGGCCAATCCAGCTCACCCTCGACAACTGTCACTGCGCGGCCACCCGACCAGACATCACCTTCGGCATCTACCTGGAGCTCGATGATCGCGTTGAAGCCGACTTCGCGGCCTTGGCTGACGCGGTAGAAACCGTCGGTGCTTGGCAGTGCGTTCTGGTCTGCAAGCCAAGCGGCTAGGGTCGCATTCGCTGCGCCCGATGCAGCATCCTCGAACTGTGCCGGTGCGCCGACAAACGCGCGCACCGCGAAGTAGTGGACTGGGTCTTCGCTGCGTGCATAAACGAACAGGCCCATGCTGTCGGTGGCTTCAGCCAGCGTGGAGATCGCATTCCAGTCTGGCGCCGCGTTACGAAGATCCGCTTCGCTGGCGAGTTCCGCTAACCACCAGCGGCGGCCACCGTCCATCAGGGCGGGTGGCAATGCGCCTAGCTTCAGGCCAGCCAACGCCCCGCGCAGGCGCGGGTCGTCCGGCGTCGCAATTTCCTGCACCCGCGCGCGCGGCGTGCGCACCGCAACCGTCCGCTCACGGCCTTCGCCATTCACCTGCAACGGCAATTTGCCGGCGATGCCATCCTGCACGAGAAGGCCGTCGCGCGGCTTCACTAAGCCGGCATCGAGCATGGCGTGTGCAGTGCCGACACTCGGATGGCCAGCAAACGGCACTTCGCGGCGTGGGCTGAACATGCGAATGCGGTAGCTGGTATCGTCGGATTCCGCGGGGAACACGAAGGTGGTTTCCGGCAAGCGGGTCCAGCGTGCGATCGCCTGCATCGCCACGTCGTCCAAGCCCTGCGCATCCAGGACCACGGCCAACGGATTGCCGGCGCCGGGACGCGTGGCGAAGACATCAAGTTGTACGTAACGACGAGTCATGGCGGCGGTAGGTGCTGGGGGCAGGCAGCTTACCAATCCAGGGAGCCTTCGATCATTTGGCGCACCTGACCGCCGATCCAGACCTCGCCGTCATCATCCACGCGTACAACGACTTGCCCGTCGCGACCAAGTTCGCGGCCTTGACTGGCGATATAGCTTTGGGCGTGACCGGGTAGGCGGCCTTGTTGGTGCAACCATGCAGCAATCACGGCATTCGCGCTGCCGGTGACCGGATCCTCGGGGACGCTGACCGCATCACCCGGGCAAAAAGCGCGCACTACCAGTTGGTGGTCATCGGTGGGCTCGCAGGCGAATATCGCCACACCGGTGGCATTAGTTGCATTGCACCAGCTGCCAATTGCTGCGAAGTCCGGACGAAAGCTCCGCAGTGCCGCGGACGATTCAGCCTCTATCAACCACCATGCAGGCCCGTTGTGCCAAAGCGCGGCAAATTTTCCGGGGACCGCAAGCGCATCCAATCCAGCCGGAAGCGGGGCAGGATGCTGCACCAGTTCTCGGCCGCGAGGGCTTTGTACGAAGGGCGTGATCCCGGCGTCATCGGTCGTCAACCGTACCGGTAGCAAGCCTGCCGCGCACTGCTGTACCAGGTGGCCGTCACGTGGTTGCGCAAGCCCGTGCTTCGCGGCGACCCACGCGGCGCCCACGCTGGGATGGCCGGCGAATGGCAGTTCGCTGCCAGGGGTGAAAATGCGGATGCGGTAGTCGGCACCCGCGCCCGGGGGCAAGAAAAAAATTGTCTCCGAGAGATTCAGCCACGCTGCCAACGCCTGCATTTCGGCGGTGTCTAGGCCAGAGGAATCCATGACCACGCCAAGGGGATTGCCGGTGCCACGCCGTGGGGCAAAGACATCGAGCTGCAAATAACGACGATTGGCCATAAGCGAAAGCAGTCCGGGCAGCAGGAGGGGCCGTTAGAATGCACCACCGCCCGCTTAGCGGGCAGCATTGCCTAATCCCCCACGCCCATGCCCATTGCTACTGCGCCTGCATCTGACCGACCTGCACCTGACAGGAGCCCCCGCTGGCTCGTCATGAAGTTTGGTGGCACGTCCGTGTCCAAACGCACGCGCTGGGACAGCATTGGTCGGCTTGTGGCGGGGCGCGCTGCGCAAGAAAACGCACGGGTACTGATCGTGGTCTCGGCCCTGTCCGGCGTCACCAACGAACTCACCGCGATTTGTTCCGGTGACGACATCGCCGCACGCGTGGCCGCATTGATCGAGCGTCATCGCGCATTCTGCGGCGAGCTTGATCTGGATGCCGATGCCGTGCTCGGCGAGCGCTTCGCCGCATTGCAGGCGCTGGTCGAAGATGCGCGCGCGGGTTCGCTTGCACTGGACTGGCAGGCGGACATACTGGCGCAAGGCGAACTGCTGTCATCCACGATTGGTGCGGCCTACCTCAGGGCACAGGGTCACGACATTGCCTGGTGTGATGCGCGTGATTGGCTGGATGCTGTGTCTCTGCCGAATGCCACCGCGTGGTCGCAACGGCTGTCGGTGAATTGCAAGCGTGAGGCAGATGAAGACTTCGCGGGGCGGTTCTCGGCGCAGCCCACGTCACTGCTGATCACCCAGGGTTTCATCGCCCGTCACCAAGATGGCTCGACTGCGGTTCTTGGTCGCGGCGGCTCGGATACCTCGGCCGCGTATTTCGGTTGCCTGCTCAAGGCCAAGCGCGTGGAGATCTGGACCGACGTCCCGGGAATGTTCAGCGCCAATCCGCGCGAGGTGCCGGATGCGCGCCTGCTGACGCGGCTGGATTACGCCGAGGCGCAGGAAATCGCGACCACCGGCGCGAAAGTCTTGCATCCACGCTCGCTTGGCCCGTGTCGGCATGCTGGCGTGCCGATGGCGATCCTGGACACCGAGCGCCCGCAGCTACCTGGCACCCATATCGATGATGCCGCGGCGACCGTGCTCGGCGTCAAAGCGATCAGCCGGCGCAATGGCATCGTGCTGGTGTCGATGGAAAGCGTTGGCATGTGGCAGTCAGTCGGCTTCCTTGCCGAGATTTTCGAACGCTTCAAGCGCCATGGTTTATCGGTGGATTTGATCGGTTCATCGCAAACCAACGTCACCGTCTCGCTGGACCCGACCGAAAACCTGGTCACCACGAATGTCCTGTCGGCACTGGCCAGCGATCTGGAATCGATCTGCCGGGTCAAGGTGATCCTGCCGTGTGCAGCGATTACGTTGGTGGGGCGGGGCATGCGCTCGATGCTTCACAAGTTGTCCGAAGTCTGGGCGATGTTCGGGCAGGAGCGTGTGCACCTGATCTCGCAGTCGTCCAACGATCTCAACCTGACCTTCGTCGTGGATGAGTCCGTCGCCGACGGCATGTTGCCCCGATTGCATGCGGCGCTCATCGACAGTGGCGCGATGCCGGTCTATGAGGAGCAAGTGTTTGGCCCCCGCTGGCGTGAAATCAATGGCACGGTGCGTCCACGCGGCACGCCATGGTGGCAAGACACCCGCGAACGCGATGCGCTGCTGGCACTTGCCGCACAAGGCACGCCGCGCTATGCATATCACTTGCCTACGGTGCGCGAACGTGCCCGCCAGCTGAAAGGGATCACGGCGGTCGATCGCCATTACTACGCGATCAAGGCGAATTCGCATCCAGCCATCCTGAGGGCCCTCGTCGCAGAGGGCTTCGGCTTGGAATGCGTGTCGCAAGGTGAGCTTGAGCGCGTGTTTGAAGTTCTGCCCGAGCTTTCGCCGAGTCGCGTGTTGTTCACCCCGAGTTTCGCCCCGATTGATGAGTACATGGCGGCACTCGCGCGCGGCGTCACGGTGACCGTCGACAACGCGGAACTGCTGTGCCGTTGGCCGGAGGCATTTCGTGGGCGTGCGCTATGGCTGCGGATCGACCTGGGTCATGGTGATGGCCACCACCAAAAAGTGACTACCGGCGGCAAGGAATCCAAATTCGGGCTGTCCGCGCAACGCGTGGAAGAGTTCGTCGATCTCGCTCGTGCGCTCGACATCAGCATCACCGGCGTGCACGCGCACCTGGGCAGCGGCATCGAGACCGTCACTCATTGGCAGGAAGTCGTTGATGAATTGGCCGGGTTCGCCCGCCGCATCGGTAGTGTTGAAATTCTCGACATCGGTGGCGGCCTGCCGATTCCCTACAGCGATGACGACGAACCCTTTGATCTGGATGCCTGGGCCGAAGGCTTGGCCGCGATCAAGGCCATCCATCCGGAGTTCAAGCTGGCGATCGAACCGGGCAGGTTCCTGGTGGCCGAAGCCGGCGTGTTGCTGACGCATGCCAGCCAAGTGGTCGAGAAAGACGGCGTGTTACGGGTGGGCTTGGACGCCGGCATGAATGCATTGATCCGGCCGGCCCTGTATGACTCCTGGCACGACATCCTCAATCTGTCGCGGCTGGACGCAGACTGCGATGGCGAATTCGAAGTAGTCGGTCCAATCTGCGAGTCCAGCGATGTGTTTGGCCAACGGGTGAAGCTGCCGGCAGCCACGGCACCGGGCGACGTCATGATATTGGCCGATACCGGTGCATACGGCATGGTCATGGCCAATACTTACAACCTGCGGGCCTTGCCGGCCGAGGACGTGATCGAATGAGTGAGTGGATGTTCCAACGCGATGCCATTGACGAATTCCGCTTCGTGCGATGTGCCTTTGATGCGGCGACCGGCATCGCGCAACTGGTATACGCGTTCGATGAGGGCCCTGAATTGATCGAAACGGTGACCGTGCCCGGCGCGCCATTCAACTTGGATGCGGCACGCTCACATGCGGTTGAGAAAGCTTTGCGCTTGCTGCACTTGATCGCAGGCGTGAGTTACTACAAGGCCGCGGTGCCGGTGCATATCCGCATCGATAGCTACGAGATCGACGCCGACACCGCCGAGCTACTGAATGCGATCTACCTCAATGGGCTTGGCGAATTCGCGTACCGCAACAACCTGAACCTGCACGATCGCATCCGCTTCCCGCACCGAGCGGGCGCGGACTCCACTGCACCATCTGTCGGCCTGCGCGAGCA
The DNA here is from genome assembly GCA_038242955.1 of Lysobacterales bacterium. Lineage (GTDB taxonomy): Bacteria > Pseudomonadota > Gammaproteobacteria > Xanthomonadales > Xanthomonadaceae > Thermomonas. Next base: position 26,737 of record JBBSRO010000007.1, read on the forward strand.
CGCGCTGGTCGCGATTGGTGGTGGCAAGGATTCGCTGGTCAGTATCGAAACGCTGCGCACGCTGGATATCGAGCAGACCGTGACCTGGATCGGCGGCTCGCAATTGATCGCCGCATGCGCGGCGCAGACCGGCCTGCCCACGCTCAACATCGGCCGCGCGCTGGCACCGAAGTTGTTCGACTACAACCGGCAAGGCGCGTGGAACGGCCACATCCCGGTGACCGCAGTGAACTCGGCGATCCTGGTGCTGACGGCATTGCTGCGCGGCGTGGACCAGGTCGTGTTTTCCAACGAGCGTTCGGCCAGCTATGGCTCGATGATCGTGGCCGAAGACGGCACCACGACCAAAGAGGTCAACCACCAGTGGTCGAAGGGCTGGACGTTCGAATCAACGTTCGGCGATTACCTGCAAACACACGTGGCGGCTGACCTGCACTACTACTCGTTGCTGCGTCCGCTCAGTGAGCTGGCGGTGGCGCGCCAGTTCGCCAAGTCAACTCGTTACGACGCGTATTTTTCCAGTTGTAACCGCAATTTCCACATTCTCGGCGAGCGCCCGATAAGTCGCTGGTGTGGCGTCTGCCCAAAGTGTCATTTCGTATTTCTGGCGCTGGCGCCGTTCATGCCCAAGATGCGCCTGGTGGGCATCTTCGGTCGCAACTTGCTGGATGATCCTGCGCAGACGTCGGGTTACGACGCGCTGTTCGAATACCAGGACCATAAGCCATTCGAATGCGTGGGCGAGGGCCGCGAATCACGCGCCGCGATGGCTGCGTTGACGGCTCGCGCCGAGTGGCGTGGCGACGCGCTGGTCGAGCGCTTCGCACGCGAGATGATGCCGCAACTGGACCAGGATGCATTGCGCATCGAACCCTTGCTGGTGCCGGACGACGAACAGCGAATCCCGGCGAAGTTGCAGGAGCGGTTGGGTGCGCATTTCGCAGCTTGAAGAGATCGCTGATGGCGGCGGCCGCATCGCCCTGTGGGGCTGGGGCCGCGAAGGTCGCGCCGCATACCAGGCGATCCGTTCGCGCCTGCCGAAGTTGCCGCTGACATTGTTCTGCAGTGCCAGTGAAGCTGACGAAGCACGCCCCCTTGGTGATCGTTGGATGTGCGCGGCGACCGACATCAGCGCCGAAGCACTCGCTTTGCACGCGGTCGTAGTGAAGTCGCCTGGCATCAGTCCATATCGGGCGGAAGCGCTAGCAGCGGCTGCACAGGGCACGCAGTTCATTGGCGGCACCGGGTTGTGGTTCGCCGAACACGGCGATGTCGACGGCATCGCAACGGACGTCCTGTGCGTCACCGGTACCAAGGGCAAGAGCACGACCTCGGCATTGCTTGCGCACCTGCTGCGCTGCGCAGGCACGCGGACCGCGCTGGCCGGCAATATCGGCGTGCCGTTGCTGGAACTTCTGGATGCAAAAGCGGATGCATGGGTGGTGGAACTCTCGAGCTACCAGACCCGCGATGTCGCTGCATCCGGCGTGCGTCCACAGATGGCCATCGTCACCAATGTGTTTCCGGAGCATCTGGACTGGCATGGCAGCGAGGCGCGGTATGTCGAAGACAAGTTGGCGCTATTAACTGAGGCCAAGCCAAGCATCGCCGTGCTGAATGCCGCTGACCCGCGGCTTGCGGCGCTGTCGCTGCCAGGCAGTGATGTGCATTGGTACGGGAACGCGGATGGCTGGCATCTGCGCGGCGGCGCACTGCATCGTGGCGATGCCTTCGTCATGGACACCACGTCGCTTCCGCTGCCTGGCCGACACAACCGCGGCAACCTGTGCGCGGTGCTGACCGCGCTGGAGGCGTTCGGGCTGGATGCGATTGCGCTTGCCCCGCATGCGGCAGATTTCCAACCACTGCCGCATCGCCTGCAACCCCTCGGCGAGCGCGATGGCATTGCCTACGTCAACGATTCCATCAGCACCACGCCACACGCGACGCTAGCGGCGCTGGAGTTGTATCAGGATCGACACGTCGCAGTGCTGGTCGGCGGACATGACCGTGGACTGCCTTGGGAGAGTTTTGCCGATGCCATGCGAGTGCACGCACCCACCGCGATCATCACCATGGGTAAAAACACCATGGGGCAGAACGGAGCACGCATTTTCGACTTGTTGGCTCCGGCCGCAGCCGACCGAAATTTCGAACTGGAAGCCGCTGTCGATCTTGTCGACGCGATGGCTAAAGCGCGCAAGGCGTTGCCGGGTGGCGGCGTGATCCTGCTGTCCCCGGGTGCGCCGAGCTTTGGCATGTATCGCGACTACACCGCGCGTGGTCGTCATTTCGCGGAGCTTGCTGGCTTCGACCCGGATGCAATTTCCGGCATCGTCGGCATGGGTATTGCCTGAGCCGATTGCTACAAATTCACGTGTCACGAATGCACTCCACGTAGCGTAGGGACACCACATCCGCCTACAGCCCAAGGAATTTCCATGCGTCGTACTTTGCTCGCCATCGGACTCATGCTGGCCGCTACACCGGTCTTCGCGAAAATGCAGGCTAAGCCGGTGGAGTGGAAGGTCGGCAACGACCACTTCAGCGGCTATGTCGTCTATGACGATGCCGGCAAGGCCAAGCGCCCCGGTCTGGTGATGGTGCCGGACTGGTATGGCGTCAGCGACAGTGCCGTGGAAAAAGCCAAACACATCGCAGGAACCGATTACGTAGTGCTGCTGACCGATGTGTACGGCAAGGGAGTACGCCCGAAGTCCAATGACGAAGCGCTTGCACAGGTCAAGAAACTCAATGCGGATGACGCGGCTTGGCGCGCACGGATCAACAGGGCGGTCGATGTATTGAAGGCGCAAGCCGGCAGTGCACCGTTGGACGCCTCGAAAATCGGTGCGCTGGGCTACTGTTTCGGCGGTTCCACCGTGCTTGAGCTTGCTCGCAGCGGTGCCGACATTGCCGGCGTCGTCACCTTCCACGGTGGGCTGAGTACGCCGATGGCGGCCAAGCCGGGATCAATCAAGGCCAGCGTGCTGGTGCTCAATGGCGCCGATGACAAGGGCACGGCTGGCGACATCGCGGGCTTCGAAAAGGAAATGAACGAAGCAGGCGCCGATTGGCAGTTCGTGAACTTCAGTGGTGCGGTCCATTGCTTCGCGCTGCCGACTGCCAACCGTCCTGGCTGCATGTACAACGAACGGGCGGCGAAACGTTCGGAAGTGATGATGCGAAATTTCTTCGCCGAAAGGTTTGCGGCGAAGAAATGACTTCCGCAACTCAGTGGTCGCGACTGACCGCGTAACGCGCCAAGCCGCGCAAGGCAGCTACATATTCGTTGTCGGCTAATCCTGACAATGCCGCTTCTGCATCGCTGGCATGTTGCTGCGCGCGCGCACGGCTGTAATCCATGCTGCCGCAGGATTCGATCGCGGCCAGCACCTGCGGCATCGCCTCGCTATCGCCATGCTCGATGGCATTGCGAAGCACCGCGTTCACCTCGGCATCGCTGTGCTGCATCGCATGGATGAGCGGCAGCGTGGCCTTGCCTTCGGCTAGGTCATCGCCCAGGTTCTTGCCCAGCGTCGCCGCATCCGACGCGTAATCAAGCACGTCGTCGGCGATCTGGAAGGCGTAGCCCAGATGCAGGCCGTAGGTATGCAGGGCATCGCAGGTCGCCGCATCCGCCCGGGCCAGCAGTGCGCCAAGCCGGGTCGCCGCAGCGAACAGCACCGCGGTCTTGCGTTCGATCACGCGCAGGTAAGCCGCTTCGTCGGTGTTCGGGTTGCGCACATGCAGCAATTGCAGGACTTCACCTTCGGCAATCGTGTTGGTGGTGTCGGCAAGGATCCGCATGACTTCCAGCTGGTCCAGTTCCACCATCAACTGGAAACTGCGTGAATACAGGAAGTCGCCGACCAGCACGGATGCGGCATTGCCCCACACCGCATTGGCGGTGCTACGGCCGCGGCGCAGGTCGGATTCGTCGACCACGTCGTCATGCAGCAGGGTTGCGGTGTGGATGAACTCGACTACCGCTGCAAGCTGGTGGGCGTCCGGGCCGCGATGGCCCAGCGCACCGGCCGTCAGTAATAGCAGCATCGGCCGCAGTCGCTTGCCTCCGGCACCAATGATGTACTCGGCGACCTGGTTGATCAGCACCACATCCGAGGCCAGTCGACGGCGAATCAGCGCGTCCATCGCAGTCATCTCTGGCGCGGCAAGGGCCTGGATTGCCGGCAGATCAAATGAACCGTGAAGTGACGGCGGGAGTAGGGGCCTGGGATCAGTAGCAGGGGTGTTGGACATGGGTAGAGACTTCGGGGGACGCGGAATTATAGGCTGGACGCCGTATCTGGCCGGGATGCGGCAAATTCCGACGCCAAGTCGAGGCGCACCCCGGTGGCGCCGGCGCGGCGGCTATAATTCAATGTTGATCGTCCGCTCCGGACGGCAAGTAGGCGAGGAATGACATGGCCCGCGGCGTAAACAAGGTGATCCTGGTCGGAAACCTGGGCAATGACCCGGAAGTGAAATACACCCAAGGCGGCATGGCGATTACCAAGGCCAGCCTGGCTACCACGTCGGTCCGCAAGGATAAGGACGGTAACCAACAAGAATCGACGCAGTGGCATCGCGTCACCTTCTTTGGAAAACTTGGCGAGATCGCCGGCGAGTACCTGAAGAAGGGTTCGCAGGTCTATGTCGAGGGCGAGATTCGCTACGACAAGTACACCGGCCAGGATGGGGTGGAAAAGTACTCCACTGACATCATTGCGAACGAAATGCAAATGCTCGGCGGTCGCGCTGAAGGCGGCGGTGGCGGCGGGCAGCGTAGCGGCGGCGACCAGCAGCGCGGCAGTGGCGGTGATCATCAGGCACGTCCTGCACCGGCACAGCGGCGTGATCCTGCACCGTCCAAGCCGGCGAGCTTCGATGACGTGCCGTTCGACGACGACATCCCGTTCTGAACACCGAACTGCAAGGAAGCAATCGCATGACGACATGGCTGGTTACCGGCGGCGCCGGTTTCATCGGTGGCAACTTCGTGCTTGATGCAGTGCGCGGCGGCGTACGGGTGGTGAACCTGGACGTGCTGACCTACGCAGGCAACACCGACACGCTCGCAGCCCTGGACGGCGATGCCAATCATGTATTCGTGCATGGCGACATCGGCGACGGCGATCTGGTCGCACGGTTGATGGACGAGCATCGCCCGGATGCGGTGATCAACTTCGCGGCGGAAAGCCATGTGGATCGGTCCATCGACGGACCGGCGGCATTCGTGCAGACGAATGTGGTCGGCACGCTGGCCCTGCTGGAAGCGGTGCGCGACTACTGGAAGTCGCTCGAGGGCGAAGCCAGCCAGGCGTTCCGCTTCTTGCATGTGTCAACCGACGAGGTCTACGGCTCGCTTGGCGAGACCGGCAAGTTCCGCGAGGACACGCCGTATGCGCCGAATTCGCCTTATTCGGCGTCCAAGGCGGCATCCGATCACTTGGTGCGTGCGTTCCACCATACGTATGGGCTGCCCGTGGTCACCACCAACTGCAGCAACAACTACGGCCCGTACCAGTTCCCCGAGAAACTGGTCCCGCTTATCATTGCGCGCGCCTTGGCTGGCGAGCCGCTGCCGATCTACGGAGATGGCAAGAACGTGCGCGACTGGTTGTATGTGGGCGACCACATCTCGGCGATCCGTGCGGTGCTTGAAGGCGGTCGCGTCGGCGAGACCTACAACGTGGGTGGCGATGCCGAGATGCAGAACATCGAGGTCGTGCATACGATCTGTGCACTGCTGGATGCACGCCGCCCGCGCGAAGATGGCCAGCCACGCGCATCGCAGATCACTTACGTCGCTGATCGTCCGGGGCATGACCGCCGTTATGCGATCGATGCCAGCAAGCTGCAGTCCGAACTTGGTTGGGCGGCGGCACATAGCTTCGAACAGGGCATTGCCGAGACCGTCGACTGGTACCTGGACAATCAGGACTGGGTAGGAAGGGTGCTGGATGGCAGCTATCGATTGGAACGCATTGGGGGAGTCGCGTGAGCACAGTGCAACGCAAAGGCATTGTCCTTGCCGGCGGCTCCGGCACTAGGCTTTATCCGATCACCAAGGCAATCAGCAAGCAGTTGCTGCCGGTGTACGACAAGCCGATGATCTATTACCCGCTCAGCGTGCTGATGTTGGCGGGAATTCGCGAGGTATTGATCATCAACACGCCGCACGAGCAGGCGCTGTTCCAGCACCTGCTCGGCGATGGCTCGCAATGGGGCATGCAGATCGAATACGCCGTGCAGCCTAGTCCGGATGGGCTGGCGCAGGCCTTCATCATCGGCCGCCAATTTCTTGCAGGCGGGCCAAGTTGCCTGGTGCTGGGTGACAACATTTTCTATGGCCACGGCCTGACCGATCTGCTGAAGCGCGCCGATGCACGCGAAGACGGCGCGACCGTGTTCGGCTACTGGGTACGTGACCCGGATCGTTATGGCGTGGCCGAGTTCGATGCGGATGGCAAGGTGGTCGGGCTGGAAGAGAAGCCGGAAAAGCCGAAATCGAACTACGCGGTCACCGGTCTGTATTTCTATGATGGGCGTGCCAGTGATTTTGCTGCGTCGCTGCAGCCATCCCCTCGTGGCGAACTGGAAATCACCGATCTCAACCGTTGCTACCTGGAAGACGGTTCGATGCAGCTTGAAAAAATGGGTCGTGGTTATGCCTGGCTGGATACCGGCACCCATGAGTCGCTGGTCGACGCCTCTACCTACATCGAGACCATCGAAAAGCGCCAAGGACTGCGCGTGTGCTGTCCCGAGGAAATTGCCTGGTACAACGGCTGGATCGATGCCAACCAGTTGCGCGCGCTGGCTAAGCCACTGTCCAAGAATGGTTACGGCCAGTATTTGCTGAGCCTGCTTGAGCACGGACGCGTCGTATGACGCAGCTCCCATGAAGGCGCTCTTGTGAAGGTCATCGAAACTGGATTGCCGGGCTGCGTGGTGATCGAGCCGGCAGTATTCGGTGATGAGCGCGGGTACTTTTACGAAAGCTGGAATGCGTCAAGCTTTGCTGAGCATGGTCTCCCGACAAGTTTCGTCCAGCACAACGTCTCGCGTTCGCAACGCGGCGTGTTGCGCGGCCTGCATTACCAGTGGCCAGACAATGTGCAGGGCAAGCTGGTCAGCGTTCTGGAAGGCGAGGTCTATGACGTGGCGGTGGATATCCGGCAGGGTTCGCCGACGTTCGGGCAACATGCGTCAGCGATCCTGAGCGCAGACAACAAACGCCATTTCTGGATACCGGAAGGTTTCGCCCATGGCTTCCTGACCCTGAGCGAGACCGCGCTATTCACCTATCTGTGTACCGCGCCGTATGACCGCGATAGCGACAATTCGCTGCGCTGGGACGATCCGCGGTTGGCGATCGATTGGCCACTGGCCGATGTGTCGTTGTCGGGCAAGGATGCGAAGGCGTCATTGCTGGCTGACGTGCCTGCCGAGCGCCTGCCAACGTTCGGCGCATGAAGATCCTGCTGCTGGGCGGCAATGGCCAGGTCGGGCGCGAGCTGCGCCGCAGCCTGCCGGCATTGGGTGAAGTGATCGTGGCGACTCGTGATGGCGTAGGTGCAGATGCAGTCGCTGGTTTCGACCAGCCGGAGTCGCTTGCTGGGCTTATAGAAACCATCGCGCCAGATGTTGTGGTCAATGCTGCGGCTTATACCGCAGTGGACAAGGCCGAAACGGATATCGATGCCGCCTTTCGCATCAATGCAGAAGCGCCGGCGGCGATTGCGGGTGCGTGCGAGGCAATTGATGCACTGCTGGTGCATTACTCGACTGACTATGTGTTCGATGGTCGGGCGACACGTCCGTATTTCGAAAATGACGCCACTGCGCCATTGGGTGTCTACGGTGCAAGCAAGCTCGCAGGTGAACAGGCGATCCAGGGCAGTGGCACGCGCCACGTGATCCTGCGCACGGCTTGGGTGTATGCGGCGCATGGCAAGAATTTCCTGTTGACCATGCTGCGGCTAGCGGGTGATCGCGATGAATTGCGCGTGGTCGCAGATCAGTACGGTGCACCCACCCCGGCCGCATGGATTGCAGATGCGACGACGGCCTTGTTGCGTCACGGCGTTGCGGAATCCGGCACATGGCATCTGACTACAGGCGGCGAAACCAATTGGCATGAATTTGCCACCGCGATCATGGACGAAGCGCATGCGCTCGGCTTGTTGCAACGCAAGCCTCCGGTGCTTCCGATCACGACTGTCGAATACCCGACGCCCGCACATCGGCCCGCGTACTCAGTGCTGGACACGATGCGCCTGCGACGGGACTTCGGCATCCTGCCGCTGGATTGGCGGGAGGGGTTGACTCACACCCTGCAGGAACTCGTGCAGGAAAGAGAAGAAAAGGGGGCAGCGTGAGGTTCCTGACAGAGATAGTGGTAGCTGAGCACAACAGGCAGGAAATTCACTCTGACGCCTTTTCTAAACCCCTTTTCTAGCGGCGTCAGCCTTGCGCCGCCACCGGTGATGTGTGGGGGCCACGTGCTACCCAGCGCTTCTTCAAGCGTAATGCCGGGCGTTCAACAAGGAACCATGACAGTGCGGCGCAGCTGAGCGCGATCGCTGAGGCAATCAGAATGTTGCCAGTAACCGATTTGCCCGCCGGTAGCATCCATGCAAGTTGCTGCGCTGGCCAGCCGTACAGGTAGAGTCCATACGAGAGGTCGGTGCCGCGAATCATCGGCAGCCTGATCCGCAAGGCTAAGTACAAGGTGCCGTAGGCCAGCAAGCCGAAGTAGGGCAGGTGCGCCCATGGTCCACCGCGCAGGATCGCGAACACGGCAAGCAATCCCAGCACGATCCAACCATTCAGGCGGATGCGATCACGGTTCACCCATAACAGGCTTCCGGTGATGAAGAAGCCAGTGCATTCGGCGTATTTCTGGATGTGATCGGGCAATGGGCTGTGGTGCCAGGCGAACGCATAGCCGGCAAGAAGGGTGATGGCCCACAGCGGCGTGTAGCGCTTCGGCGCAAGCAGGCCGAGCAGCCACGCGATCATTAGTAGCAAGTAGAGCTTGGCTTCGATAGGTAGCGTCCACAGCGAGCCATTGATCACGTCCAGCGGGTTGGCAATGAATACCCCAGGCAACTGGAAACGGCTGGCTACCAGTGAAGAATTGATCAGGAAATAGTTCCACGTCGTCGCCTCGGACCAGTAATTGGTTGCGGTGCTCAGCAACGGCCCAAGTACAAATGTCGTCACCGCCACGCAGACGATCAGCGCTGGGAGGATCCGCAAGCCACGCGATACCAGATAACCTCGCGTGCTGTTGCGTTCGAGACTGGCAGTGATCAGGAAGCCGCTGACCACGAAGAACATGTCCACCGCAATCGCGCCTGCGAACCGAAATCCGGTCAGCCTGTCCAGCATGTCAGGTCCGCTACTGGCGGTGATCGCCCAAGCATGGCCATAAATCACCAGCCATGCCGCGACCAGCCGCATCAAGTTGAAGTTGTTTCGTTGCGCTGCCCACGCGGCGGCAATGGTGGGCGAGCTCATGCGGGTTGATAGCACCAATGCCAGGGTTCGTAGACGATGCCATGCGGGTTGTTGCGCGGATAACTCATGAAGAAGCCATGGCCACTGGCATTGGCGTGCAGCCATTCAAACGCGGTCGTTTGCTCGAAGCTCTCTTCTGCTGGAGGTTCATCTGGTGCCCCAATGTCCAGTGCTAATCCGCCGTGGTGTTCGGAAAAGCCTGGTGCCGCATTCACGGCGAGGATTTCATCGATGCTGAGACCACGTGCCAGTTTGCGTTCGAAGATTCCGAGTTGGTAGGCGTGGCTGCGGTAGCCTGAAATCGCTTCGAGGAGCACATCTTCACGCAGCGCGGCATCACGCAAATGCAGCCAGGCGCGTGCGGCATCGAAGCGCAGCCACAGTGCGCGCCGGTAGCAGTCCAGCCCGGCGAATGCCAGCCAGTCCGGCTCGGCGACAAGCCCAAGCCCGGTATGTTGCGAATAGCCGACTTCATCCAGTCCAAGCGCATCCAGTCGCTGGTGCAGGCCATGCAAGTCCAGTTCGCCGATATGTTCAAGACCGAGCCGGACGTGGCTTGGCACGGCATCCAAAGCGGCGAGCGCAGCCTCCACCCCGGGCTCGCGCTGCAGATTCGGGATCAACGGTAGCAGGCCGATGTCGAGTTCGGCCGCAAGATAGGTTCCGTCGCGTTTGCGGCGCAGGACATGGCGTGCACGCGCCAACGCGCGGGCATCGCGGTTGCCGCGTGCACGTAACAGTGTCGCAGGCCACACTTCAATCTCGGTGGTGTTGAGCAACACGGTTTTCAGTGGCAGCGGGGACAGTCGCGACATTCGCCCAGCTTAACGCAGCGGGTCTAGCCAATACCCTCTTCGCCAAAGTTCAAGCGCGTCGGGTATGACGATCCATCGTGGCGCGCAACGCATCCAGCAAATCCTGCGGACGCTCCACGCTGAGCAGCAGTTGACCCTCGCCACTGCTCAACGGCAACCACAGCACGCGGTGGCGATCCGTGACCAGGCAGAAGGCTTTGCGGGGCTTGCGGCGGAGCAGAAAGCGACCTGCATGGAAGCCCGGCAGCTGCATACCATTGGTCTTGACCAATGGGCGCAGTTCCGTGCGCTCGGCCAAATCGACCAACCGTGCGCGTTCGAGATCGATGTCGGCAATCGGGGTACGCTCGCGGTACAGCGCGGCACGCACCTCCAGCACGTGGCCAATCAATGTTACCGAGCGTCGTTTCATTGCCAACAGCGAGAGGCATAGCACCAATGCCAGGATGACCATGACAGGCAAGAGCCGGATCAATTCGTCACTGTCCAGTCGGCCCAGCCAGAGCATCGCGGCAGTCGTCAGGAATGGCACGATGCCCACCATCAGCACGATGAATGCGATGGCATAAGTGGGCGGCGGGGCCACTCCGAAATTGCGCGTTACTTGGCTATGGTTGGCCTGCATGTGTCCGTTCTCGATCCAGATGGTGATTCAGTGTGCCTTGATCCAGCCGGCCACATCATCGATCAGTTGTGCCTCGACGTGGCCAGGATTGGCGTACTCGGCAAGGTTACCGTCGCCCTCGCCGGCGATGCCGAGATGGTTGACCTTTTGGTACAGCTTGAATTCGACCTTGGCATTGTCATGGAAGCCGCCGCGCCAGCGCTGCCAATCGGCATCGACCACCTGGATGTCGCGGGCGCCCTGCAGCACCATCATCGGCAGGTCGACCGACTTGGCTTCGGCGACAGGATCAACGGCATCGATACTGCGCCAGTAACCGGCGGGTAGGCCCATCACGGTCTTGGCAGTGGCATCCGTTGCCACATCGCGAGTCATTGCGACTTGCTGGATCAGGGCGTTGATTGCATCGCGTTCTGTATCGCTGGTCTTGCCATCATCCAGCACGGCCAAGCGGCGATTCTGTTCGATGACGATGTCGAGCAACGAGCGCGCAGGAGCGGCCATCAGCACCAGGCCAGCCACATGTCCGGACACAGCCGCGATGCGCGGCGCCATCAAGCCACCCTGGCTATGACCAAGGACGAAGACGCGTGCCGGATCGATGCCTTCGACCTTGCGCAAGGCATCCACGGCGAGCACCGCGTCATTCGTCGTTTCATCATCAACGCCGTACACGCCACTAGCGAAATCCTGAGGGCGTGCCTTGGTGCGTTTTTCGTAGCGCAGCACGGCGATACCTTGCGCGGCTAATCCGCGCGCGATATCCAGGAATGGCTTGTTCGGGCCAATGGTTTCATCACGATCGTGTGGGCCCGAACCGTGCACCAGCACGACGGCCGGGACGAGCTCGCCCGATGCTTGAACTGCATTCTTCGGCATCGCCAATGTGCCGGACAGGGCGCGCTCGCCTTCGCCGATGCTGAAATCACGCTCGCCAAAACTGGCACGGTCATCCACGCCAGGCGCCAGGATTATTTTCGGTGCAGGCTGGATAAGAAAACCTGCAATCTTGCCGTCAACGTTGATGGCGATCTTTGCGACCAGCTCGATTTTTTCGTGATGCAGCGGTATCTGCACGAGGCTTGCGCCGTCTTGCATACTGACGACGGGAAGGCCGCGGCCATCCGCTTTGCCAGCCTGCGTCGGCAGCGATTCCCATACGGCTTGCAGCTTGTCTGCAGGTACTGACTGTGCCATCTGCGTGTTGAGCATCGCTTCTGCTTGGGAATATTCGCCAGCATCCAGATGATCGAGCAACTGGCTCGCCAGTGTGCTCGCCTTGGTTTCAGGTGATGGTGTGCCTTGCGCGCCGGCGGTATTTGAAAGCAGCAATCCGGTGCCGAGCAGCAGTACCGCGAACGACGGCAGCATAAGTCGGGAAAGGACGCTCGCCATGCGTGAGCCAAGACGATGCTCGGTCATGTGGACGATATGCAACATGTTGCTTCTCCAGGGATGCTTGTTTCAGTTTTCTTTCTTGAGGTAGAGAAAGGTCGTTGTCGCGATGTGGGTCACCGCGACCAGTTCCCAGCCCATGCTGCCCAATGGCGCCAACACTTCCTCTATCATTTTCGGAGTCACGCTAAGCCATTTGGGCTTGACCTCGACAACCTTGTAATTCCAGCGAGTACTCATTTCGATTCCTTTGCTTTCACGTCAGCCTTGCCCGGCAGGCGTCCCGCCTTGCGCAGGGCATCACGCAGGACGTACTCGATCTGCGCGTTGAGGCTGCGAAGTTCATCGTCGGACCACCTCTGCGCCGCCGACAGTACCTCGGCGTTGATGCGCAGCGGATAGGCCTTCTTTTCGCTCATGTCCGTAGTGGCTCAGGCCGGCTCAGTACAACGTGCCGGCATTGACGATCGGCTGGGTAGCGCGATCACTGCAAAGGACCACCAGAAGGTTGCTGACCATCGCGGCCTTGCGCTCTTCGTCCAGTTGCACGACGCCGTTTTTCTGAAGTTCGTCCAGGGCCATTTCAACCATGCCGACCGCACCGGATACGATCCGCGTGCGTGCCGCAATAATCGCGTCGGCTTGCTGGCGCTGCAGCATCGCCCCCGCGATTTCAGGGGCATAAGCAAGGTGACTGATGCGCGCATCGATCACCTGCACGCCGGCATCGGCCAATCGTTCGCCTAATTCGTCACGAAGATGCTGCGAGACTTCCGCGGCATGGCTGCGCAATGCGATCTGGCCATCAACGTGTTGGTCGTAGGGATAGCTGGTGGCCATCGTGCGCAGGGCCGATTCCGACTGGATGTGCACGAAGCTTTCGTAGTCGTCGACGTTGTAGACCGCCTCCGCAGAATCCACGACCTGCCAGACGATCACCGCCGCGATTTCGATCGGGCTGCCGCCCAGTTCATTGACCTTGAGCTTGCCGCTTTCGAAGTTGCGTACACGTTGGCTGACTTTTTTCTTCGAGAAAAACGGGTTGTTCCAGCGCAAGCCGTTCTCATGGACGGTACCGACGTACTTGCCGAACAGGCTGACCACCGCCGACTGGTTGGGTTCAACCATGTACAAGCCGAGCAGGCTGAATGCGGTGACCAGTGCCAGCAGCACGCCAAGCACGACGAACACGCCGTCGTGAGCTTGTGCGCCGGTAATGATCAAGTACGCACCGACTAGTAGGCCTGCAAACAGCGCAAGCAACATGGGGATGCCGGGAAGGGAGCGGATCGGGGTCTCTTTCATGGTCGTTCTCGCGTCAGGGCCCAAACAGTGGGTGCGAGATAGTGATATCAAATTGATATCAATTAATCAAGGAAATCCGGATGAATGGTGACTGCAGGAATGAATGGCCTGGCTGGCTCGCTCTGGTGATGGCCCATGACCCCGCGACGCGTTGTATGTGATCAGCGCTCGGGTGTCAGGTAGAAAATCGGTGCGGGGTTGAACTCGCCACTGGCGTACAGCCCGCCACCGCCGGCGCTCCACGTCAATGCTTCGGCCTGCGGGATCAGCGGTACGTCGTGGGCTTCAGGGGCTCGGGCGACTGCGGTACCCCAGTCCTCGCCGGCCTGGCGCCGGTAGAACAGGACGCTGCCGTAGGTCAGCACTGCCAGCGTTTGCCCATCCGGTGATAGATCGGCTGCGGTCACCTGCGTAAACAGCTTGGCCATTGTGGGGTCACTGCGCTGCAGCTCCGGATCCGCTGCCGGAACGCCACTCAGGCGGCCTATGCGACGCGGCTCGCGCCATGTCTTGCCGGGGTCGACCAATGGCAGCACGAACAGTTCTGGCGGTGTGCGCTTCTTGGACACCAGCATTATCTTGCCGGCAGCGGCATCCACTGCCACGGCTTCGCAATCGCGTGGCCCATCCGGCCAACGTGCGCGAATCGTCCAGGCTGGACGCAGGGGGCCGTTCACCAAAGTGGCCGGTTCTTCGAAGATGTACAAGGTGATGCTCTTGCGCAGGCCGCCGTTGTCACCGGTATCGGCAACCAGCAAATAATGCTTGCCGTCCAGGTCGAAACTGGCCATGTCTTCCCAGTCGATGTTCTTCGCGCCTTCGACATCGAACTTCGCCAGCACCTTTCCGCGTATGGACAAGGCATGCAGCCGTGCGGGATTGCCGCTGTCGTTGATCGCCCACAGCACGTCATCATGCGCACGCGATATTGCGAAGCCGCTGACTTCGTCCAGCTCCTTGCTGGTGATCAGTCCGGCGAGTCGCGCGAAGGGCAGCGGCGCCGGTGCGCACGCCACCACACACAACGCCAGTGTGGAGAAGATGGATACCCGCAGGACAGGGGAGATCGGCATGGCCGAAGAATGGCATGGACGCACCTTGCGTCACAGTCTTGCGAAGCACTGCACCGGGCTCGGCTACACTCGGAACTCGGAGAAACCGATGCCGCCACTGACAGCCTGAGCATGTCGTTGGTGGTCTTGAACAAGAAGGAAAAGTTGCTCCATGAATGATTCTGCAGGATATGCCGTGTTTTTCTTCCCGCCCGCCATTGAAGCGCTTGGCGATGCGATCAAGCCGTACCTGCAGGACGGGCCGGCCGGTGTGCACGTGCCATGCCGTGAAATCGATACCGGCGGCGCCTTCATAGAGATGACGTTGCAGGGCCGCACCAACGACGGACGCGAAATCTCCCTCGAACTGATGGTCCCGGGCGCAATGGTGCGGATGATCGTGTCCGCGCGTGGCGATGCAGAGTTCGGCTTCTATGACCGCAGCCGGGCATCGCACGTGCTGATGGAGCCGGGCCTTGTCCCTTCTTATGTCGGTTCGGGCGAAGCTGCGCCGGAGTCTGCTCCTGCTGAGGCAATACCACCCCAAAATGGTCAGAGTGAAGTTTCCTGACAAAGATTCAGGAATGATTGAAGTCGTCCGGCAGGAAATCCCTTGTCCCGCCGTCTGACGCTAGTTCCGCAGGAAATTGGGATTTTTCACGCCTGCAGTCGTCGCCAACTGCGACCATCAAAGCCTTCCAGCGGCTGGAAGCGGCGCTTGTAATCCATCTTGGCGTGTCCGGCGATCCAATAGCCGAGGTACAGGTGGCTGCGGCCATCGCGCGCGGCCCATTCGAGTTGTTTGAGCACGCCGAGCGTGCCCAAACCGCGTGCAGCTTCTTCAGGATCGTAGAAGGTGTAGACCGCGGAGAATGCATCCTTCACCAAGTCAGTCACCGCAACCGACAACAGTCGATGGCTGCCGTGCTCGCGCAATTCCAGGAAGCGGCCTTCGTTCCAGGAGCCGATCAGGAACTGCTCGAACTCGGGCGCGCCGTGGTCATCCATGCCACCGCCGGCGTGGCGTGCGGCCAGGTACTTGCGATATAGCGCCAGGTGCTCGTCAGTGCGAGTCGCCGCAACGATCCTCACATCGACATCGGCATTGCGCGCCAGGCAGCGGCGTTGGCTGCGATCAGGCTTGAAGCTGGCCACTGGCACGCGCACTGCCACGCACGCTTGGCAGCCAGCGCATGCTGGCCGGTAGATGATGTCGCCAGAGCGTCGGAACCCCGAGTCCAGTGCCATCGGGTACAGCGATGGCAACCGCGGGTCGCGTGGATCCAGGACCAGATCGCATGCCTCGCGATCGCTCCAGTATCCGCAGGGATGCGTACCAGTGCGGAACATGCGCAGGTTGTCGGCGTCGGTACCCATGGGATCAGGATAACGCCACCATCGTTCAGCTGCGCGAAAGCCAAAGTGTCAACCGTCGCCTTGGTGCCACGTTTTCAATGGCATTCCGGTTGATACCGGTTCGCCAGAGGAACACTTGATGAACAGCTCCATGAAGAACATTCCCATGAAGAAGATGCAGGTACTGTCAGTCGCCGTCGCACTGGCACTCACCTCTGTGGCGGTGTTCGCACAGGTCAAACCGGCCGCACCCGGCAGCGCCAAGCCGCGCATGCAGCAACTGGACGTCAACAAGGATGGCGCGATTGATCGCGCCGAAGCTGCCCAGGCGCCCATGCTGGCCAAGCGCTTCGACCAGATAGACACCAACAAGGACGGCACGTTGAGCGCCGATGAGCGCGCTCAGATGCACGCGCAGATGCGTGGCAAGCATCACCGCGGCACGATGAAGGGCGGGCATGGTCGAATGATGGCGCTGGACACCGACAAGGACGGCCGTATCAGTCGTACCGAGGTTGCGTCAGGCCAAGGCAAGCTGTCGGAACGCTTCGACCAGATGGACGCAAACAAGGACGGTTACCTGGACAAGGCGGACATGCAAGCCAGGCGGGCCAAACGGCGCGCCGAGTTCTTCGATGCTGCGGACACCAACCATGATGGCGTGCTGAGCCGCGCTGAATTCGATGCGTTCAAGCCTGAAGGAAAGGGCATGCATCATGGCAAGGGTCACCACAAGGATCACGGCATGCGCGACGCGAAGGCGCAGTCGCCCCAGAGATGATCCTCTGATGCCTTAGCCAAAGGGCACAACGCCCGGAGAAATCCGAGCGTTGTCGCTTACGTGATACGCATACTGTGTTTCGTCACGCTTAGCGCTGAGACAGGATCTTCCAACGGGTGCCGTCGCGTTCTGCTTCCACGGTTCGTGCCTTGCCGCCGCCGGACTCAAGTTGCACGTGACCACGACCCAGGCCATCGGTCATGTAATCGTGCACTGTGATGTTCCACGCAGCATCGCCTGGACAATCACTGGTGGGAAAGGTTTTAGTCGTAACAGTCGTCAGGGATTCCATGAACTGCGGTGCGGGGTTGGCACCATCGATCGCGATGCAGGCCTGGGCGGGTTTGGCCGTCTCGATCTCGGCCTCAATCAACAGCTTGGCCAATGCAGTGGGAACATCAGCGCGATAGACCTCCAGGTCTTCGGCTTGCTGCGGAACGATGGTGGGTGCGGCATGTTCTGGTGTCGCAGGGGCGGTTGCCACGGCGCGTTCTAACGCAGGTTTTTTCGATATTTCGCGCTTCGAATACAGAATGAGCGCACTCACCACCACGATCAGCACCAATAGGCCGACGCGAAACCATTTGCGCATGCTGGACTTGCGCGCGGCCAAGTCATTGGTCTTGTGCAACGTCGACATGGGTTGGTAGGTGCTCTCACCGACGCGCGAGCTTTCCAGCAGGCCGGCATCGCGCAGCAACTGGCGTCCGCGCGGCTGGTCGTCGGCATTTAGAATCCACACCGCCGGTTCCGCGCGGGATTGTTCACTATCGCGATAGCTGAAATGGCTGCGGCGGCTGCCGCGATACGAGCGGCCATCGCTGATCTTCACTTCGATGCCTTCCGCACGCAGCAGTTCGGCGACGGCTTCCACGTTTTCCAGTCGGATGCTGCTGAATACCTTGCGCATGCTCAGCCCTTCGGGTGCACGGGCACACCCGCCTTGTCAGCACCGACCACGCGGATCAGGCCTTCCTGCGTGGTGCTGGCGACCAGCCGGCCATCGCGATCGAATATCTGGCCGCGTGCAAGCCCGCGGCCGCCTTGTGCACTGGGGCTATCGATCGAATAGAGCAGCCACTCATCGGCGCGGAATACACGGTGGAACCACAGCGCATGGTCGAGTGAAGCCATCTGCACATTCGGCTGGTAATAGCTGATCCCGTGCGGGAAGGTCGCGGTGCCTAACAGGTGGAAGTCGCTGGCGTACGCCAGCAGCGCGCGATGCAGTTCGGGTGCATCGCCGACACGCTCGGACAGGCGAAACCAGACCTGCTGGAATGGCGGACGCTTGGGCGGGTTCATTTCGTCGCGCGGATACACATGTCGGAACTCGAACGGCCCTTTCCGCGACAGCCAGCGTTGGACCTTGATCGGTAGCTGCGCCATCTGTTCGGGCGTTAGCGGCGGCGATGGGTCGAGGTCTTCGGGCTTCGGTACTTCCGGCATCGACAGCTGGTGTTCGGCACCCTGCTCATGTTGCTGGAATGACGCTGCCATTACGAAAATCGGCTTCCCGTGCTGGATCGCAGTGACCCGGCGCACCGAGAAACTGCCGCCATCGCGGGTACGGTCGACGCTGTAGACGATAGGCGCATCAATATCGCCGGCGCGCAGGAAATAGGCGTGCAGCGAATGCGCGTCGCGTGGCTCGCCAACTTCGTCCATCGTCGCCTGCGCGGCCGACAGCGCCTGTCCCACGACCTGTCCACCGAACACGTATTTGGTGCCGATGTCGCGGCTCTGGCCGCGGAACAGATTGTCTTCCAGACGCTCCAGTGAGAGCAGCTCGACGAGTTCGTGGACGACGGGTTCGGAAGCGGGCGGATTCATCTGTCGATTATAGATGCTGCGCTGCCGCAAGCCGTCGCAACGGCATATTTTCCAGCACCTGTCGCCACGGGAACCGCGGGCCCGGATCGCGTTTTCGGCGAACCTTGATGCGGGGATCGTCGCTGGCTTCAACTTCGTCCAGGTCAAGATCTTCGTGTCCTGCTATCAAGCGCAGGCTCGGAATCCGTGCGCTGAGGTCTTGCAGCAGTCCGACCAGGGCTTTGATCTGCACCTCCGTGTAGGCCTCGTCCATTGCTTGATGGCGCGAATCCAGCCATTCCGGGTAGCGGCCAGTGTTGACCAGTTCGATGCCGACCGAGCGCGGGTTGTAACCGCGAGTGTGGTGGGCGACATAGCCAGGATCGACATATTCGACGATGCCGCCATCGCGTTCGATGTAGTAATGGCCGCTGTTGCCGGTGCCGCTTTCGGCATACAGCACGCGCTCGCCGAACTCGCGTGCCATTGCCAGGTCTGGCAGCTCGGTGCAATGGATCACGACCAAGTCGATATCGCCCAGCTGGCGCGCCGCAAGCGCGCTTGCGTAGGGCAACGAATCGATTCGGATGTGACTGATAATAGGGGGGGCAGGCATGCGCCGATGCTAGCATTCACACATGTCTACACAGTCCACCGAACTGATCCGCGTCCGCCGTTTCCTTCGCTCCGCCGCCGCAGTGTGGGTGATAGCGCAAGGAGTGACGGCATGAAGGGGCATTGCATCCTCTCGCACGGTTTCGAGAGTGGTCCGGATGCGACCAAGGTCACCGCGCTTGCGGACGTGGCCGAACGCTTGGGCTGGACGCATGAACGTCCCGACTACAGCGATCTCGATGCGATGCATGACGTCAGCAATCTGGGTGACGTGCCCACGCGCCTGCAGCGATTGCTCCACCTTGCGCGGGACGCCGCTGCTCGTGGCCCGCTCGTGCTTGCTGGGTCGAGCCTGGGAGCGTGGATTTCCGCGCGGGTTTCGCTGGAAGTGCCGGTACGCGGGCTGTTCTTGATGGCGCCGCCCATCAGCATGGGGTCGGCGCCCGGACTTGATGCTGCACCTGTGCCGACTTCGATCATCCATGGTTGGCACGACGAGCTGATTCCTGCAACTCAGGTCGTCGACTGGGCTGCTGCGCGCAATGCGCGACTGCTGCTGGTGAACGATTCGCATCGTCTGTCTGAGCATGTACAGGCAAGTGCCGAGGCATTCGAACACTTACTGGCGTTGGTATCGGCATGAAATTTTTCGCAAGTTGCGGCAAGGGCCTGGAATACCTGTTGGCTGACGAACTGGTGGCGCTTGGCTGTACGCGCGCGACCGCGACCATGGCCGGTGCAAATGCCGAAGGCGAGTTGATCGATGCGCAGCGCGCGGTGCTGTGGTCGCGGCTGGCCAGTCGCGTGCTATGGCCGCTCAGCGAATTTGAGTGCGCCGACGAGCACCAGCTGTTTGCCGTTGCGATGCAGATCGACTGGACCCAGCATGTCGGGCCTGGCCACACGATTGCAGTCGATGCGCATGTATCCGGCGATGCGATCACCCATGCGCGCTATGCCGCGCAGCGGATCAAGGATGCAGTGGTCGATACCTTGCGTGCACACACCGGTACACGCCCGGATGTCGATGTCGAATCGCCGGATGTGCGCATCAATTTGGTCGTGCGCAAGGGTCGCGGCATCCTGTCGATCGACTTGGGTGGCGGTCCGCTACATCGGCGTGGCTGGCGGCGTGCGCAGGGCGAAGCCCCGCTGAAGGAAAACCTGGCGGCGGCAGTCCTGCTGCGCGGCGGCTGGCCACAGGCCTATGCCGCAGGCGGCGACCTGCTGGACCCGATGTGCGGCAGCGGCACCTTGCTGATTGAAGGTGCATTGATGGCAGCCGATGTCGCCCCGGGACTGTTCCGACTGGGCGACAACTTACCGACCGGTTGGCCCGGTTTTGATGTGGATGCCTGGAAAACCCTGCAGATCGACGCGATCGAGCGCGAAGCACGCGGACGTGCCACGTTGCGTGCCTGCATCCACGGTAGTGACAGTGATCCGCATGCGATTCGCGCCACGCGCGAGAATGCACAGATTGCCGGCGTCGCCAACGCGATGCGACTCGACGTGCGTGATGTCGCCAATCTGCCGGTGCAGGAAAATTTGCAGGGCGTAGTCGTCTGCAACCCGCCGTATGACGCACGTCTCGCTGCGGATCCGGCGTTGTATCGGACGCTTGGCGAGTCGCTGAAACGTGCAACGCCGGCATGGACCGCAAGTATTTTGTGCGGTGATTTTGAGTTGGCACGCGCCACGGGTCTGCGTGCGCAGAAGCGGTACCAGATGTTCAACGGACCGATCGAGTGCAGCCTGATCGTGGCGACGCCTATCGCGCTGCCGGAACTTGGCGACGTTGGGCCGCGTGCATTGGGCGATGGCGCGCAGATGGTCGCTAACCGTCTGCGCAAGAATCTCAAGGGCTTGCGCGCGTGGCGCGAGCGCGAGGGCGTGACCTGCTTCCGCGCCTATGACGCCGACATTCCTGAATACGCCTGTGCCGTCGATGTCTACACGACCGAACCGGATGAGACGGTCTGGCTGCATGTGCAGGAGTACGCGGCACCTGCCGACATCCCGGAAGCAACCGCACGCAAGCGCCTCAACGAATTGCTGGCGGCAGTACGCGAAGTGTTCGAGGTGCCGCGCGAACGCGTCGCGTTGAAGACCCGTAGCACCGGCAAGGGTGGCAGCAAATACGGCCAGTTCGACCAGCGCAGCGAGTTCATCACGGTCCGCGAAGGAGGTGCGGATCTTCAGGTCAACCTGTTTGATTATCTGGATACCGGCCTGTTCCTCGACCATCGACCCTTGCGCGCACGCATGGCGCTGGAAACGCGCGGGCGCCGCTTCCTCAACCTGTTCTGCTACACCGGCGTGGCGAGTGTGCAGGCCGCGGTCAATGGCGCGCTGGAGACGACCAGCGTCGACCTGTCGGCGACTTACCTGGAATGGCTGGCCGACAACCTGCACGCCAATGGCCTTGGCGGTACCCGCCATCGCATCGCCCAGTCCGATGCAGTGCGTTGGCTGGAAGCGGACCGGAGTGAATACGACGTGGTGTTCTGCGATCCGCCGACCTTTTCAAATTCCAAACGAGCGGAAGACTTCGACGTGCAGCGCGACCATGTGCGCTTGCTGCGTGCTGCGGTCGACCGCCTGGCTGACGATGGTGTGTTGTATTTTTCCAACAACTTCCGCCGGTTTCGCCTGGATGCCGAAGCACTTTCTGAGTTCGCCACGGTCGAAGACATCAGCGCGTCGACAATCCCGCCGGATTTCGCGCGCAACCCGCGGATCCATCGTGCCTGGCGGTTGACCCGGCGTGGTTAGTCGCGGGCAATCAATATCAAGGGATACACATGCGCAATCGCTCATCTGAAAGGTTGCGCTTCATCGGCCAATGGTTGAAGAACCCGCGGCAGACTGCGTCATTCACACCGTCCAGCCCGGAGTTGGCAGCAGCGATGCTTGCCGAATTGCCGGCCAACACCAGCCGCGTAATCGAGCTTGGTGGCGGTACCGGGGCAATCACACGCGCACTGGTGGACCAAGGCATTACCGGCAAGCAACTGCTGGTGCTGGAATTGAACCAACAACTGCATTCACATCTGTGTTTGCAGTTCCCGCGTGAGCTTCTAGTGCTTGGTGATGCGTGTGAACTGGCGCAGCTGGCCGCGGATGCTGGGTTCCTGGATGATGGCTTGGCCGATGCGGTCGTCTCGGGGCTTGGTCTGCTGTCGATGGACAGGCGTGCAGCGACCCGAATACTGGAAAGTGCATTTTCGTGCCTACGCCCGGGTGGGCGCTTTATCCAGTTCACCTACGGCCCGATGTCCCCTGTGATGGAAAGCGTCCTGGCGTCCATGGGGCTGTCGATGCGGCGGGGCGAGTTCGTCCTTCGCAATGTCCCGCCCGCCACTGTCTGGGTGTACCAGCGTAGCCAGAGCAAGGGAATCGTTCCACGCAGCATTAACCGCTGATTGCGCCGCGCGCCACCACCCCGAATGGGCTAAGCAGGAGCTGGGATGTGTTCGTAGGTCAACGACCGCGCATGCGTCCGAACAGGCCACCGCTGGGTTTGGTTGGTGGCTCCGGATCAGAAGCTTCAGGCCGTGCGATTTCGGCATAGCCGGTAACGAGATTCGCGTTGATGAAATCGGCTACTTCCCCAATGTCTGCACCGCTTGCTGCGACAATCTCCTCCACTGTGGAGGGGCCTTTCATCATCGCGGTTGCGATGCGGAAATGCTTGGGATACTCGCGTTCGGTCTGCGGCCACTTGGTCAGGCCGTACTGGCCGTTCGGATCATTGCCTGGCAGCAATTTGCCGCGGCCGGCCAGCAAGCCACCAAGCCACTGCAGTCTGGCCAGCGGTTGTGCTTCGCCGAGTTTCGCAGCTTCGGCTTCCCACGCAGCAGCGTCGGGCTTCTCGAAATCCTCGATTGTCAGGCTACCTGCGAAGCACGACACCAGTGACTTCAAGGTTACTGGGCCGTGATAGGTCTTGCTACGGGGATCGATGAGTACCACGGGCGCGTCACCACGTTGCAAGCGAACCCGATCATCGAGCTTGTTGCCGGTCAACCAGCTTGCCAAGGTGCGGTCCGGCAATAGCGTCGTGACAGAGGGCGATTCCGGGATGGGATCTGGTTCAGTCGTGGTTGCAGGCGCAGAGGCCATGACCGGGTCGGTGACAGCTACTTTCTTGGCCTTTGCCTGCGGTAATGCCTGCGCGTCAGGCAACTGGTCGCTGGGCGCCGGTGCAGGTGTGGAAGCCGACGGTGCTGCAGCAGCAGACGAGGACGGTGCATCGCGAGCGATTTCGCTGAGCAGCACGGCGAAGTCACTCGCATTGATCGGGCGCATCAACCTGTAGTCGGTCTGGCTCCTCTCCACCGAAGTCAGCCCGATTACCTTGCGACCAGAGGAGTGCAGCCGCATCCAGCTCATCGGCCCATAAAGGCTGTCCATGTCGATCACCACATAGTCAGCGTTGTCATCCGCGACCAGGGTCCAATGACCACCAAGGTCTGCATTGGCTGCCTTGAATGCAGTCGTCACGTCGGCCTGAGTGTCGCTGTCCATGCCGGTAGTGCCGAGGGTCAGGGCCATGGCGAAGATCCATTGCGGAAAGTAGCAGTGTTCCTAACGGGAGCGCCCCCGTCAACGCGCAATGCACGTGACATCAGGACGCGATAGGCCGGGTCGGGTGCTGCGTGGGCGCTTCTTCGGCAGTTGTGCAGTCAGGAAGGCCATCTGGTCAGCAAGGATATTGCGGTTGGACAAGATGAGGTGTTCGACCCAGCTCGGCCTGTATGGCACAGCCAGTAGCGGCATCGAAGCCTGCTGTGGCGTGCGATTGCCTTTGCGCGAATTGCAATGCAAACAAGCGGAGACCACGTTTTCCCAAGTGTCCTGGCCACCTTTGGAAACGGGCTGCACATGGTCGCGGGTCAGCGCGGCACGTTGGAAATCCCGGCCGCAGTACAAGCACAGGGAATGATCGCGTGCGAAGAGCGCCTGGTTGGTCAGGGCCGGCGTGGGATCCATTGCATGAAGGCGTGCGTGCCCGCGGGCGGCGATGATTGGATGCAGCGGCATCAGGCTGCGCGTGCCGCTGGCCCGGTTGATGCCACCGTGGATCAGCAAGCATGGGTCTCCTAGCGTCCATGCCACCGCACCGCGTGCATAGAGGCAGGTCGCGTCCTGCCAGCTCATCCAGTTCAGCGCACGGCCATGCGCATCCAGGCCCAACAGGCGCAGGCCTGGAAAATTTGTAATCGATGCGAGGCGTTCGAGGCAATCTACGGGAGCTAGCAAGCCGTCCGCGTCAGTTGCTGCGGTTCGGGCGCCGGTGTGGACCGGGCGAAGCGTCGCGCTGTCGGTCTCCATCAAGGATCGAGCTTATACCTCTTCCATGAGGATTTGGAGGCAGCCGGCTACGCCTCAGTCGCCGAAGTGATCCGCGTCCAATGCCATCAGTGATGCCGCGCCAGCCTCGATTGCTGCTTTGTGCGCAAGCGTGCGTGGAAGCATGCGCGCGAAGTAGAAGCGGGCGGTGTCGCGCTTGGCGTCCTTGAACGGCTGCGAACGGCTGGAGGCATTTGCGGCGGCAACACTGCGCGCCCACCAGTAGGCCAACACCACGTAGCCGGAATAGAACATGTAGTCGGTGCTGGCTGCGCCAAGTTCTTCTGGATTGGTCGCCGCGCGTTGCAGCGTTTCCATTGTGAGCTTGCTCCATTCAGCGCATTTGGCAGTCAGTGGCATCATGAATTCCGCTAGCGCGGCATCATCTTCATGCTGCTTGGCAAAGGCGTCCACTTCAGCAAGGAACAGCTTCAGGCCGGCTCCGTGGGAGGCGGCAGTCTTGCGGCCGATCAGGTCCAGCGACTGGATCCCGGTGGTGCCCTCGTAAAGCGTGGTGATGCGGGCATCGCGCGCGAGTTGTTCCATGCCATGTTCGGCGATGTAGCCGTGTCCACCGAAACATTGCACCGCGTTATAAGTGTTCTCGATGCTCCATTCGGTCAAACAGCCCTTGGAAATCGGGGTCAGGAAGCCTAGTAACGTGTTGGCGCGCTCGCGTTCGGCGGGATCCTGCGACTTCTCGGCGATGTCGAGCTGCGAATATGCGTGCAGGCTGAGCAGGCGGCTGCCTTCGATCAGTGATTTCTGGGCCAGTAGCATGCGCCGCACATCTGGCTGCACGATGATCGGATCTGCCGGCTTATCGGGACATTTGGGGCCGGACAGCGAGCGTGACTGCAAACGCTCGCGCGAGTATCGCAGGGCATTCTGATAGGCGCGTTCGGACAGGCCGAGACCCTGCACGCCAACACCGAGGCGCGCCGAGTTCATCATCACGAACATCGCCTGCAGGCCCTTGTGGGGTTCGCCGACAAGATACCCTTCCGCGCCATCGAAGTTCATGACGCAAGTGGCGGACCCATGGATGCCCATCTTGTGTTCGATCGCGCCACAGCGCACGGCATTGCGGTCACCTACCGTTCCGTCGCGGGCTACCTTGAATTTCGGCACCACGAGCAGGGAAATTCCCTTCGCCCCTGGTGGTGCGTCAGGCAGTTTGGCCAGCACCAGATGGACGATGTTGGGAACCAGGTCGTGTTCGCCGGCGGTGATAAAGATCTTGGTGCCGGTGACCGAATAGCTGCCATCCTCCTGTGGTTCTGCGCGGGTCTTGAGCAGGCCCAAGTCAGTGCCGCAATGTGGCTCGGTCAGGCACATGGTGCCGGTCCACGTGCCAGCGACCAGCGGTTTCAAGAACACCTCTTTCTGCCAGTCTTCGCCGTACTCCTCCAAGGCCACGACCGCGCCGTGCGACAGCATCGGGAAGTTGCCCCAAGCCAGGTTGGCCGAATCAACCAGTTCAGTCAGCACGCCACCCAGGACACTGGGCATGCCTTGGCCACCATGTTCGGGTGTATTGGTCAGCCCGATCCAGCCACTTTCAACATACTGGTCGAACGCCTGCTTGAAGCCGGGCGGAGCGGTGACGTCACCAGTGGCCTTGTTGTATGTGCAGCCGACCTGATCGCCGATTGCATTGAGGGGGGCGAGCACGGTTTCCGTAAAGCGCGCAGCCTCGTCCAGCACAGCATCGACCAGCTCGCGATTTGCATCATCAAAGCCAAGTCTGCTGAATAAAGGCTCAACGTCCAGTACATCGAACAGTGCGAAACGGAGGTCTTCCAGCGGGGCTTTGTAGCTGCTCATACGTGCGTCCGATTGGTTGTGAGCCGCTCACTCGGCTCTTGTGAGGCTTAGCATACTACGGCGTATGGTTGTTTTGGCCGTGCTTGACAGGAATGGTGCGCAGCCTTAACGCATCACGCCCGCAAGCCCCGGAACAGGTGTCAGCGAGCTGGTGCGTTCGATTTTGTAGGTGCGTGACTTGGCATCCGCCGGCCCGGCTTCAAGCGTGCCACCCAGCGTGTAATTCAAGCTGCGCCCATCTGCCAGCGCGGTGGCGATGCGTGCGCGCCCGCCTGCGGTCGGGGTCAGGGTAGCGCTGACCACGTCTGCGGACTCGGGTCCGATGTTGATTTGTGGCTGTGTTTGCACATTGCCTGCTGCGCCGTTGTCGAAGGCGATTTGGATGTTGGTCGTGGCAAAGCGCATCGGAATACTGCTGAAGTTGTTCAGTCGCAGCTGCACGTCCCAAAGACCATCGGCACGCACGGTCAATTGCTGGATGCTGGCCGCGGGCTCAGAGACCCTGCGTACCGGGCCACCACTACCGCAACTTGCAAGCAGGGCAACGGCCAGAGTGAGCAAGACAGCACGCGATGTCGCGCTCCAGGAAAGGCTTCGATTCATGGCTGCGTTCTCGGTCGGGGATGCCGAGCATAGCCTGCAGGCCACGAATGCGCAGGCGCGTGGATCAGTAGCCAGCTTCGATTTCGGTGATTGGCAGCTCTCGGATATACGCATCCTTGGCGACGAAGAAGGCCTCTGCGCAGCGATACGCTTCACGCCCCATCGCGACACGGGTTTCGTCGGTCGCGGTAGCCAAGTCTTGGCGACCAAGCAATGCGGTGTACAGGG
This sequence comes from Lysobacterales bacterium, assembly GCA_038242955.1. Classification (GTDB taxonomy): domain Bacteria; phylum Pseudomonadota; class Gammaproteobacteria; order Xanthomonadales; family Xanthomonadaceae; genus Thermomonas. Next base: position 54,037 of record JBBSRO010000007.1, read on the forward strand.
TCAGGGCAATGTCGTGGATGTCCATGGAGTTCCCGGGCGTTTCCCAATGTTAGAGCGCGAAGATACACCTGCGCAGCCTGCAATACGTCCTTGCATGCATGTAAACGAGGCTCAATAAACGAAAAACCCCGCAAAGGCATGAACCGTTGCAGGGCTTACGTTTACTCGCTGTACCGATGGTGGCCGGGGAGGGAATCGAACCCCCGACACGGGGATTTTCAATCCCCTGCTCTACCGACTGAGCTACCCGGCCAGTGCCGGAACAGCAAGCCGCGCATGATACGGGGCGTTAGCCTGAACGGCAAGCAGGATCGCGGCTGAATGGGGTGGCGGGGTGCGCACGCAATCCAAACCGGCGACGTGCATGATCTATTCCACTGACGAATGGAGACGGTCATGAAGAAATTATTGGTGGCGATCGCAGCGGCGCTGCTCGCAGCTTGTGCAACCAGCGGATTACCGGAAGCTACGCGACTGGCGTTGGTAGAGGCTCACGCAGGTGCCCCGGTCAATCAGATCCGTTACAGCAACCCGATGGGTTGGAGTCGCGTAGACGGCGAGCATGTATTGCTCGACATGCGACCGCGCGAAACCTGGCTGCTGACGCTGTCGGGCGCATGCCTGGATTGGGGAAGTGGTTCGCCGGGTTTGGTGGTGAAGTCGCAGACCAGTTTTTTACTTGGCAAATTCGACAGCGTTCAGGCAGTGGGCTCTCCCGTGACCTGCCGGATCCAAGAAATCAGGCCTGTCGATATGAAGGCGGTGCGTGCGGCTGAAAAACAGCTGCGTGATCAGCCGCCTTCCGGCACGTAACCCGCGGGCTTATCCGCGCCACCAGCGAACAGGAACTTGAGCATCTCGGCTTCCAGGAAGCTGCGATGCTCCGGGTTCAATGGCGACAGCCGGTTCTCGTTGATCAACATGGTCTGGTGCGCAAGCCAGCGTTGCCAGGCGGGTTTTCCGACGTGCCCGAACACCCGCTTGCCGGCTTCGCCGGGCCACGGCGCGAAATCCAGGCCTTCGGCTTCGATCTGGTCGACTTCGCAAAACACTATTCTTGCCATCTTGTTTACTCCTTCAGCAATCGCCTGACAGGCGCGGGCAGGCCGATGCCGGCCAACTCGGCGCGCAATGCCCAGCGCAGGTCGTCATTGTCGCTGATTGCCGTGCGTGCACGAACCCCGGTGATGCGATGCGGCAGGATCTGCAGCCGGTAATGGCTGAATCCATGCATGACCGGCGGGCCAGCCTGCAGGCTGGTCAGGTCATCGTCCACATGACGTTCGAGCCAGAGTCGAGCGGTCTCGATATCGGCATGTTCGGGCAATGACCACAGGCAGGCCCAGACACCGGTTGGCGGTCGACGCTGCAGCAAAACGCGCTCTTGCTCGTCCTCGATTACCAGCATGTGCGCACTGCGTTGAGGCAGCGGCTTGCCCGGTTTAGGCGAGGGCAGCTCGGCAGTACGACCTTCGCGGAATGCGATGCAGTCGTGCTGGATAGGGCAAATGGTGCAGGCCGGATCAGAACGGGTACAAAGCGTGGCGCCGAAATCCATTTGCGCCTGCGTGTAGTCAGCCAGCCGGGAATCCGGTAGCAATGATTCGGCAATTGCCCACAGCTTCTTTTCGATGACGAGCGTGCCCGGCCAACCTTCGATGCCGTGCATCCGGCACAGCACGCGCTTGACGTTACCGTCCAGGATCGCGGCGCGTTCGCCCCAAGCCTGGGCCAGGATCGCGCCGGCGGTGCTGCGGCCAATGCCGGGCAGGGCGCGTAGTGCTTCGGCATCGCGCGGAAGTTCACCGGCATGGATATCCACGCATACTTTCGCTGCGGCGTGCAGGTTGCGGGCGCGGGCGTAGTAGCCAAGACCTGACCACAGCGCGAGTACTTCGTCCTGTGATGCCGCAGCTAGCGCCGGGAGGTCTGGCAGCGCAGTAATGAAGCGTTGAAAATAAGGCGCCACGACAGCGACTTGGGTCTGTTGCAGCATGATTTCCGACAGCCACACGCGATATGGCGTGCGTGGATGCTGCCAAGGTAGGTCATGGCGGCCGTGCTCATCAAACCAGCCCAGCAGCCGCGCGCTGAAATCAGTGGCTGCAAGCGCTTGCGTCATGGCTTGCTGGGTACGGGCAGTAAGGCATCGTCGGAGAATTCCACTTCCACCCCTTCAAGCGTCGCGCCGGCGATTTCGAGCTGCGGTGTTTGCATGTGACCTTGCAATGGCGGCAGCGGGGATCCGGCGACGTTGGAGTTGATCCAGTCCATCACGACCGGGAGTTTGAAGCGCACATCAAACTTCGTCTTGTCCCGATGCAATGCCAGTGCGGCGGCTTCGCTGAGATCCACTTGGCCTGCATAGTCCAGTGAGAAAGCCATCGGCGATGTCGATGCCGATAGCGGCGGCGGCAATGCCGGCCACGTATCGGGCCATGTTGCGATGTCGCCATGCAGGCGCAACACCAGCCGGCGACCCAACGCGAGTGCGCCGTTTGCTGTTGCATCTGGAATCATGCCGTCGCCGTGCAAGATCAGTGTGGCTGGATCCAGCGCCCACACGCCTTCGTCGAAATGCAGCGGACCGGCGGCGCCGAGCGTAAATGGCAGGTTGGAGTCTTTGGACAGGTAGCGCGCCGAGATCCCGATCTTCGCAGGCAGCATGCTCACTTCGTCGACGCCAAAGTGCAGTGGGCCGGACAAATGGATTTGTGCACGCATCTTCCAGCCGTCACCTTCGAGCGTGGCTTTGCCGATTGCCGCCAAGCCAGCGTCATTGGCCGGCTTGGTGAGGGCCACATCGAGATCGAACGGAAGCGTAGTCGGTGGATCCAGATAGCGGCCCTGCAGGTGCGCATTGAGTGATTTTCCGGGCGCAAGCGAGGGCAGCTCGAGATTAATGCCATCAACGCGCCAGCCATCGTTATCGATGCGGCCACGGACAAGCTGCAGGCCGTCAATCAAGGTCGGAATACGTGTTTCGCCCTGCGGGCGCGTCGCCTGCCAGCGCTGTAGTGCCGGCATGTCCAGGATCGGTGCGTCCAGTTCGATGCGTTGCACGGTCAGGTCACTGCCGCGTGCACGAATGGTGCTCCATGGCACGGCGACGAAGACGCGGTCGGCGCGCAGCAGCGCAGTGGCATCGCCCGGGCGCTGCGCCACGACATCACGTAGTACCAGTTGCGGCGTACCGCGAAGGCGATAACTGGCCTTCCCTGATGCGGTGATCTCAAGGCCCAGTGACTTGCCGATGCGGTCCAGCAGCAGTGCGCTGGCACGCTGCGGTTGCAGCAGGTAGCCGCCAGCAATGGCAAGCAACACAAGCACGATGGCAACCACTATTGCGACGCGGGCCAATCTGCCTCTGCGAGTGCGCACGGCTACAGGTGCGGTAGTGCTCACCCGTTCAGCGATTCGGGTAGCAGCGCATCGACGAAAGCCTCGGCATCGAACACCTGCAAGTCTTCCGGTCCTTCGCCGATGCCGGCATAGCGGATCGGGATGCCGAATTCGCGGGCCAGTGCGAACACCACGCCCCCCTTGGCGGTGCCGTCGAGCTTGGTGACCACCAATCCAGTGACATTGACCGCAGCGTTGAACTGGCGGACTTGGCTGATCGCGTTCTGGCCAGTGGTGCCGTCGATCACCATCAGCACTTCATGCGGCGCGTCGGCATCGATCTTGCTGATCACGCGGCGGATCTTGCCGAGTTCGGCCATCAGGCCTTGCTGGGTGTGCAGGCGCCCGGCGGTATCGGCGATCAGTACTTCAACACCGCGCGAGGTCGCCGCCTGCATCGCGTCGAACGCGACCGAGGCCGGGTCTGCATCTTGCCCCTGGGCAATCACGGCCACGCCGTTGCGTTCGCCCCAGGCTTGCAATTGCGCGACCGCGGCAGCGCGAAAGGTATCGCCGGCGGCCAACATCAGGCTGCGGCCCTCGTGCTTGTAGCGATGCGCCAATTTGCCAATGGTGGTGGTCTTGCCGACGCCGTTGACGCCAACGGTCAATATCACGAACGGATGTTTGCTGCGATCAATCTCCAGTGGCTTCGTAACCGGCGTCAACAACGCGATGAGGTCGGTGCGCAATGCGCGCAGCAAACCATGGGCATCGACGAATTCGCGCGCTTTCATCCGCTTGCGCATGGACTCGACCAATTGGTTGCTGGCTGTAACGCCGACATCTGCGGTCAATAGGGCGGTTTCGATTTCGTCCAGCAGCTCATCGTCGAGCTTCGGGTTGCGCGAAAAAAGTCCGCCCAGGCTGCGCGCGAAACCGGTGCTGCGCAGGCGTTCACGCCAGCCGGAAGCGAGTGTTGTGGGGGAATCAGCAGGTTCTGCCGCGGCCTCGCGGGCCACAGCTTCGACGGCTGGCGCTTCAATGGGCGCTGTTGCGGCAAGGGGCTCGGAACTCGCTTCGACCGCCGGCGCTTCGTCCAACACCACTGGCGCCGTTGCAGGCGCGTCGTCTAGCTGCTTAGGCGCGGTTGTCTCAGCAAGGGATTCCACCGCCGGCTCAACGAAAGCAGGTTCATCAAAAGTAGCCGCCGGCGCGTTCGGAAACGCGGCAGCCAGTTCTTCAATGCTGAGGCGGCGTTTTGGTTCGGCTTCGGGCTTGTTGCGGCGGAACCAGCTGGCCATGGTATGCAGTCGTCGGCGCCGTTCGCGAAGGTGTCGGCGGGATAGGCGAGAATGGAAGGAATGGTAACACCCGCACACCCATCACCCCGATGAGCGCCGGCCGAAAATCGCCGCCGCGCGCGCCATCGCGCCCATCTATCCAAGAGGGCGAACCGGGCAGCGTCCGCATCATTGGTGGGCGCTGGCGCGGAACCCGTCTACCGGTTCCAGATCGGCCCGGTTTGCGGCCAACCTCCGATCGCGTTCGCGAAACCCTGTTCAACTGGTTGCAGCACCAATTGCCCGGTGCGCGGGTTCTGGACCTGTTCGCCGGGAGCGGCGCGCTGGGCCTCGAAGCGTTGTCGCGCGGGGCAGCGTCGGCACAATTGGTCGAGGCGGATGCCCAGCTGGCCTTAAGCCTCAAGGACTTGGGCGGGCGCTTGGGTGCAGGTGCACAGCTCAATGTGCATGCCGGTGATGCCTTGGCCTGGCTTCATGGTGCACATCAGGGCATGTTCGACATTGCCTTCGTTGATCCGCCCTTCGACGCAGGCTTGTGGGATGGGGTGCTGGAGATGCTGCCTGCACGCATGGCGGCGCAGGCATGGATTTACCTGGAGGCACCGGTTGCGTCTGCGCTGCGTTTACCCGGGGAATGGGCGCTCCATCGGGAAAGCCACACCCGTGATGTGCACTATTCCCTGTATCAGCGCGGGTGACGGGGTACAATGAGCGCCAGTCCACAACAGCGGCAATGCCAGTGATGACATGAGCGTGTCCACGCGCATCGCGGTTTATCCGGGTACTTTCGACCCGATCACCAATGGCCACGTGGACCTCGTTGACCGTGCTTCGCCGTTGTTCGAGAAATTGATCATTGGCGTTGCTGCCAGTCCGGGTAAAGGGCCGGCGCTGCCGATGGATCTGCGAGTGGAGCTGGCGCGTGAAGCGCTTTCCTCCTATGCCAATGTCGAAGTCCACGGCTTTGACTGCCTGTTGGCCAATTGGGTGCGTGAGTTGGGTGCTGGTGTACTACTGCGTGGTTTGCGCGCAGTGTCCGACTTTGAATACGAATTCCAGTTGGCCAGCATGAACCGGCACCTGATCCCGGAGGTCGAAACTTTGTTCCTGACCCCCGCCGAGCAATACGGCTTCATTTCATCATCGCTGGTGCGCGAGATCTCGCGCCTTGGTGGTGATGTTTCCGGCTTTGTCCCGCCTGCTGTTGCCAGCGCGCTGCAAGTGCAGTGGCGCAAGTGCGCTGGATGATGCAACACCGCGTAACAGTGTTACCCATGCCACACCGATAAAAAAGGGGATCCCATGAATACGATGTTCCGACTGCTCTTGATCGCCTGCTTGATCCTGCCGTTCGCCGCGTGCAAGAAGGAAGAAGCACCCAACGTCGAGGCTGTTGCAGCGCCATTGACGGCGCCGACCAATGACGACCTGCCGGCATGGCGTGATTACGTCACCGATGTCGCCAAGCGCAACATGGATGGCATCACCAACAGTCCATATGTGTACTTCCTGCCAGGCGAATCCTCTGAAGGTTTCGATGGCCAGTACGAGCGCCAGCTTGAGAAGCTTCAAGGCGATCTGTCACGGGGCATCATCGCTGGCAACATGCTGGTGTTCGCCTCGCCTTCCTCCGGCAAGATGTCTGAATTGGCCACGACTGCCTTCACGCAGGTTGGCCAAGGCACGATGAAAGGCGTGAAAGTGTTGTTCGTGGGCAACGCAGCTGACAGCGACAAGGTCAAGGCTGCTGCGGAGCCGGCTGGCGTGAATTACATCTTCGTCGAAGCGAAATAAAAATAGCCGAGCCTGTATTCCAGCCCTTTCCCTTGGAGGGGGCATTCCGACATGTCGCTGAAAATCAACGAAATCTGCATCAACTGCGACGTCTGTGAGCCGGTCTGCCCTAACAAGGCGATCACTCAAGGCGAGACGATCTATGAGATCGCTCCCGCCCTGTGCACGGAATGCGTGGGTCATTTCGATGAGCCGCAATGCGTGGTCGTGTGTCCGGTTGAATGCATCGACCCGGATCCGGAGTTCGCGGAAAGCCATGGCCAATTGCTGGCCAAATTGATGCGGCTGCAATCGGTCCAATAAAGGATGGGAACATGATTCGCATGAAGCAGCTGCGCTGGTTCGTATTGTCGATGTTGCTGGCTGCGCTGCCGGTATTGGCGCATTCGCCTGCGAAAGACTCATTGCAAGCTCCAGCGCATCCGCCAGGCGCGGTGATTGCCTCGGCGCATGCATTGGCCACCGATGCCGGCATCGCCATCATCCGGCAGGGTGGCAATGCGTTTGATGCCGCGGTGGCGGTGTCGTCCGTGCTGTCTGTAGTGGAACCGATCAGCTCGGGCCTGGGTGGTGGTGGTTTCTTCCTGCTGCACGACGGCAAGACCGGCAAGGATGTCTTCGTGGACGCGCGCGAAACTGCGCCTGCCGCCGCAACGCCTGCCGCCTATCTCGACAAGAATGGCGAACTGGATCGCGACCGCGCTATGAGTGGCCCGTGGTCGGCTGGCATTCCCGGATTGCCCGCTGGCTTGGTGCACGTGGCGCAGCGCTACGGCCGGTTGCCGCTGACGGCCTCGCTTGCGCCTGCGATCCGCATCGCCCGCGAAGGGTTCCCGGTCTACGCGCGCTTCGCCGACGGCTATGCCCAGAAAAGCAAAGTCATGGAGCGGTATCCCGGCACTCGCGAAGTATTCCTGGCCAGCGGCCATGCGCCGCGCGAAGGCGATATCTTCCGCCAGCCCCAGCTTGCTGCAACGCTGGAGCGGCTTGCCGCCGGCGGGCACGACGGCTTCTATCGTGGCGTGACCGCGAAACGCTTGCTGGCCGGCGTCAAGGCGGAAGGCGGCAAGTGGACTGCAGAAGAGCTGGCGAACTACCAAGTGAAAGAACGTGAGCCAATCCAGTTTGATTACGACGGATGGCAGGTCACCACCGCGCCTCCGCCGTCCTCGGGCGGCATTGCGCTGGCCGAGATGCTGCAGATCCTCGCACCGTGGGACCTCGCAAAACTCCCGCAAGCCGAACGCGTACACCTGATCGTGGAAGCAATGCGCCGTGCGTACCGTGACCGCACGTTCTACTTGGGCGATCCGGATTTCGTGAAGATTCCGGTGAAGACGCTCACCGATCCGGATTACGCCGCAGGCCTTCGCGCGACTATCCATCCGGACAAGGCAACTCCAAGTGGCTTGCTGTCTGGCGCACCGACGCCAATGGAAGACGAAGAGACCACGCACTTTTCGATCCTCGATGCCGAAGGCAACCGGGTTGCCGCGACGCAGACGGTGAACCTGTTGTTCGGCTCCGGTCTTATTCCGCCTGGCACCGGCGTGTTGCTCAATGATGAGATGGATGACTTCGCGCTTAAACCGGGCACACCCAACGCCTTCGGTGTGATGGGTTTCGACGCGAACGCGCCCGAGCCGGGCAAGCGCATGCTGAGTTCGATGACGCCGACCTTCATGATCAACAACGACAAAGTGGCCGTCATCGGTACGCCGGGTGGCAGCCGGATCATCACCATGGTCATGCTGGGCATGCTGGGCTATGCAGATGGACTGGATGCGCAACAAGTTGCAGCGCTGCCGCGTTACCACCACCAATGGTTGCCTGATGTGGTCGAAGTCGAGCGCGGCAGCATGTCGGCAGACGTCGTCGCCAAGTTGCGCGCCATGGGCCACGATATCCTGGTGCCCGGTGAGGACAACCAAGGTCGCCGCTCCAGCGACAGCTGGGGCAACATGAACACGGTGATGTGGGACCGGCGCAGCAATACGCTGACTGGCGGCACCGATCCGCGCAGTCCGGTCGGCAAATCCACCATTCTGCTGCAGCCGTAACGATTGGCGTCGTAGACTTGGGCGATGAAACTCTGGTCGATCCTTGGTAATTCGCAAAAGCTCGATGGCGGCGCCATGTTCGGCAATGCGCCGAAGGCCATGTGGGAGCGTTGGTCCAATGTCGATGCTGACAATCGTATCGACCTTGCCTGCCGGGCATTACTGGCCTCGCCTTTGAATGGCAAGACGGTATTGTTCGAAACTGGCATCGGCGCGTTCTTCGAGCCGAAGCTGCGCGAACGTTATGGCGTGCAGGAATCGCATCACGTGTTGCTGGATTCATTGCGCCAAGCTGGTTTCAGCCACGAGGACATCGATGTCGTGGTGCTTTCTCACCTGCATTTCGATCATGTCGGCGGCCTGCTCGCGGCGTGGGAGGAAGGTTTGCCGCCGCGCCTGCTGTTCCCGAATGCGACTTTCTTGGTCAGTGCTGCGTGCTGGGACCGGGCTCGAACCCCGCATCAGCGTGATCGCGCCAGTTTCATCAGCGAAGTACCAGCCCTGCTGGAAGCGAGTGGCCGCCTGGAAATCGTTGATGGTGAGCACTCGCGGGCATTGGGCCGCAGCGTGCGTTTCCACTACAGCGATGGACATACACCTGGGTTGATGTTGGCTGAAATCGTTGGGGCTGAGCTGGTTAATGGTGAGCCGCATGGCGGCGTGGTGTTCTGCGCCGACCTGATCCCGGGGCGGCCATGGGTCCACGTGCCAATCACGATGGGTTACGACCGTAATGCCGAGATGTTGATCGACGAGAAGCGTGAGTTTCTCGAGGACAAACTTGCGCGCAACGTGCATCTGTTCTTTACCCACGATCCCGGCTGCGCCTTGGCGCAAGTCGCGCGCGATGACAAGGGCAAGTTCGGCACCGCTCACGAGCACGCAGAACTTCACGCGCGCAATTTTGCAGGCTGAAGTCGCGCGCCCTAGCGTTTTCATCGCCAAGCCAAAAGCTAGATCAACTAGAATCGCCTGATGCCCAAGATCACCCTGTTGTTCGTGTCTCTGCATGTGCTGCTGATGTTGCTGCTACTGGCGCGAATTTCAGTACATCGGCACGACAAGAAAATCGGCTTGGGCGATGGTGGCGATGCGGTGCTTTCGCGAAAGGTGCGCGTGCATGGCAATTTCATCGAAAACGCACCGCTAGCGTTGCTGATGCTGGGCTTGCTGGAACTTTGCGGGTTGCCTGCGTTATGGATCTGGGTGCTGGGCACAGCGCTGCTACTGGGGCGGATCATGCATGCCGCCGGACTGTCGCGCACCGCTAGTTATTCGGTTGGACGCTTCTGGGGAACCGCGATGACGTGGCTCGCATTGCTGCTGATGGCGCTGGCTGGGATCTGGATCGCGCTGGCCTGACACGTTTCCGAATTTAGCTGGAAGGCGTACCGAAGATGCGGTCGCCGGCATCGCCAAGGCCGGGGTGGATGTAGGCGTTTTCGTCCAACCGATCATCGATCGCGGCCAAGTAGACCTCGACATCCGGATACCTGGCTTCCAGCGCGCGCAGCCCTTCTGGTGCGGCAATCAGGAAAATACAGCGGATGCTGCGACAGCCAGCGGCTTTGAGCAGATCGATCGCTGCGATCGCGCTGCCACCGGTTGCGAGCATCGGGTCGATCAGAAGCGCCATGCGCTGGTCCATGCGGCCGGCCAAGCGCTCGTAGTACCCAACCGGCTGATGGGTGGCCTCGTCCCGGGCGATACCGATGACACTCACTGGTGCCGCCGGCAGCAGCGCCTGCACGCCGGGCAAAAAACCCAGGCCCGCACGCAGGATTGGCACCAAGGTCAGGTCTTCTACACGCACGCGAGGTACGCCCAGCGGCCCCGCCCAAGTCTGAACTGTCACGTCGTGCGTGGGCAGATCGCGGGTAGCTTCGTAGGCAAGCAGTCCCGCGATCTCCCCGGCCAGCTGACGGAAGTGAACGCAGTCGGTGGTCGTGTCGCGCAGTTTGCCGAGCTTGTGTTGCACCAGCGGGTGGCGGACTTCGATAGTTTTCATGGATGCAGGCTAGCAAAGCTGACGCGGAAAATTCCTGAAATTTTCTCCGGCCCCTTTTTACGCATTACAGCCAATCGACGACGGCATCACAATCGCGGAAGTGTCATGGCAGCGACGTATGGCTGTAACAGGACTGCAACGACCTGGAAATATCGTGTGGCTCCGGTATCTATGCTTCGGGGATTCACGTTCATGTGCGTAAAGCATCCACTCAATATCGCCATCGCCATCGCGCTGGCGACCGTTGCCACCGACATCCACGCACAAACATTACAAACACAACAGAGACAGACACCAGGCGATACCACTACGTCAGAGCCTGTGGCCCTTGACCGCGTCATCGTGATGTCGCAGTACGAATCACAGGTACGCGCGATCGACATCAAACGACAATCCGATGCGATCAGCGACACCGTGTCCTCCGACTCGATGGGGCAGTACCCGGATAAGAATGTGGGCGAATCGCTGTCGCGACTGCCCGGCGTCAGCGTCACCCGTGACCAGGGCGAGGGTCGCTATGTCGTGGTGCGTGGCCTGGATGCCGCGCTGAACAGCGTGACGGTTGATGGTGTGTCGATCGGTACGCCAGAAGACAGCAGCCGCGCCTCGCCTTTGGACATGATTCCCTCAGACTCCACCGAGCGCCTGACCGTCATCAAGTCCCCGACGCCTGACCTGCCGGGTGATTCGATCGGCGGCACTGTACTGGTGGAATCGGCTTCTGGCTTTGATCGCAAGGGCCAGAGCATCCGCGGCAAGGTGGAACTCAGCAAGCAGTCGTTGAGCGGCAAGACCAGTCCGAAAGCGTCGTTTAATTACAGCAATGTATTCGACGGAAATTTTGCGGTTGCATTGGGCGTCAGCGTCCAGGACCGTGACTACGAATCGGACAATATCGAGGGCGAGTACGACTACCACGATTCATTCAAGAAAGTACTTGGCATGGAGGACACATTGGTGATGGCCAAAGTGTCCCAGCGGAAGTACTACATCAACCGCAAGCGTACTGGCCTGAACCTCAACCTGGATTGGCGCCCTAACGCGAGCAGCAGCTACTTCCTGCGCACCCTGTACACCGATTTCACCGATGCAGAGACGCGCCAGAACAGCATCATCCCGACCGGCGATGGCGACATCGTCGCTCACTTGGGCAAGATTTATGACATCGAGGGCATCGACCCCGGCGACTTCAGCCGCCGCATCCGCTTCCGTACCAAGAAGGAAAATACCTTCACCGTCAGCACCGGCGGCGAGAACCGATTCGGCCATTCCGCGGTGGACTACCGGCTGGCGTTCACCAGGACTCGCGAGGATGTTTCGGACGAAGTGGAGGCGCGGTTCGAATACGACGGCGACGATGATGTCTCACTGGTGCTCGACCAAACTGGTTCGATTCCGCGCTACACCATCACCGACTCGCCTTTGGGCGGTTGGCTGGATAACGACAACTACGCGTTCAATCGCTTCGTGGTCGGGCCTAAATGGGTCGATGACCGCGAGACCAGCGCCGCAGTGAACTTCCGCTTCGATGGCGAGGTGGTGACATGGAAGGCGGGCCTTCTCGGGCGTTGGCGCGACCGTGACCTGGACGCCGATGAACATGAATTGCGGGTCGGCCCCGACATCAATTTGGGCAACTGGACAAGCGGCTCGCCGGACTACGCGCATGGCGACATGGGCAACGGCATCAGCTCTGACGCGTTTCGCAAATATCTGACAGCGCACTTGGCTGACTACAGCGCGCGCAAGAATGATATCGCCGCCAATATCGAGGCATCACTGGTCGAGGACTACGTCGCCAGTGAAGACATCCTGGCGGGCTATCTGATGGCGACTGCCAACTTCGGCGACTTGCGCGTGGTGGCCGGCCTGCGCGTGGAGCGCACCACGTTCGCCGCCACTGGCAACGTGGTCGAACTGAAAGACGCGAAGACGATCAAATCGATCTCGACTCGTGATGTTTCCAGCTCGTACACCAGTGTGTTGCCTGGCCTTCACCTGCGCTACGACATGGATGACTGGGTGCTGCGCGGCGCCTTCACCAAGAGCATCGCGCGACCGGCGTTCGGCGACATTTCGCCGCGCATCCGGATCAACCGCGATGAAGATGAAGTCGAACTCGGCAATCCCATGCTCGATCCTTACCAGTCGAGTAATTTCGATGTCTCGATCGAGCGCTATATCGGCAAGTCCGGCATTTTCTCGCTGGGCCTTTTCCGCAAGGACATCAAGGGCTATATCGCCGAAACGGTAACGGCGAATAACCCGGACTATCCCGGCTTCGATGTCAGCACGCCGATCAACGGCGACGACGCCCGCGTCAATGGCGTGGAAACGAATTGGCAGCAGCACTTCGACAATGGCCTGCTGCTGGGCTTCAGTGCAACTTGGCTCGACACCAAATTCATGCTGCCTGCGGACGCCGCACTCGCAGACCGGGTCGGCGAGACCTTCCAACTGCCGCGTGCATCCAAGCAGTTGTACAGCGCGCACATTGGCTACGAAAAAGGCGGCCTCAGCACGCGTGTTGCAGCGGTTCGACGCAGCGCCTACCTGGAGGAAATCGGCGACGACCCCAATTTCGATATCTGGGTTGCCGCCAACACCCAGCTCGACTTCACCCTGGACTACAAGGTCAACGGCATGTGGGGCTTCTACTTCGAGGCGGCAAACCTGCTCGACAACCCGCTTGAGCTGTACCAAGGCTCGACCGCCAATACTCTGCAATACGAGCAGTACGGTCGTACGTACACCGCTGGCATCAAGCTGCGCTTCTGAGCACGGCAATGTATCCAAGACCACAGGAGAAACTGATGTTGATCCGCGACGGCCGTGCAATGGCCTTGACCGTTTCCGTGCTGGCCTGTCTAAGTCTGGCTAGCTGTGCCAGCCATGACAGAACGTCGGCGCCAGCTGACCGCGAACCGGATGAATCCACCGAGCATGACCCGTTGCTGGCCGAGGCTGGCTTGCCGCATGAAGTGGTGAAGGAAGTCTTCGTCACTGCATCCACCCCTGAAGACAACCTGGATTCACCCGCGAGCTGGATCAACCCGCAGGGTAAGCGTTGGGTCATCGTGACCGCAAAAGAAAGCGGGGAGCTGGTGGTATTCGATGGCGACAACGGCCAGCGCCTGCGCACCGTGGCCGGGAAAGGCAAGGCCGGTGGCCAGCTTGATCGTCCCAACGGCATTTCAATCGTGGGCGATGTGGCACTGGTGGTCGAACGCGACAACCACCGCGTGCAACTGTTCTCGCTGCCGGGCTTTGAATCGCTGCTGGTGTTCGGTGCGGACGACCTTACCAAGCCATATGGGTTGTGGGCGCGCCCAAGCAAAGGCGGAATCGAAGTCATCGTCAGCGACAACTACATGCTGGGTGCGGATGAAAAGACCGTTCCACCGCTACCACAGCTTGACCAACGCTTCCGTCGCTATCGGTTGACCCACGTTGATGGACGCTGGCAGGCGAAGCTGGAGCAGACCTTTGGCGATACCACGCCAGCGGGGGCGATCCGCATTGCCGAATCGCTCTGGGCGGATCCAGCAAACGACCGCTTGATGCTGGCCGAGGAGGATGTTGCGTCGGGTACGCGACTGCGTGAATACCGGCTCTCGGATGGGCGATATGCAGGGCGCGATGTGGGTGCTGGCCTTTACAAGGCGCAGGCTGAAGGCATTTCCCTGCTGGCTTGCAGGGATGGCAGCGGCTACTGGATCGGCACCGACCAGTTCAAGGACCGCAGCCTGTTTCAAGTGTTTGACCGTCGTACGCTGGTGCAGGTTGGTGCGTTCGCGGGTGTGGTCACTGCCAATACGGATGGCATCTGGCTTGATGCCACGCCCAGTAGGCGTTTTCCGCAAGGCGTATTTTATGCCCTGCACGATGACCAGGCCGTTGCTGCGTTCGATTGGCGCGAGATCGCGTCCGCACTCAAGCTGCGCGCGTGCACGCAATGATCTCGCGCCACTGGTGGCTATCCGCGCTGGCGATGCTGCTGGTCGCAAGCGGCGTAGTGGTGGCAAGCGACAACAAGCCTGATCTGCAGCACAGCATCGTGCATCCATTCCTGTCGGCGCAGCCCAAGGCTGCACCGGAGGAAGTAAACCTGGCCGTTGAAATCCCGGCAGGCAGTTTCACCAAGTACGAGATCAACGCAGAAGGCCTTGTCTACGTTGATCGGTTCCAGTCGATGCCGGTCGCCTACCCGGCAAATTACGGTTCACTGCCCAGGACTTTGGCGGGCGACGGCGATCCGCTGGACGCGTTGGTGTTAACACGAGAGCCGTTGCATCCCGGTGTGCTGGTCCGCTTTCGCCCCATCGGCGTGCTGCGCATGCTTGACGGTGGCGAGCATGACGAGAAGATCATCGGCGTGCCCACAGACAAGGTGGATCCGACCTATGCAGGCATCCGTAACGTGACCGACTTGCCGCAAGTCGAGCGCGACCGGATAGAGGCTTTCTTTCGTGTGTACAAGGATCTGCCGAAAGGGCGCAATCCCGTGCACCTGGACGGCTTCGGTGACGCGAGCGAGGCGAAGGCGTTGATCCGTGACGCCCTGCAAAAGTTCGAGGCCAAGGCGAAGTAGGGCGCCCGTTCAAATCAAGGTAATACCAACAAAAAGGGCCCCGGAAAAGGGGCCCTTTTGACTAACCGGCAATCAAGCCGCAGCAGGCTATTGCTGGCGCGGTCCTTCCAGCAGCGCGCGCTTGATCACGGCCACCACCAGCGCCAGTTCGTCTTCCGTCACCGCGAACTGCGGAGTGAAGCGCAGCGAGTTCTCGCCGCCATGGATCACGCCGATACCGTGTTCGCGCATCCATTCCTCGGTGGAGCCAGTGCCGTAGCCCTTGTAGTCTTTGGTCAGTTCGCAGGAGTACAGCAGGCCGGTGCCCTGGACCTTGGTGATGCGACCTTCGCTTTCGGCCTTGAGTGCTTCCAGCATGGCCAGTGCCTGCTTGCCGCGCTGCTGGATATTCGCGCGCAGCTCCGGGGTCAGCTGGCCCAGCACGGCGCAGGCCACATCCAGTGCGCGCGGGTTGGCGGTCATGGTGTTGCCATACAGTCCCCGCTTGTAGAGTGCGGCGGTCGATTCGGTGACGGCCAGCACCGACAGCGGATATTGCCCCGCATTAAGCGCCTTCGAATAGGTTTCCATGTCCGGTGCATCGGATTTTTCGAAGCCGGGGTAATCGACGATCGACAGGTAACCCGTCGCGCGCAGGCCTGCCTGGATCGAATCCACCAGCAACAGGCTGCCGTGGTCGCGGGTCAATTCGCGCGCCAGCTCATAGAACGGCACTGGCACGCTGCGGCCCGGGTCACCTTCGCCCATGACGGGTTCCAGGAACATCGCTTCGATGAACCAGTCGTTCGCATCGGCGTCGGCGAACACCTTGCGCAACGCATCGTTGTCGTACGGGGGCACCGTAATGACAGAGTTTTCGTCGCGGTAGCTGGCAAGGTTGGCGGTGTAAGACTTGCGGCTGGAATCCGAATACAGCGCCGGCTTGTCGGTGCGGCCGTGGAAGCTGCCCTTGACCACGACGCGCTTGATCGTCTTGCCAGCATGGCGGGCACCCGGATCGGTCATGGTCTTGGCGTTGGCATCGACGATTCGCGCTGCCAGCGAGACGGATTCCGAACCCGAGTTCAAGCACATGAAGGCGCTGAAGGGACATCCGCCGCGCGTCTGGCCGATCTCCGCGCGCATCGCATTGGTGAAACGCAGTTGCGAGACATTCGGCGTCATGATGTTGGCCAACACTTGAGGCTTGCTCATCGCCGCGATTACCGCATCCGGCGTGTGACCCAGGCCCAGCATGCCGTAGCCGCCGGTGTCATAAACCACCGCGCCTTTCAGGGTCACGATCCAAGAGCCGCGTGCGGCGAGTGCGACATACGGGTTGGCCGCATCGTGCGAATAGAAGTTGATGAAGCCCGACTGGATCTCGATGGTCTGCGCATCTTCGTCCAGTGCCAGTAGCTCGGGGAACTCGGCGTGCACACGTTCGAACTCGACGGCAGCAGCTTCGATCGCCTCGCCAAGTTGCGGGTGGCGGCTGGCGAAGTCGAGGATCACGTCATCGGTCAGGCCAGTGGTACGGGCTTTGCCGTAGGCGCGCAGCGGTGCGAGGGTGTCGAGCAGGGTCATGGGTTCGGTCCTTGGCGTCGGGTGCCGTCACGGCATCGCTGGAGCGGATGCGCGTTTCGACAGTCAATCGATAATTATCGTCAGATTGGCTCCAGCCGAAAGAGATGATCTGACCGAATAACGGCGCATTTGGTCAAAATGACGGTAATATCCGGCGATATGCGTATTTCCACACCCGATGAGCTGCTTCTGTCGTTACTACGCGAGAACGCGCGCGCCTCCACCGCTGAGATCGCGCGCCGGCTCGGGCTGTCGCGTACCACCGTGCAGAACCGGATCGAGCGCCTCGAACGCCAAGGCGTGATCAGTGGCTATACGGTGCGAGTGCATGACGATTACGAACGCAACCGCATTCGTGCGCACATCATGATTACCCTGCATCCCAAGCAGATGCCGGCAGTGGTGCGCACGCTGGAGGCGATGCCCGAAGTTCGCGAGCTGCATTCGGTCAGTGGCGAGCACGACCTGATTGCGATGACGGTTGCGGCCACGATTGGTGACGTGGATGCGCTGACCGATGCGATCGGCGCCATTGATGGTGTGGAGCGCACGACGACCTCGGTCATTCTTTCGACCAAGTTCGAGCGCTGACGACACGCGCGACAGCCGCGCAGCGGGGCCCGCTACAATGCGCACCCGCTGAAGACACTGGTGCGGCGCAAGCCTTGAAGACCTCGAATTTCAATTACGAACTGCCCGCTGCGCTGATCGCGCAGGCGCCCCTACGTGAGCGTTCCGCAAGCCGCTTGTTGCTGGTGCCGCCGGCGCCAGCGCAATTCGCCGACCTCGGTATCCGCGACCTGCCTTCGCTGCTGCAGCATGGCGACCTGTTGGTGTTCAATGACACCCGGGTAATCCCTGCGCGGTTGTTCGGCCACAAGGCAACCGGTGGGCGCGTGGAAATCATGATCGAGCGCTTACTAGGCGAGTACGTTGCGCTCGCGCAGCTTGGTGTCAGCAAGCCGCCGCAGATCGGGTCGAAGATCGCACTGGATGCAGGCGGGCAAGCCGAAGTGCTGGAATGCGTGGGTGACGGTTTCTGGACATTGCGCTTCGATGTGGCGGAGCCGCTGGAAGACTGGTTGCAACATGCCGGGCAGCTCCCTTTGCCGCCGTACATTCAGCGCGAACCAGGCGCGGACGATGCCGAGCGCTACCAGACCGTGTTCGCGCGCGAGATAGGCGCGGTTGCTGCGCCGACTGCAGGCCTGCATTTCGATGAGGAATTGCTGGAGTCACTGCGCGCGCGCGGCGTCGACATCGGTTACGTCACGCTGCATGTCGGCGCTGGCACATTCCAGCCGGTGCGGGTGGATGATGTGTTGCAACACCGGATGCATAGCGAATGGCTGCGCGTCGGTGCCGGTTTGGTCGAGCAGGTCAGGCGCACCCGCGCCGCTGGTGGGCGCGTGATCGCCGTTGGCACCACCGTGGTGCGTGCGCTTGAGAGCGCTATGCAGGCCGGCAGCTTGCAAGCGTTCGAAGGCGAGACCCGCATCTTCATCTACCCCGGTTATCGGATTCGCAGCGTTGACATGCTGCTGACCAACTTTCATTTACCCGAGAGCACATTACTGATGCTGGTCTCCGCATTTGCCGGCAAGTCACGCATGTTCGCCGCGTATGAGCATGCGGTGCATGAATGCTATCGCTTCTTCAGCTATGGCGATGCGATGCTGTTGTTCCCGCAGGAACATGTTCAGCAGGAGCCGGACGCATGAGCCGCATGACTTTCAAGTTGCTGGCCACCGACGGTGCCGCGCGCCGTGGCCGCATCGAATTCCCGCGTGGTGTCATCGAAACGCCGGCGTTCATGCCGGTCGGCACTTATGGTTCGGTCAAGGCCGTGCTGCCGCAGCAGGTCAAGGACCTCGGTGCGCAGATCATCCTCGGCAACACCTTCCATCTGTTCCTGCGCCCAGGGCTTGAAGTGATCGAAGCCCACGGCGGCCTGCATGGGTTCACTGGCTGGAACGGCCCGATCCTCACCGATTCCGGCGGTTTCCAGGTGTTCTCGCTGGCCCATCGCCGCAAGATCACCGAGGCCGGGGTAACGTTCTCTGCCCCTACTGACGGCAGCAAGGTGTTCCTTGGTCCCGAGGAATCCATGCACATTCAGAAAGTGCTGGGCAGCGACATCGTGATGATCTTCGATGAGTGCCCTCCAGTGAATGTCGATGGCGTGCCGGTTGGCATTGATGTGGTTGAACGTTCGATGGAACTGTCGCTCCGCTGGGCCGAGCGTTCGAAGCGGGCGCACGAGGGCAACAATGCCGCGTTGTTCGGCATCGTCCAGGGTGGGGTGCATCACGAGCTGCGCACGCGTTCGCTGCAGGGCTTGCAGCAGATAGGTTTCGACGGTTATGCGATCGGCGGCCTGGCGGTGGGCGAGACCGAAGCTGAGCGCAACGCGATGCTCGAGCACACCTGTCCGCAACTACCAGACGACCGCCCGCGTTACCTGATGGGCGTCGGCCGACCGGAAGACCTGGTAGAGGCGGTCGCGCGCGGTGTGGACATGTTCGATTGCGTGATGCCGACTCGCAACGCGCGCAATGGGCACTATTTCACCAGCCTGGGGACGGTGCGCGTGCGCAACGCCAAATACGAGCGCGACTTGCGGCCCATCGAGCAAGGCTGCGACTGCGTGGCCTGCGCGGGCGGCTATAGCCGCTCCTACCTGCGCCACCTGGACCGCTGCAATGAAATGCTGGCACCCATGCTGGGCACGCTGCACAACCTTCGCTATTACCAGCGGTTGATGGCGCAGATGCGTGAGGCGGTCGAGGTGGGAACTTTTGCCGCTTTCCGCGAGTCTTTTTACGCATTGCGACAGGCCGGGGAGGCTTGAAACGCCGGAAATCCGGCGGCATGGCATAATTCCCGGCTGTTTTCGCCCTTCCTGACTTCGGATTGCTGATGAACCCGCTTGATTTCCTGATTGCCCCGGCTCATGCCCAGGCCGCTGCCGCGTCTGGCGCCCCCAGCATGATGTCCACCTTGCTGTTCCCGATCGCCTTGGTCGCCATCATGTATTTCCTCATGATCCGTCCGCAGATGAAGCGCCAGAAAGAACACCGCGCCATGCTGGGAAAGCTGAGCAAGGGCGACGAAGTGATCACCAATGGCGGCATGGCCGGCACCGTGATCAACATTGGCGAGAACTTCATCACGGTCGAAGTGGCTGCCGGCGTGCAGCTGCGCGTGCAGAAGGGCGCGATCACCAGCGTGCTGCCGCGCGGCACGTTGAAAGCGGCCTGATCCATCCATTTGCTCGATAAGGCGCACGCCGCTAGGGTCGTGCGCGGGGTTCCGTGATGCTCGAATACTCCCGTTTCAAGTACGCCATCATCCTGATCGTATTAGCGTTCAGCCTGCTTTATTCGTTGCCGAACGTGTTTCCGCCGGAACCGGCCGTGCAGGTCACCGCGAACCGCGGCGCCAAGGTCGACGATGCCGTGCAGAAGCAGGTGGAGGTAGCGCTCAAGAAGGCGTCGGTGCCATTTGACTCCACCCTGATTGACGGCAATGGCAACTTGCTGGTGCGTGTTGAAACGTCCGATGCGCAGATCAAGGCCTCCAAATTGATCCACGATGCACTCGGCAGCAGTTATGTCGTCGCATTGAACGAGGCCTCTACGGTTCCCAAGTGGTTGCAGGCAATCGGTGCGAAGCCCATGTCACTGGGCCTTGACCTGCGTGGCGGCGTGCATTTCCTCATGCAGGTGGACAAGCAGGCGGCGCTGCAGAAACGTTTCGACTCCACCGCCGAGGATATTCGTGTATTGCTGCGTGACAACCGCATTCGCTACACCTCGGTTGAGCCGAACGCCAGCGGCGTGGTGATCGCCAAGCTTGGTGCTGGACAGGACGTAGCCAAGGCCCAGCAGTTGATCGTGCGTGACATGGCCACCTACCAGATCGACGTGGAGGGCGAGCAGGTCTCGGTGCGCATCCCGCAGGCTGAGCTGGACAAGATGCTGACCGAAGCGGTGCAGCAGAACATCGGCACCATCAACAACCGAATCAACGAGTTGGGCGTTGCCGAGCCGATCATCCAGCGCCAGGGCGCGGACCGCGTAATGGTGCAGCTGCCAGGCGTACAAGACACTGCCCAGGCCAAGCGCATCCTGGGTGCCACGGCGACGCTGGAATACCGTGGCGTGGTCGAGGGCAATGCCTATGAAGCACGTGACAGCGGCTTGGTGCCACCGGAAGCACGGCTGTATTCGCGCAAGGAACTGGGCGCGGACGGCAAGCCCATGCCGGTGCTGCTCAACAAGCGCATCATCTTCTCAGGCGACCAGTTGCAGAGCGCGAGCGCATTCTTCGATTCGCAGTCGGGCACTCCCGCCGTACGCATGCGCCTCAACAGCGTCGGTGGCCAGCGCAACTTCGACTATTCCAGCGAGCACGTCGGCAAGGGAATGGCTGGCGTCTACATCGAGCGCATCCCTGAAGTAAAAATAATCGATGGCAAGGAAGTGCACAGCACGCGCATCAGCGAGCAGGTGATTTCCGTTGCGACCATCCAGAGCACGCTGGGCAAAGAATTCCAGACCACTGGCCTTGAAAGCATGAAGGAAGCCAGCGACCTTGCGCTTTTGCTGCGCGCTGGTGCACTGGCGGCGCCAATGGATTTCGTCGATGAACGCACCGTAGGCCCGAGCCTGGGTAAAGAGAATATTGATCGCGGCCTGACTGCAGTCGCTTATTCCTTCATCTTCGCGCTGGTGTTCTTCCTGATTTACTACCGGATGTTTGGCCTCATTACATGCTTGGCGTTGTTGATCAACTTGTTGGCGGTGATTGCGTTGATGTCACTGCTGGGCTTCACCTTGACCTTGCCAGGCCTGGCCGGTATTGCGCTGACAGTAGGCATGTCGGTGGATGCAAACGTGCTGATCAACGAGCGAATACGCGAAGAGCTGCGTGACGGAATGCCGCCGCAATCGGCGATCGTGGAAGGTTACGAAAAGGCATCCGGCACCATTGTCGATGCCAACCTGACCGCGATGCTGGCGGGCGTGGCCCTGTTCGCATTCGGCACTGGTCCGCTCAAGGGCTTTGCCGTGGCACTGATCCTCGGCATCGTCACCTCGATGTACACCGCGGTCTCCGCGTCGCGCGGCATTGCCGCCCTGATCTACGGCGGCAAGCGCAAGCTGAAGTCGATCGCGATTTAAGCAGGCACATCATCCATGAAACCCCTGAACATAT
>JBBSRO010000008.1:0-72404 GCA_038242955.1 Lysobacterales bacterium
ACATCGTCGATCACCGCACATGGGCGCTGGTGAGTGACGGCGACCTGATGGAAGGCGTCTGCGCCGAAGCGGTGTCACTGGCAGGGCACCTGAAACTGGGCAAGCTCAATTGCCTGTACGACGACAATTTCGTGACCCTTGCTGCCGGCACCGACATCACCTTCACCGAAAATCGCGGCGCACGTTTCGAGGCATGTGGCTGGCACGTGCAACACGTCGAGGACGGTAACGATGTCGAAGCGATTGCTGCTGCGCTGCAGGCCGCCCATGACGAAACAGCAAGACCGTCACTGATCGTGGTGC
This sequence comes from Lysobacterales bacterium, assembly GCA_038242955.1. Classification (GTDB taxonomy): domain Bacteria; phylum Pseudomonadota; class Gammaproteobacteria; order Xanthomonadales; family Xanthomonadaceae; genus Thermomonas. Next base: position 304 of record JBBSRO010000008.1, read on the forward strand.
GTACCCATATCGGCTATGGATCGCCCGAACAGGACAGCTTCAAGGCGCATGGTTCGCCACTGGGCGAAGAAGATGTTCGCAAGACCAAGCAAGCGCTTGGTTGGCCGCTGCAGCCAACCTTCCTAGTGTCGGATGACGCCAGAGAACACATGCGCCAACCCGGTAACGCCGGCGCCGACACGCAGAAGAGCTGGGAAGCACGCTTCGTGGCTTACGCCGACGCCGAGCCTGCACTCGCGGCCGAGTTCGAGCGTAGCTTGCACCAGGGGTTGCCAGACGGTTGGGATGCCGACATTCCGGTGTTCCCGGCTGACACCACGGGCATGGCCACGCGGGTGGCGTCGGGCAAAGTCATCAATGCAATTGCAGGCCGGCTGCCGCAGCTAACCGGCGGCTCTGCTGACCTTGATCCCTCGACCAAGACTGCGCTGAAAGGTTTGGGCGACTTCAATCCATTGCCTGATGGCAGTTCGGACTCAAACGATCAGCAGGGTTCCGACGGTGGCGGCTGGAGCTATGCCGGCCGCAACCTGCACTTTGGCGTGCGTGAACATGCCATGGGTGCGATCACCAATGGCTTGGCGGCGCATGGCGGGTTCATCCCATTCACCGCGACGTTCCTGGTGTTTGCGGACTACATGCGCCCGCCGATGCGTCTCGCCGCGCTGTCGAAACTGCATGTGATCAACGTGTTTACCCACGACAGCATCGCCGTTGGCGAAGACGGCCCGACCCACGAACCGGTCGAACAGATCGCCAGCCTGCGCGCGATCCCGAACCTGACCGTGATCCGTCCTTGCGACGCAAACGAAGCTGCGGTTGCGTGGCGGGTTGCCGTCGAAATGCGCGACGCGCCGGTGACGCTGGTGTTCTGCCGGCAGGATGTGCCAACGCTGGATCGCGATGCCTTCGCAAGTGCGGAAGGGCTGCGGCAAGGCGCCTATGTGCTGAACAAGGATGGCGAAGAAGACAAGCCTGCCTTGATCCTGATCGCGACCGGTTCGGAAGTGCATTTGATCGTCGATGCAGCCGCGCGCCTGCGCAAGGATGGCATCTCGGTGCGCTGCGTTTCGATGCCAAGTTGGGAACTGTTCGAAGCGCAGTCTGGCGACTATCGCGAAAGCGTGTTGCCCGCATATGTCACTGCGCGCCTGGCAGTGGAGGCGGGCGTGTCGCAAGGCTGGTCGCGTTATGTCGGTGATGCGGGCGACATGCTGGGCGTGGATCGCTATGGTGCCTCGGCACCCGGCGACACGGTCATGGCGGAATATGGATTTACCGTCGATAACGTATGCGCGCGGGCAAGAGCGCTGCTCACTAAGAAGTAGTTGGTACTGATCGAAAAACCCACACAAAAAATTGAAGGAACTCGCGTGTCCAGTGCCCAGAACATCGTGTTCCTGCTTGATGTCGACAACACGCTATTCGACAACGATGGTTTCAGCGATGCGCTTGATCAGCGGCTGCTGCGTGATTTTGGCGTCGAAGGACAAAAGCGCTACCGCGTCCACTACGAAGCGCTGCGAGACGCACTTGGATATGCCGATTACCTGGGTGCGGTGCAACGCCTGCGCAGCGACTTCGACGAAGATCCAAACCTGCTGCAGCTGGCGACGTTCATCCTCGAATATCCCTTCGCTGAGCACCTCTATCCACACGCGTTGGGCGCTATCGCGCACCTCAAGACCATAGGGCTGCCGGCAATCCTGTCGGACGGTGACGTGGTTCTGCAGCCGCGCAAAGTACAGCGCGCAGGCCTGTGGCAGGCGACGGATGGACAGGTTGCGATCTACCTGCACAAGCAGCGTCGACTGGACGCGGTGCAGCGGCGATGGCCGGGTGGCCATTACTTAATGGTCGACGACAAGCCCAAGTTGCTGGCAGAAATGAAGCAGCTAATGGGCGCGGCACTGACGACCGTCTTCGTGCGCCAGGGACACTACGCGATCGAACAGCAACTCTCGCCGGACGAGCCTGCACCGGACATCGTCATCGAACGCATCGGCGAACTGCGCTCGCTCACCAGGCAAGACTTTGTTGCTGCAGCCTCGGGCTTGGCCGGGAAACGCGTGTCTGCAGGGAAACTGGAGCAATCATGAGTACCCATATCAACCCGCTAGCCGGCAAACCGGCGCCGCGCTCGATCCTCGTCGACGTCCCGCGCCTGGTCACGGCGTATTACACCGGCAAGCCGGATCCCGCCGAGCCATCGCAACGCGTTGCGTTCGGCACGTCGGGGCATCGTGGTACTGCGCTGGACAACAGCTTCAACGAGAACCACCTGCTGGCCATTAGCCAAGCCATCTGTAGCTACCGCAAGAAAGAAGGCATTGACGGGCCATTGTTCATCGGCTTTGACACGCACGCGCTATCCGCACCCGCATTCGCAAGCGCCATGGAAGTATTGGCTGCCAACGATGTCACGGTCATGGTCTCCGCCGATGGCGAGTACACGCCGACACCTGCGGTCTCGCACGCGATCCTGGTCCACAACCGAGGCCGCACGCAGCGGCTGGCGGACGGCATCGTCATCACGCCGTCGCACAATCCGCCCGACAACGGTGGCTTCAAGTACAACCCGACCAATGGCGGGCCGGCGGACAGCAACATCACAGGCTGGATCCAGGACGAGGCGAATCGCCTTCTGGAAGCCGGCCTCAAGGGTGTTGATCGCATCAGTTACGCCAAGGCGTGCAAATCCCACGGTACGCACCAGTACGACTACCTTGGCAACTATGTCGCGGACCTGCACAACGTGGTCGACTTCGATGCGATCCGTGGCGCTGGACTCAAGCTCGGCGTGGATCCCTTGGGCGGCGCCGGCGTGCATTACTGGGCGCGCATCGCCGAGCACTACAAGTTTGAACTGGACGTGGTAAGCGACGAAGTCGATCCGCAGTTCGGCTTCATGACGGTGGACTGGGATGGCAACATCCGCATGGACCCATCCTCGAAATATGCGATGCAGCGACTGATCGGTCTCAAGGATAAATACGACGTCGCGTTTGCCTGCGATACGGACCACGACCGCCATGGCATCGTCACGAAAAGCGGTGGCTTGTTGCCGCCGAACCATTATTTGTCGGTAATGGTGGACTACCTGTTTGATAACCGAAAGCAATGGAGTGGCTCAGCTGGCGTAGGCAAGACGGTGGTCAGTACCGCGATGCTGGACCGGGTCGCATCACGGCTGGGGCGCAGCCTGTTCGAGGTGCCAGTGGGTTTCAAATGGTTTGCCAAAGGCCTGTTTGATGGTTCGCTTGGTTTCGGTGGCGAGGAAAGCGCCGGTGCGTCATTCCTACGTCGCGACGGCAGCGTGTGGACCACGGACAAGGATGGCATCGTGCCCGCACTGTTGTCGGCGGAAATCACCGCGCGTCGTGGGCGCGATCCGGCTGAGCTGTACGCGTCACTGGCTTCAGAGCTGGGCGTGATGTTCACCGACCGCATTGAGGCACCCGCCACAGTGCCGCAAAAAAAAGCGCTATCAAAATTGTCACCCGATGCAATTGCACTGGACCGATTGGCGGGCGACGCCATAGAAACCATCAGCGACAAGGCGCCCGGCAATGACGCAGCGATCGGCGGCATCAAGGTCGTTTCGAAAGGTGGCTGGTTCGCGGCACGGCCCTCGGGTACCGAGGATATCTACAAGATCTACGCCGAGAGTTTTCGCAGCGAAGACCATCTGCGCGACATCCTCGACCAGGCCCAGCAAGTCGTCGATACGGCACTGAAGGACGCCGGCTGATACGTCGTTCGGCGTTTCTAAGTGGTGTTATCTGGCGTCGAGCAGATCGGCGGTGACGATGACATCGACGCCAGTTGGTGGGCGAATCGCGCGTGCGGGAATTGGCTCGGCTCGACGCCAGCGCTGAACCGCGTCGGTTTTGGCTTCACCCGCCACCAGGAACACGACGTCGCGCGCATCACTGAGCCGCTTTGCGCTCAGCGAGACGCGCTGCGGCGGTGGTTTTGGCGCATCAGTGACGGCCAGTGCGTCCGCTGCATCGGCATCGACGCCCAAGTCGTGACCCGGGAACAAGCTCGCGGTGTGGCCATCTTCGCCCAGGCCGAGCAAGACCAAATCGAAACTGCCAACGTCGTGTACCGCGTCTGCATACAACGCCGCTGCTACAGAAGCCCCGAGTTCTGCGGGAATGACATGAATGTTGTCGGGCGGAATCGGGACGTGCGATAGCAATGCCTCGGCTGCCATCACGCTGTTGCGCTCCGGGTGGTCTTTGGGCAGGCAGCGTTCGTCTCCGAACCAGATCTCCCAACGCGACCAGTCAGTGTCGGCATCGCGCAAGGCAGCGTAAATAGCGCGCGGCGTGCTGCCGCCGGCAAGGACCAGAACGAAGCGACCGCGCGCTGAGATCGCAGCGGCGCCGGCACCCAAGATCCGCCGGCAAGCCTGCTGCCGCAATGCCGCGACGTCTGCGGCCGGGTGCCAGCGCACGGCAACCTCGTCGAGGCTGTCGAGGTGCTTGTCGCTCACTCTTTTTTCATCGCGTGACCGCCGAACTCGTTGCGCATCGCCGACAACAGCTTGTCGGAGAACGAATCGCTGTCACGCGAGCGCAAGCGTTCGATCAGTGACTGGGTAATCACCGGCGCCGGCACATTCAGATCGATGGCCTCGGCGACCGTCCAGCGGCCTTCGCCGGAATCGTCTACATACGCGGCGATGCCGTCCATCTTTGGATTCTTGCCCAGCGCATCAGAGGTGAGGTCCAGCAACCAGGACCGGATCACGGTGCCATAGCGCCAGATCTCCGCAACCTGGTGCAGGTCGAGCGCAAAGTCTTTTTTGTGTTCAAGGATGGAAAAGCCTTCCGCGTACGCCTGCATCAATCCGTATTCGATGCCGTTGTGCACCATCTTGACGAAGTGGCCGGAACCCACCGGGCCAACACGACCCCAGCCGGTGTCATTGCCGGGTGAGAGGGTCTCGAACAGCGGGCGCAGGCGCTCGACCACGTTTTCATCGCCGCCGACCATCATGCCGTAGCCCTCTTTCAGTCCCCACACGCCGCCGCTGGTACCGCAGTCGACGTAGTGCATCTGCTTGTCGGCGAACTGCTTCGCGCGGCGCAGGGTGTCCTTGTAATTCGAGTTGCCGCCGTCGATGACGGTATCGTCTTTGTGCAGCAGCGGCAGCAGCCCCTCGACGGTCTTGTCGGTGATCGCGCCGGCCGGCACCATCATCCATACCGCGCGCGGGCCATCCAGTTTGTCGATCAGCGCCTGCAGCGAGCCCGCCGATTCGCCGCCCTTGTCTTCCAGTGCCTGGCGCGGCGTTGCATCCGGGTCGAAACCGACGACGCGATGGCCGCCCTCAAGCAGGCGTTGGGCCATGTTGCCGCCCATCTTGCCCAGTCCAATCATGCCGATGTCCATGGAGTTCTCCTGTTGATGTGGTCTTTACTGTTTCATCGTCGAAGCCACCAACGCATCAAGCCGCTGACCAATGGTGTCAAGCGCGTTCGATTGCAGGCATTGGCGGCTTTGCTGATCGCCGCAGCCTGGGTGGGATAGGCATGGATGACGTTGGCCAGGCTGTTCAGGCCGATGCCATTGACCATCGCCAACGTGATTTCGTTGATCATCTCGCCGGCGTGGCTGGCGACGATGGTGGCGCCAAGGATCTTGTCGGAGCGCTGCGCAACATGGATCTTGACGAAGCCGGTTTGCTCGTCGTCCAGGATCGCGCGATCGACCTCATGCAGCGGCACGGTGAAGCTGCGCACCGGGATATTGCGCTCGTTGGCCTGGCGCACGTAGAGACCAACATGTGCGATTTCCGGATCGGTGTACGTGCACCACGGAATTGTCAGTTTGCTCAGTCGCTGCCTGCCTGCGAACAACGCATTACGCACCACGATCCTGGCCGATGCATCGGCGGTGTGGGTGAACTTGTGTTCCAGGCACACATCCCCGGCGGCGTAGATGCGTGGGTTGCTGGTGCGCAGGAAGTCGTCAACGCGGACGCCGCCATCTTCGCGCGCCTGCACGCCAGCCTGCTCCAGGTCCAGGCCTTCGGTGTTCGGGATGCGGCCAACCCCGGTCAGGATGGCATCGACCGCCACCGAGCTGTGGTAATCGTCACTGACCATGTCAACGACTTTCTGGCCATCCTGAATCCGCACGCCGGTGACCCGGGTGTTGAGGCGCACCTCCAATCCGTCGCGTGCGAAAGAGTCGGACAGCAGTTGCGCGGCGTCGCGCTCCTCGTTGCACAGGAACAGCGGCATGTCCTGCGCAATGATGGTCTTGGCACCAAAGCGTGAGAAAGCCTGCGCCAGTTCGCAACCCAGTGGACCACCGCCGACCACTAGCAGTCGCGGTGGCAATTCGGTCAGGTCGAAGATATTTTCGTTGGTCAGCAACTCGACTACATCTGCACCTGGAATATGTGGTGTGTCCGGGCGAGAGCCGGTTGCGATCATTGCCTTGTCGAAGCGCAACCGTGTGCCATCGACCTCCACTGTATCGGTAGAAATGAAGCGGCCGGAACCCAGGAACACATCGATACCGGCGTTGGCCAAGTCGATGATCGAGTCCGCGCGACTGATGCGTGCACGCAGGCGGCGCATGTGCGCCATCGCCCTGGGAAAGTCCACTTCTATGTGTTCCGGTGCGACTGCGCCGTAATGCGTGGCAGCGCGCATCTCTGCATACAGTCGCGCGGTCCGGATCAGAGCCTTGGATGGCACGCAGCCTATGTTGAGGCAGTCGCCGCCGATCAGCTCACGTTCCACCAGCGCAACGCGCGCGCCGAGCGCGGCTGCCCCTTTGGCGGCAACAAGCCCTGCCGGGCCGGCGCCGATCACCACCAGCTTGTAGCGTTCGGCCGGCTTGGGGTTGACCCAGTCGGGCGGACGTACGTTGGCCAGTCTTTGTCGTTCGAAGTCGTCGTATGGGGTTGTCATGGCAGGTGTTTGACTTTGGCATGATCCAGCCAGCCGCCGCTGAATTTTGCCGCGCGCAAGCCGATCACCAGATAAGGGCATTGGCGCATGAGCCGCCAGACCAATTCGGAGCGGTGATTCTCGATCATCAGCACTACGATGCCCTGGTCCAGGCCGAAGTGCCCGGCCGAAACCCAAGGCCTGCCGTCAATGGTGCGCAGGCCGGGGTTGACGCCGCTGCTCAGGCGCAGGTCGGTTGCGATCTCCGGGTAGCGCTGCAACATGGCGCGCATGCAGTGCAGTGTGGGTTCGGGTGCGAAGGGCAGGCAGGCCAAGACTGCGGGAGGGGATAGAGTGCCGTCGTCGGGTCCGAATGGCACGCCGCGTGCGGCATAGCCAAATAGCCGCCGCGGTTCGGCTTCGACATCTGGCAATTCATCACTGGGTCCGTCACCCGCGCTCAGGCCCCAGCAGTCCAGGTCAAAGCCGGTGTGTCCCAGCGGATTGATGCGCGCGTACTCGCGCTGGATGTTGACGGCGCGGCGGCTGTTCTCGAAGTAGTCACTACGCTTTTCGCGCATGAACGGATCACGGATGCCGCGCAGGTCAACCCATGCATGCGAGAACTGGTGCACGAACAACGGACCTGCATAAAGATATTCCTGACCGTAGAGAATCTCCCACTGATAGGTCGCGGTCCAGCCGTGATAGCAGTCGTGATCAATGGGATGAGTGGGCGATCCCAACGCCAGCGCATACAGCACCAGCGCCTCGCTGTACCCTTCCCAGCCGTAATGCAGGAAGCCGGATTCCGGCTTCCTGCCTTGCATGATCGTTGCGTTGCCATCCTGTGCCCAACGCCAGTCGATGCGGCGGTAGAGTCCATCGGCGATCACCCGCAGTTCGGTCTCGTCTGCCGTATCGGCATCGAAATATAGCGCCGCTGCCAGCGCGCCGACGATCAAAAGTGCTGTATCGATCATCGATAGTTCGGAATTCCAGACCCGCTTGCCACTGTTCCAATCCAGGAAGTGGTAGTAGAAACCCTTGTAACCAGTGCTCTGGACATCGCCAGCCTGATCACTGTTGCGAAAAAAACGCAGTGCGGCCAGGCTGGCTTGCACCGCGTCGCCACGCGAGATCCAGCCGCGCTCGACCGCGACCGGATACGCAGATAACGCAAATCCGACCACTGCAATGCTGACCGGCGAATTGTCCCGGGACGTATCTGCTACCAAGCCATTCGCGGGATTGGTCTGCTGCAGGAAATACTCGAACGCCGCGTGTTGCAGGCTGTCCAGCAGCGCTTCGTCATCTACTGAGGGCGCGGCGCTGGTGTCCCGACTGATCTGTGGAGCAAGGCGAGGTTGCATGACCTGTGACGATAACGGACAAATTGCTATCGCTTCGTGAGTATGTTCTTCGTCCAGCGCACGTTTGAAACGGCGCGCCTACTCCCTTTAAAGCCGGCGAATTCACCTGATCTGAAAGTTCGAACCGGCACACTCGTCAACGCCATGTCCGAATTGACTCCATTGCTTTTCTCTCCATGCGCCCGACGCGTGCAGCTGCTTGGCAATGGGCAGTACTCGGTGGTGCTGACCGATGCCGGCACCGGTTACAGCCAGTGGCGAGGCATGGCGATCACCCGCTGGCGCGAGGATCCTACCTGCGACCAATGGGGCAGCTTCATCCTGCTACGGGACATGGATAACGGTATTTCATGGTCGCCAACGCGGCAGCCGATGGGTGTCCAGCCCGAAGTGATTGGTTCCGATGTGCCTGATAAGGACTTCAGTGCCGGCAGCGCGAAGTTCACGTGCGACCAAGCCGGCTTGACGACAACCCTACGTGTAGCGGTCGCCAGCGGCTGCGATGGCGAACTGCGTCGCGTCACTTTGCATAACACCGGTGAGGTGGCACGCGACATCCAGCTGACGTCCTACGCGGAACTGGTGCTGGGGCCAGCGGCTGCAGACGCCACCCATTCCGCGTTCGCGAAGATGTTCGTGCAGACCCATTGGGACGCAGATCATCAAGCCCTCTTGGCGACCAGGCGCAAGCGCAGTCCGGACGACACCGACATCTGGGCCGCGCACTTCATCGGCGGCAACACACAGCCGTCCGATGCTGCGCCGGAATACGAGACGGATCGCGCGCGCTTGCTTGGGCGCTGCAACCCGTTGCTGCGCGCTGCGGCGCTGCAGCCGGGCGTCGCCTTGTCAAATACGGTCGGTACCGTCCTGGACTCGATCTTCAGCCTGCGCACGCGTGTGCGTATCGAAGCTGGAGCAACCGTCCACGTTGATTTCTGGACGCTTGCGGCACCAAGCCGCCACGATGTGCTGAATGCCACTCGCGACCTGTGCAGTGCGGATTCAGGCACGCGCACCCTCGCCGATAACGTAGCGCCCGAAGCCGAAATTGCGGCCATCAGTGACTCACTGCTGGCACCGTTGCTCTATGCCGATCCGGCATGGCGCGCTGAGCCGGAACGTCTGCTGCGCGGCGCGGGCGGAGCGCCGGTGTTGTGGAGTCACGGCATCTCGGGTGATCGGCCCATCTTGCTGCTGCATGTTGCTGACCCGTCTGGCTGCTCCGCCGCCCAAACGCTGCTGCGTGCGCAAAGCTGCTGGCGTCGCAACTGGCTGGGCATAGACATTGTGCTGCTCAACGCCGCCAGCGGCGATGACGCAGCGCTCGTAAAAGCGCAGCTTGAAGACTTGAAAAAGGCGCACTCCGATATCGCGAGCGCGACCAACGATGGCGCAAAGGCAGAGGTCTTCGTACTGAGCGAAGAGGCGCTTGATCGAGACTTTCGCGATGGACTTGCGACCGCCGCAAGGGTTGTGCTGATGGCCGATGGCGCAAGCTGGAAGCCGATCCGCGAGACGATCCGAGACAAGGCCGATACCGCGGCCGAACAGCAGACGAGTTTGCCGACACCAAGCGCACCCCAAGCATCCGAAGCGTCACAGCGCGATGCACGGTCGTGGTCGTGGCCTGGCTCAGATAAATCCTGCGTAGTGGAATTCGACAACGGGATTGGTGGCTTCATCGGTGATGGTCGCGAATACCGGATCGTGCTGGAAGACGGCACGTGCGCACCGGCGCCCTGGATCAATGTTGTCGCCAACCCCGACTGCGGCTTCATCGCTTCCGCCGAGGGTGGCGGATACACCTGGTCCGGCAACAGCCAGCAAAGTCCGCTGACGCCGTGGCCAAACGACCCGGTGACGGACGCGCCCAGCGAGATATTGTATCTGCGCGATCAGGAGAGCGGCGAGCTATGGACTGCCGCCGCTACGCCGATCCGCGTGCCGGGATCGCGCTACGAAGTCGTCCACGGCAAGGGTTGGACGCGTTGCTCGCACCGCGCGCATGAGATCGATGTCGACCTGCTGCAATTCGTGCCGGTCGCAGACAGTATCAAGTTGTCGCGGCTGCGATTGCGCAACGCCTCCGGACGCACACGGAAGCTTTCGGTGACCGGCTATGTGCACTGGGCGCTTGGACCAAATGGCGCCAATACCGCCCCTTTCGTGACCACCAGCCTGGACCCGGCGACGGGTGCCTTGTTTGCATGCAACCACTGGCGCCAGGAGTTCTTGCAACGCATCGCGTTCATCGACTTTGGCGGCGCGCAGACATCATTCACCGGGGATCGTGGCAAGTTCCTTGGCTGTTACGGCTGCATTGAAGCGCCGGCAGCACTGTCTGATGGTCAAGCACTATCCGGTGATGTCGGTATTGGCCTGGATCCTTGCGGCGCGCTGCAGACGCAGGTGACGTTGGAACCCGGCCAGCAGGTAGAGCTCGTATTTGCGCTGGGTGATGCGGCGTCGACGGAACAGGCGCAGGCGCTGGTTCGTCGTTATCGAAAAGCGGATCTGGATGGGGTGCTGAGTGAAGCGAAAACGCTTTGGGACGACATCCTCGACACGGTCCAGGTCAGAACGCCCGACCGTGCGCTGGACATCCTGCTCAATGATTGGCTGCCCTATCAGACGCTTGGTTGCCGGGTCTGGGGGCGCAGTGCCTATTACCAGTCAAGCGGTGCCTATGGTTTCCGCGACCAGCTGCAGGACGTGATGGCGTTGTGCGTTTCGCGCCCGGATATTGCGCGCGAACACATCGTGCGTTCTGCTGGCCGCCAGTTCCCCGAGGGCGACGTGCAGCACTGGTGGCTGCCACCTTCAGGGCAGGGTATCCGCACTACCATGAGCGACGACCGGCTGTGGCTGCCATACGTGGCGGCGCACTACATCCTGACGACCAGCGATGCCGCGGTGCTCGACGAATGCATCCCGTTCCTGCAAGGCGAAACACTCAAGGACGGGCAGCACGAAGCGTTCTTCACGCCGGGGACCAGTGATGAAACCGCCAGCGTCTACGAGCATGGCGCACGCGCGATCGATGTTAGCCTCGAACTTGGCGCGCACGGATTGCCGCTGATTGGGACTGGCGACTGGAACGACGGCATGAACCGCGTCGGCATCCAGGGCAAAGGCGAAAGCGTGTGGTTGGCATGGTTCCTGATCGCCACCATTGAAGCTTATGCAGAGTTTGCGGAATCTCGCGATGAGGCCGCGCGCGCAAGCCGCTGGCGCCAGCATGCAAAGCAGCTACGCAAGACCGTTGAAGACACCGGCTGGGACGGCGACTGGTATCGCCGGGGTTACTACGACGACGGCACCCCGCTGGGGTCTGCCCGCAGCCTGGAATGCCAGATCGACACCATTGCGCAATCCTGGAGCGCGATTGCAGCAGCGTCCAACCAGTCTCATGTCGCGTCCGCCATGGACGCCGTGCATGAGCGTCTGTTGCATCCCGACGACGGCGTGGCGTTGCTGTTTACCCCACCCTTCGACGACGGCCCAACCGATCCTGGCTACATCAAAGGCTATCCGCCGGGGCTGCGCGAGAACGGTGGGCAATACACCCATGGTGCGATCTGGTCGGTATTCGCATTCGCGAAACTTGGCCAAGGCGATCGTGCAGGGGCATGTTTCAACATCCTCAATCCGGTCCATCACGCTGATTCGCCCGAAAAAATACGGCGGTACAAAGTCGAGCCCTATGTGGCATGCGCCGATGTGTATTCGGTGGCGCCGCTGATCGGTCGCGGTGGCTGGACGTGGTACACGGGTTCGGCGGGCTGGCTGTATCGCGCTGGTCTGGAAGCGATTCTCGGGTTCCAGCTACGCGGCGATACGCTGGTGCTGGATCCCTGTATCCCGGCCGCATGGCCCGGTTTCAGTATTGTTTATTGCCACCGTGGTACCCGTCACGAGATCGAGGTCAAGAATCCGCGGCACGTGCAGCAAGGCGTGGCGGCATCGACTCTCGATGGCGACGCGATCAGCGGTGATCCACGTCAGATCGATTTACATGACGACGGCAACACCCACCATTGGACGTTGACCATGGGCGACGTGCCTTGAAGCGTGCCTGGAGCGATCACGCGCAGCAGCGAGTGAAGGGCCGCGAGTGATGGCGGGCAGATTCGGAAAGCGGTCAAGAGTGGGGCTACGCCGTTTGTTGCGCAGCCGGCTTGCAGATGCGCGCGGTGCTGCGCATGACGAGCCGCCGCTGCGCGCCCAGCTATTCAGTGCCGAACAGATGGAGCGCCATGGCATCGCGCTGGCGCGCGCGCACAAAATCGGCGAATTGCCCGCGCGCGATCTGTTGCTGGATCGACTGAGCGACAACCAGAAAGTCCTTGAGCGGACCTGCGACATGCTTGGCGCGGCGGCGCGCGATGGCCGCCGATTGACCCCGGCCGACGAGTGGTTGCTCGACAACATTTATTTGATCGAAGAACAGGTCCGCATCGCGCAACGGCATTTGCCTAGGGGCTACAGCCGGGAACTACCGCGTCTTGCACGGGGACCTTCCGCGGGTTTGCCGCGGGTTTATGACATTGCGCTCAACGCGATTTCGCATGGTGACGGGCGCGTTGACGCGGAAAGCCTGAGCCGGTTTGTCGTGGCTTACCAGTCAGTGACGCCATTGAAGCTGGGCGAACTCTGGGCGCTCCCGATCATGTTGCGCTTGGCATTGATCGAGAACCTGCGCAGGGTCGGTGCACGGATCATGTCCGACCGCGCCGATCGTAGCCTGGCCGATACGTGGGCCGACGAGTTCAACCGTGTCGCCCTGGCTGATCCCAAGGGCCTGGTGCTGGTGATCGCCGACATGATGCGCTCGCAACCGCCGATGTCGCAGGCGTTCGTTGCCGAACTCACGCGCCGGCTGCAGGGCCGGACGTCGGCGCTCGCGTTGCCGTTGACCTGGCTTGAACAATGGCTGGGCGATTCCGGGCACAGCAGCGATCGCTTGGTGCAAGCGGAAAACCGTCAACAGGCCGCCGAGCAGGTGTCGATCAGTAACAGTATTGGTAGCGTGCGGTTTCTGGGGACGATGGACTGGCGTGAGTTCGTCGAAACCCTGAGCGTGGTGGACCAAGTGCTACGCATGGATCCAGATGGCACTTACGGGTCTATGGATTTCGCTACCCGTGATCACTACCGGCACGTGGTCGAACGCATCGCCCGGCGTAACCAGCTGACCGAGATCGAAGTGGCGCAGGTTGCATTGGAGCTTGCGCAGGCGGCGGCGCCCAACGTGCAGTGCGCGGCGCACGTCGGCTACTACCTGATAGACGAAGGTCGTTCGACACTGGAGTCCGCGGTGTCACGCGGTCGTCTCACCGAGGCGTTGCGGCGCACCGTGCGGCGCGTGCCGTTACTGGCATACACCGCGCCAATCGCGATTATCGTGGCGCTGTTCACGACAGGCCTCGTCCTGGAGGCGCGCTCGGAGCTCAATGAGCGCGGTCTGATTTTGCTAGTTGCCGTGCTGTGCGTGATCGCCTTCAGCGAGTTGGGCGTGGCACTGGTGAACTGGACCGCGACACTTCTTGCGTCGCCGCGGATGCTGCCGCGCCTGGACTATTCCGACGGAATTCCCTCGCACGCGCGGACGTTGGTCGTCGTGCCTTCGATGTTCGGCAATGTCGCCGCAGTGCGTGCATTGGTCGAAGCACTGGAGGTGAGGTTCCTTGCCAACCGTGACGACAACCTGGGGTTCGCGCTGCTCACCGATTTCTTCGACGCGAAACAAGAAGTGCTGGAAACCGATGCGGCGCTGCTGGATGCCGCCGCGCGCGAGATCGATGGGTTGAATGCGCGCCATTCAAGTGAGGGCAATGACGTCTTCTTCTTGCTGCATCGTGCGCGCGAGTGGAATCCGCAGGAAGGTGTGTGGATGGGCCGTGAGCGCAAGCGCGGCAAGCTTGCTGCGTTAAATCATTTCCTTCGCAGTGCGCCAGGCGCCACACCGTTCCTGCGCATCGCCGGCAACCCGGACGCCTTGGGCAATATTCGCTACGTCATCACCCTGGATACCGACACCAGCCTGCCGCGCGGCACCGCACGGGAATTGGTGGGAACGCTTGCGCATCCGCTCAATTGGGCGCGCTTCGATTCCGAACGTGGCCGGGTGACGGGTGGTTACACAATCCTGCAGCCGCGGGTGGGCATCAGCATGAGCGGCAAGCGAAGCTCCCGCTACACGCGGCTGTATGGCAGCGAGCCGGGGATCGACCCGTACACCCGCGCGGTATCGGATGTTTACCAGGACCTGTTTGATGAGGGCTCGTTCGTCGGCAAGGGCATCTACGACGTTGATGCCTTCGAACAGGCGTTGGCTGGCCGCTTCCCGGACAACCGCATCCTGAGCCATGACCTGCTGGAAGGCTGCTACGCGCGCGCCGGCCTGGTCAGTGATGTCCAACTCTATGAGGGCTATCCCTCGCGCTATGCCGCTGACGTCAAGCGCCGCCAGCGATGGATTCGTGGTGACTGGCAGCTCATGCCATACCTGCTGCCGTCTACGCCGCGCGCCGATGGCGGCCATGAGAAAAACCCCCTGTCGATGCTGTCGCAGGGCAAGCTGCTGGACAACCTGCGACGCAGTCTGGTGCCGGCGGCAATGGTCGGTTTGTTGCTGATGGGCTGGCTGCTTGCCCCAAGGGCTGGCAATTGGACGCTATGGGTGTTGTCGATCCTGTTGGTGCCGCCTACAGTGGCATCGCTACGCGACATTGTCGCCAGGCCGGTCGACATGCCGTTCGGCGCGCATTTCAGGCACGCAGGCGCCGCAGTGGTACGCAACTACGCGCAGATGCCGCTGACCTTGGCATGCCTGCCATTCGAAGCATTCTTCAGCCTGGACGCGATCTTGCGGACGCTGTGGCGGTTGCTGGTTTCCAAGCGCCACCTGCTGCAATGGAGTCCGTCCAGTGAAGTGGAGCGCGGCCTCGATGACAGCTTTGGCGCCAGTTTCCGGTTGATGTGGAGCGCGCCGGTCGCGGCCATCGCTACCGGCTTGGCATTGCTTCAATTCCACCCATCGGGATTACCTGTAGCCGGCCCAATCCTGTTGTTGTGGCTGCTGTCGCCGGCGATCATGTGGTGGCTGGGGTTGCCACGCCAGCACAAGCCAGCTGCGCTGTCGCAACAGCAGCGGCACTTCCTTGGCGGACTGGCGCGGCGTACGTGGAGCTTCTTCGAGACCTGGGTGACAGCGGCCGACCATTGGCTGCCGCCGGACAACGTCCAGGAACATCCCGCGTTGCAAGTGGCGCACCGCACCTCGCCAACCAATATCGGTTTGTCGCTGCTCGCCAACCTGTCTGCTTACGACTTCGGTTACCTGCAAGTTGATGGCGTGATTGAACGCACCGCGCCGGCGCTGGCTACCCTGGAGTCGCTGCCGCGCCACCGCGGACATTTCTACAACTGGTATGACACCCAAACGCTGCAACCGCTGCCCCCGCTTTATGTGTCCACCGTGGACAGCGGCAACCTGGCCGGTCACCTGGTGACGTTGCGTCAAGGACTGCTGGCGTTGATCGATGCGCCCGTGCTGTCAGCGTCAACATGGGAAGGCTTGGCAGATACCTTCGGGGTCCTGCGCGAGACCCTGCAGGACACGCCGTGCTTGCCGTTGCTTGCCGATTTCGGAGAGCGGCTGGGCGCGGTTCTCGGTGCGCCACCAAGAAATCTCGCTACCGCGTGGATAGTGGTGGATTCCCTGCTCGCGGACGCAACCCGAATCGATCAGGCAGCTCTCCGACAGGTAGCAGAAGCCCCGGACTGGGCGGATGCGCTGCAGCGGCAATGTCTGTCGTTACAGCAGGAGCTGCAGCTGCTTGTGCCGTGGTCACGACCGGATGCTGGCGAAAGCGCACCACCGGCAAACGCGCCGCAACAGCAAGCTATTCCAACCTTGCGAGAACTCGCATCTGCCCATGCGTCGCATCTGCAACCTGGAAACGCTCAGGCGCCAAGTGAAGTCGGCATCGTGACCGCACAGACACGGATCCTTGAGCTTGAGCGGCTCGCGCATATCGCAGGCCAATGCGCGCAGATGGATTTCGTCTTCCTCTACGACCGCAGTCGGCATCTGTTGAGCATCGGCTACAACGTTAGCGAGCATCGCCGTGATAGCGGCTACTACGACCTGTTGGCATCTGAGGCGCGGCTAGCGAACTTCGTCGCGATCGCCCAGAACCAACTCCCGCAGGAGAGCTGGTTCTCGCTCGGCCGGCTGCTCACCGAGGTCGATGGCGATCCCGGGCTGTTGTCGTGGAGCGGCTCGATGTTCGAATACCTGATGCCGCAACTGGTCATGCCGACGTACGAAGGCACGTTGCTGGACCAGACCGGCAAGGCTGCCGTGCAGCGGCAGATCGAATACGGCCGGCAACGCCGGGTGCCTTGGGGCATTTCCGAGTCCGGCTACAACATCGTCGATGCCGGGATGAACTACCAATACCGTGCGTTCGGCGTGCCAGGACTGGGCCTGCGTCGTGGTTTGGCAGAAGACCTGGTGATCGCGCCCTATGCCAGCATGATGGCACTGATGGTGGCGCCCGAAGCGGCCTGCGCCAACTTGCAACGGCTCAGCCAGGCGGGATTTGGTGGCCACCACGGCTTGTATGAAGCCATCGACTACACGCCGCAGCGGCTGCCGCGTGGACAGGACCACGCCGTGGTCCGTTCTTACATGGCGCACCACCAAGGCATGGGACTGCTGTCGCTGGATTACCTGCTGCGTGGCCAGCCCATGCAGCGGCGCTTCAGTGCTGATCCGGAATTCCAGGCGACGCTGCTTTTGCTGCAAGAACGTATCCCGCGTACCGGGGCGTTCCATCCCCATAGTGCCGAAGCCGCCGACACCGGCAGCAGCACCCGCGTCGACGAAACAAGGCTGCGGGTCTTCACTACACCAGCCGCGACGCCGCCTGCAGTGCAGATGCTGTCCAACGGGCGCTACCACGTCATGGTGAGCAACGCCGGTGGCGGCTACAGCCGCAGTGGCGGGCTGGCCGTCACCCGCTGGCGCGAGGACGGAACCCGCGATCACTGGGGCAATTTCTGCTACCTGCGTGATGTTGACAGCGGTGAATTCTGGTCAGCGGCATTCCAGCCAGCAGCGGTTCCAGTTGAGAACTACGAAGCAATTTTTTCCGATGCAAAAGCCGAATTTCGCGGGCGCATGCATGGCTTCGAAACCCATCTGGAAATCGCGGTGTCACCCGAAGATGACATCGAGCTGCGGCGTTTGAAGGTAAAAAACCTGTCGCGAAAACCACGCACCATCGAGATCACAACCTACGCCGAAGTCGTGTTGGCCCCCGGCATCGCGGATGAATTGCACCCGGCGTTCAGCAATTTGTTCGTGCAGACCGAGCTGCTACCGGACCGCCGCGCAATCGTCTGTAGCCGGCGTCCGCGCGCACTGCATGAGACCCCACCGAGCATGTTCCATCTGATGCAGGTCCACGATGCCGGTGTCGATGCGGTGTCGTACGAAACCGATCGCTCGCGCTTCGTGGGTCGTACCAACGACCTTCGCCGGCCGCAGGCGCTGACGGGCGACGAGTCGCTGTCCGGCAGCCAAGGGTCTGTGCTGGACCCGGTGATCGCCATCCGCTGTCGCATCACGCTTGCGCCTGACCAGACCGCGACTGTCGACATGGTGACGGGCGTATCCGCCAGCCGCGAGGACTGCAGCGGGCTGATCGATAAATACCGGGACCGTCACCTGGCCGACCGCGTGTTCGACCTCGCGTGGACGCACAGTCAGGTCGTACGGCGCCAGATCAATGCGTCGCAGTCCGATGCCCAGGTGTACGAGCGCATGGCCGGCATGGTGATTTATGCGCATCAGGCGCTGCGTGCGGAGCCAACAATCCTGCTGCAGAACCGGCGTGGCCAGTCAGGACTTTGGGGCCACGCAATCTCGGGCGATCACCCGATCGTGCTGGTGCAGATTGCCGACGCGGCCAATATCGAACTGGTCCGGCAGATGGTGCAAGCACATGCCTATTGGCGCCTGAAGGGCCTCACCGTGGATCTGGTGATTCTCAACGAGGACCAAGGCGGTTACCGGCAGGAATTGCAGGACCAGATCATGGGACTGATTTCGGCAAGTGCGGAGGGGCACGCGGTTGATCGTCCGGGCGGCATCTTCGTGCGTGCAGCGAATCAGTTCCCGCACGAAGAGCGCGTCCTGCTGCTATCGGTGTCGCGCATCATCGTCAGCGATGCGCTGGGTAAGCTGGCGGACCAGGTACGGCGCCCGCTCAAGCCTGGACCCGGCATGCCGCTACTCACTGCCAGTCCGGTCCAGCACGAATTGATTCCGTCTGACGGAAACGATGATCAGGGACCACGCGCGTTGCCGGCCTTGCAAACCAGTAATGATCCTGCAGTCATTGATCCATGGCCGTTTGATCCGGTGGTCGGGCCGGTCGAGAACGGCAATGGTTTGGGCGGCTTTTCGGCCGACGGCCGCGAATACGTCATCGATCTCGCGCCGGGGCAAACGACTCCAGCACCTTGGGCAAACGTATTGGCCAACCCCGGCTTTGGCTGCGTGGTCAGTGAAAGTTCGGCCGGTTACACCTGGGGCGAGAATGCGCACGAGTTCCGGTTGACGCCCTGGCACGATGACCCGGTGACCGACGCGTGCGGGGAAGCGTTTTACCTGCGGGACGAGGACGATGGCCGGGTGTGGTCGCCGCAGGCCCTGCCGTGTCGCGGGCAAGGAACTTACCGCACCCGGCACGGATTTGGTTACAGCGTTTACGAGCATGTCGAGCACGGCATCGCCAGCGAACTTTGGGTCTTCGTATCAGCAACCGACGCGGTGAAATACAGCGTGCTGAAGCTGCGCAATGTTGGTGCGCGCCGTCGCAGGTTGTCGGCAACCGGGTACGTGGAATGGATCCTGGGCGACCTGCATGCCAATACACGGATGCACATCGTCAGCGAACGCGATGGCGAAGACGGCGCGCTGACGGCGCGCAATCCTTACAACACCGAGTTCTCCGGGCGCATGGCATTCTTCGATGTCGATTCCACGGATGGCGATCCGGCGCAACGCAGCTTCACCACCGACCGCGCCGAGTTCCTGGGTGCAAACGGTAATCCGCGCGTGCCTGACGGGTTGCTGCGTGAGCGTCTCTCTGACCGGCTCGGAGTTGGCATGGACGCGTGCGCGGCGATCATGCAGCCGTTGAACCTGGAGCCGGGTCAGTCCAGCGAGATCGTGTTCCGCTTGGGCATGGGCCGTGACCACGAGGCCGCGCGCACGCTTGCGCGTCGCGTTGTCGGCAGTGATGCCGCGCATGATGCACTGGACGCAGTGCGGGTCCACTGGATGCGCATCCTTGGCGCGGTGCAGGTGGAAACGCCGGACGCCGGCATCAATGCGCTGGCCAACGGCTGGCTGCTGTACCAGACCATTGGTTGTCGCTTTTTCGCCCGCAGCGGTTTCTACCAGTCCGGCGGCGCCGTGGGTTTCCGCGACCAGTTGCAAGACAGCATGGCGATGCTGCATGCACAGCCAGAATTGGCCAGGAAGCACCTGCTGCTGTGCGCCGCGCACCAGTTCCCGGAAGGCGACGTGCAGCATTGGTGGCATCCGCCGCTGGAGCGCGGGGTGCGCACGCGTTGTTCCGACGACTACCTGTGGTTGCCGCATGTGACCTGTCGTTACATCGAAGCGACCGCCGACGAGACGGTGCTGCAGGAATCGGTTGGCTACATCGAAGGCCGTCTGGTTAGCCC
Source organism: Lysobacterales bacterium (assembly GCA_038242955.1). GTDB lineage: Bacteria > Pseudomonadota > Gammaproteobacteria > Xanthomonadales > Xanthomonadaceae > Thermomonas. Next base: position 20,363 of record JBBSRO010000008.1, read on the forward strand.
CGACGAGGAATCCTATTACGACATGCCCACCCAATCCGGGCTGCGCGAACCGCTTTACCAGCACTGTGTTCGCGCGTTGGATCGCGCCTTGGGCCTGCTGGGCGAGCGAGGCTTGCCGCTGATGCGTACCGGCGACTGGAACGACGGCATGAACCGTGTCGGCGATGGCGAAAAAGGCGAAAGCGTCTGGTTGGGATTCTTCCTGTTCGACACATTGACGCGTTTCGGTGGCATCGCCCAGGAACGTCGCGACCTGCTGGTTGCAGAGCGCTACGAACAGGCCGCCAGCCAGTTACGCGCGAACCTAGACCTTCATGCGTGGGACGGCGCCTGGTATCGGCGCGCCTGGTTCGACAATGGCGCGCCATTGGGTTCCACCGAGAGCGACGAATGCCGGATCGATTCAATTGCGCAGAGCTGGTCGGTGTTGTCGGGTGCAGGCGCGCCGGCGCGCGCGCGGCAAGCCATGGACTCGCTGGACCAGCATCTGGTGCGGCGCGATGCCGGATTGGTGCAATTGCTGGATCCGCCATTCGACAAGACCCCGCAGGATCCGGGTTACATCCGTGGCTACGTGCCGGGTGTTCGCGAAAATGGCGGCCAATACACGCATGCCGCAATCTGGGCGACGATGGCCTTCGCCAAGCTCGGCGATCGCGAGCGCGCATGGGAGCTTCTGCGCCTGATTGATCCGACCCGCCACGGCACGACCCCGGATCAGATCGCTACCTATAAGGTCGAGCCCTACGTGATGGCTGCCGACGTGTACGCCGTGGTTCCGCATACCGGTCGCGGCGGATGGACCTGGTACACGGGCTCGGCCGGCTGGATGTATCGCCTGGTCGTGGAATCACTGCTGGGCATGCAGCTGGAAGGCCGCAATCTTCGTGTCGTGCCTTGCATCCCCGCGGACTGGCTGGAATACCGTGTCCGCTACCGTTTCAAGGACACCGTCTACAGCATCCGTGTACGCCAGTCAGCCACGGCAGGTGCGGGCGACAGCCTCAGCATCGATGGCGAATTTCAGCCGGGTCTTACCATTCCATTGGTCGATGACCACGGTTTGCACGAAGTCGAAGTCATGCTGGACTCAGCGAGGACAAAAGCTCCCTGAGGTGACGATTGAACAGCAAGCCAACTTGCATCAGAGGCTGGCTGAATGCTGCGGCAGAGTTATCGAGACGCGTGGTCGATGGTGAGCAATCCATCACGAAAAAGCCCGGGAAGTTCCGGGAATCGTCGCAGCCGGATTGGCCGTACCTGCGTCGTCGAAGATACATCGCTGAGTGCAGCATCCATAGCGTTATCGGTCGCCTGGACTGATTCCCACTGCCATGTGTTCCATCGGCTGCTGGCTCAGCCAGCGCGGCTTACAGCAAGCTGGTGCATGCCAATGCGTTAATCCATGGCGACCGCACGCGCTTCCTGGCGATCGATCCAACTGAACATTCCGTCGCACTGAAAATCGCTGGCGTGCAAGGGGAACTCCATGTGCTGCTACAGCGCCGCCACGCGCCCGGCATCACTTGCCCCTGTGCTTACGAACTATATAGCCGCCAAGCGTCACGAAGCATTCTTCTTAAGCAGGGGGAGGATTGGTTTTCGAGGCCGCAGCTGCGTTTTTCAGGGCTTTCTCGATCGCTGCGCTTGCGGCAGGCGATTTTTTCCAGCTCTCGTACTGCGCGTCCATGTCGGCGCGCTCTTCTGCACTGAACAGCTTCCTCGCCATCTTGAACATGACCGACTCTTCTTCGCCGGCATGGTGATCCACGAACTCGCCGAGCACCTTCGCGCGACCCGCGAATTCCGTCGTCGTAGGCGAAGCTGCCTTCAAGTCGGGCAGGATGCGCAGCTCGACGGCGCGATGCTCCTGGATCGCTTCGGCGTGTGCCTGCAAGCCATCCCTGTCAGTCCTAGCCTTGAACGCCGGGTAGAAAACTTCTTCTTCCCAGGTCGCGTGTGGCAACAACCCTGCTTCAATCTTTTGAAGCAATTCAGTGCGTCCCTTTTCAGCACGTTCGGTCGTCTCATTCATCTTGTCGAACAACGAACGCAGGTCATCATGCTCGGCTTTGAGTGTGGTCAGGATGTCTCGTGCCATGGCCGTCTCCAGATTTATGGGCGGGGGCCGAAAATATTGCGCGAGTCAGATCAAGGTGTTGTGATGAATCCCGCGTCGTTCTTTAACTCTGCGTTGGAGATTGCGAGCCCATCATTGCGTGAGTGCGAGCGCTGGCTTGCCATTAGTCGTGGTGCCAATCACCTCTCGCAGAAGCGGATTGGGAAAGCGCCTCGCCAGCGTCACGGCATAAAACGTTTCGCTCAGTTGCGGCAATGCATCCACCTGTACCAGCATGCCGCTTGTCAGTTCGTCCTTGACCACGATGGCAGGGACGACAGCCAAGCCAATATCTTCGCGTGCAAGCAGACGCATCATCGCCATGTCATCTACCTCGGCAGCAATGCGAGGGCGGATGCCAAGGCGATCTACCAAGGCATCGAAGCCGATCCGGATACCGCTTTGGAGGGTTGGCAGGATCAGGGGTTCGCGCGCCAGCAATTTTTCGAGCGTCGCACCTTGTCCGATCCGCGTCGGCGTTCCCACCAGACTCACTGGTTGCTCAGCAATCGGGTGCGAAATCCAGTGGGTGGCGGCGTCGCGCGCAGGCGGTGCGTTCACAAGCACGACATCCAGCCGGTGCGCTTCTAGCCCCTGCAGCAAATCGCCAGTAGCACCCGAGCGAATGATGATTTCAACATCTTCGCGGCCCAGCAGTGGGCGCAAGAAGCTGATCTGGAAATTGCGCGACAGCGTGGCCAGCGCGCCTACCCGCAGGGGCAGTCGACGCTTGTCGGTTTGCTCCTGGAGCGTGCCAAGTAGTTCGGCGCCACTGGCGAAGATCACGTCGGCATGTTCCAGCGCAATGCGACCTGCCTCGGTCAGCAGCAACTGCTTGCCGCTGCGTTCGAACAGCACGTGGCCGATCTGTCCTTCCAGTTTGCGGATCTGGATGGACAGCGCGGACTGCGAGACATGCAGTCGGTGCGCCGTGCGCGTGAGGTTACCGTCGCGCGCGACAGCCCAGAAGTAGCGCAAGTGGTTGTAATTCAAGCCTGCCATGCGTTCATTCTATTTTTAATAACGATTCATTGCGAATAATGAATTTTATAGAATGATATTGCTCGCGTAGCGTGCCGGGACTTCCATGCTGTCCTGGAGCCCGCAATGCCCCCATCTTTCGCTGTACTGATCCTTGTCGCGCCTGGCCTGCTGCTGTGCGTCGCCTTGTTCGCGAGATCCCGTCCCGGTATGCGGCCCGCTGGCATCTTGCTGAGTGGCCGCATCGCCACATTGGCAGCGTTGCTTCTTGCCATCGCCGCAACGGCCTGGGTGACATGGCAGGGTCCCGTGACCAGTCCGCTTCTCGGACTCGGAGGGCTTGGTCTGTCGATCAGGTTGGATCCGGTCAGCTGCACGATGTTCCTGCTGGTCGCGTTCGTAGGCGCGATCGTTGTTCAGTACAGCCGTAATTATCTGGATGGCGATGCACGACAGGGGGCGTTTGTGGGTGGCCTGTGCCTCACGATTTCTGCTGTGCTGCTGCTAGTCCTAGCCGGCAACCTGTTCCAGTTGGCGGGCGCCTGGATCGCGACCAGCCTGTCCTTGCATCGGCTACTCGTGTTCTATCGCGAGCGACCTGCAGCGGTGCTGGCGGCGCGCAAAAAATTCATCACTGCACGGCTTGGCGATGCTTGCCTTCTGGGTGCATGCGCGCTGCTTGCGTCCGCGTTCGGAAGCAGTGACATTGCCACCATTTTGCAGCGTTCCCGCGAACTCTATGCGGCTGCCGTGCCAGTAGCCCTGCAGTTTTCTGCCTTGCTGCTGGCCTGCGCGGCCCTGCTGAAGTCTGCGCAGTTCCCGACCCATGGGTGGCTTCCCGAAGTGATGGAAACGCCGACGCCGGTGTCGGCGTTGCTGCATGCGGGCATCATCAACGCAGGTGGCTTTCTGGTGATCCGGTTCGCCGACGTGATGTTGCTGTCGGCACCGTCGCTGCACGTGCTCGCTGTAATCGGCGGGTTCACTGCATTGTTCGGGGGCGTGGTCATGCTGACCCAGCCCAGTATCAAGGGGTCCCTGGCCTGGTCCACCGTCTCGCAAATGGGTTTCATGCTGCTGCAGTGCGGTTTCGGCGCGTTTTCCATCGCCCTGCTGCATATCGTGGCGCATTCTCTGTACAAGGCGCATGCGTTCCTGTCGTCCGGCAGCGTGGTGGAGCTTCAGCGCAGCGCGGCAGCGCCGCGTGAGCAAGGCACGTCCAAACTCTTTGCGGGCGTGGCCAGCATTGGGCTTGCGCTCGCGCTTTATGTTGCGATGAATTTCGCGCTGGCATCAGCGGCGGATGCGGACCCCACACTTTCACCCGCCTCTTTCACCTTGGGCGCGATCCTAGTGCTTGGTGTGGCGTTGTTCATTGCCCAATCCGTTCCGCAGGCGGCACGTGCCAACAACATGGCGACCTTGTCCAGTATTCCTGCGGTGGATGCAGCGTACCCGCAAACGTCGCATATCACTTTGCGCGTCTTGATTCGCACGTTGGCGGCTGCTGGGTTTGCAATTGCTGCCTACTTCCTGCTGCAGCATTTCGTGGTCTGGTGGACGCAACCCAGCTTGCCCGTAATACCAGTCTCCAGTCCTGTCGGACTGGCGATCATGGGACTCGCGGTGTTGTCTTTCGCGATCGTCGCGCTGCTGCAATTGTTGGCACCGGCGCGAATCGCCAATTCGCACTGGCGCGCAGCGCGCGTGCATCTGGCGAATGGTCTTTACGTTAACGCATGGTTTGACCGCTTGGTAGGGGCTTTGCGGCGCAAGCATGGCCATATGCCCCGCAACACATCTGCAAAGGAGCAAGCGGCATGAACGCACCGGAACGACTTGGCGTAGACGAAGTGGTGGAGGTGTGGGAGTCCGTCGCGATCAGCGCAATGCATCGCATACGCGAGGCATCCGAGCGTGCAGCAAGTCGAATCGCACCGCTTTGGCCGCTTCGGGACTTCGTGGCGGTCAATCCGTCTCTTGGTTTCGTCGATACGTCTTTCGTCAAAACCAGCCAACTGATGCAGCGCTCCGCGTCGGCGCGCATGACCATGCCGCGCAGCTTCTATTCACAGGCGCTGGAGAGTGGTCGCATCACCGATGCTGACTTAGCAGCAGCCATGAAACGAATGCCGGCATCGCATAGCGGCCCGCAGGACGTTGCAGCATTGAAGCAGTTACTCGTACGCGGCGAACCCATACGCTTGGAGGCAATCGAATCATTCGCAGACGTGGCCAGCAAAGTAACTGGTCATGATTGGAAATATTTTGTAGTTGAACGAATTTCGACGTGGGCCGGTTCGTATTACGACGAAGGCCAAGCCGCTTGGAAATCGGCAACGCGCGAATTTCCCGCGTACGCGTCATGGCGTGAAGAGGCATGCGTCGACCGCACGCCGCAGGTCATGGGGTTGGCGGGATTTTGTCACATCATCAATTCACTGCCGGACGATGCCGAAGCCATGATCGCGGAGGGCACGCGTCGGCTCGGCCTGTCGGCAGATGTGCTGGAGTCCTACTTCCATCTATTGCTGATGAGTGTGTCGGGATGGGCCGGGTATGCGCGTTACCAGACCTGGCAATGCGCTCTGAAGGGTGGCAATGATCGCAGCGTTGTAGAACTGCTCGCGGTGCGACTGGCGTGGGATGTGGCCTTGCATGAAGTGCTCGCTGGTAATACGGCCGTGGCCCGGGCATGGGCCACGGCACTCTCGGAGCTTGCCGCCAGTCCAGCAGGCATCGATGCGACTAATGCGGTCGACGCGGTCCTGCAGGATGCATATGAAATCGCTTGGCAAAGGAAACTGATCGGTGCATTCGACGCACCTGTACCAGCGGTTCAGCCGGCGGCGCAGCCGCGAGCCTCCGTGCAGGCTGCCTTCTGCATTGATGTGCGTTCCGAAGTGTTCCGGCGCGCATTTGAGTCAGCGGGAACCGGCATCGAAACGATTGGGTTTGCCGGATTCTTTGGTGTCGCGATGGATCATGTGCCGCTTGGCCAGCGACAAGGCAGTGCACAGTGCCCGGTGCTGCTGGCGCCGCGTTTCACGATCCGTGAAACCGTACAGGGCGCGCCGGACGATGCGCAGGCCGGCATCCTTCGACTGCGTCTCGTGCGGCGCAAGGTCGCTACTGCATGGCGTGCGTTTCGTACCGCGGCGGTGGCATCGTTTGCCTTCGTCGAAACCATGGGCTGGACCTATGCCCTGAAATTGGCCAGCGATTCGCTGGGGTTGAGCCGTGCGGTTCCACATCCGGCCACCGACAGCGTCGACCCTGCGATCCGGCTGCGGCTGGCACCGGATATCGCACCATGCCATGTCCACGGAGCAGCGACCGGCGTGCAGCTCGAGGACCGGATCGCGCTGGCGGAAGGGATCCTGCGCGGCATGTCACTTCGAAAGGGTTTCGCACGTCTGGTGCTGCTGGTCGGACATGGCGCTACCACCGTCAACAACCCGCATGCCAGTGGCCTGGATTGCGGTGCCTGCGGCGGTCGCCCCGGAGATGCCAACGCGCGCGTCGCGGCAGCGATCCTGAACGACACCGAGGTGAGGGAGGCGCTTGTTCTACGCGACATCATCATTCCTGCGGACACGGTCTTCATAGGGTGTCTACATGACACGACTACCGACGTGGTCACCTTGTTCGACCAAGCGTTGCTGCCTGCAACTCACGCCACCGATATCCAGAAAGCGCAGCAATGGCTGGCACATGCAGGCGCTGCGGCGCGGAGGGAACGCGCTGCACTGCTGCGTGTTGATTCCGGCAAACCACTTGAGGCACAGATTCTGGCACGCACCCGCGATTGGAGTCAGGTTCGCCCCGAATGGGGCTTGGCCGGATGCGCTGCTTTCATTGCAGCGCCGCGCGGGCGCACGGCCGCATTGGATCTTAAAGGTCGCGCATTCATGCACACCTACGACTGGCGGCAAGACGACGACTTCGGCGTCTTGGAGCTGATCATGACCGCACCGATGGTAGTCGCCAGCTGGATCAACCTCCAGTATTACGGATCGACCGTCGACAACCGCGTATTCGGATGTGGCAATAAAGTCCTGCACAACGTGGTCGGCACACTGGGCGTGCTGGAAGGCAACGGCGGCGACCTGCGCAGTGGCCTGCCGTGGCAGTCGCTGCATGACGGCGAGCGCTTGATCCATGAGCCGATGCGGTTGTCGGTGGTGATTCACGCCCCGCTTGCCGCGATTAGCGCGGTCATTGCCAAGCATGCGTCCGTCCGACAGCTAGCGGACAATGGCTGGCTGCACCTGTTCGCCATGGGAGATGAAGGCACGCCATTGCAGCGCTATATCGGCAGTATGTGCTGGGAACCTGCATGACTCTGGATCTCTAGCAGCGCGCGACTTGTGCGCGGACCCCAATCCAACACTCAGGCACGTCATTCGCAGCGAGGCGATCGACCTTGGTCAGCGCCTCGCATCGCTATGTTCAAGCTGTAAGGTGGCGGGCTTCTGGCGCGTTGGGCATGTGCCTGGACTGCCCTGCGGACTATGCGATGAAGCCACGCAGGACGCCGTCGCAGAGATACATCTGTGCGTGCAGTGCGATCACCAGTGCGAGCGTGAACGCTACGACGTACGCGTGGCCAATCCGGATCATTGCGATTTTTGCAATCCTTGTCGGCTGCTTTTTTCGCCAAGGGCACTCGCTCTTCTAGAATGCGCGGATGACATTGATCGATTCCACCACCCTGCGCCTGTCAGTTGCCCCGATGATGGACTGGCCCGACAAAGAATAAACAGCTTTATCCTTCACGCACTTACGTGGCCGCCGCCGCCGCGCGTTGCACTCACGTAGCTACGGCCATCTCAGTTCAGCTGCATTCTGTCCAGCGGACTGATGGCGCCAACGCCTGGCCGCTTCATCACGTGGGTGTAAATCTGGGTGGTGGTGACGTCGCGGTGTCCGAGCAATTCCTGCAGCGTTCGGATGTCTGTGCCGGCTTCCAGCATGTGGGTGGCGAAGCAATGCCGGAGCGTGTGCGGGTGTACTGCTTGAGTGATACCAGCGGCGCGGGCTGCATCCTTGATGGTGCGCTGGATGGTGCGTGCATCGATGTGATGCCGCCGATATGCGCCAGTGCGGTGGCAGGTCTGGTAGTTGCTGGTGGGAAATATCCACTGCCACGCGAGTTCCTTGCACGCTGTCGGGTACTTCCTGCCGATTGCGTCTGGCAATTCGACGTCGGCCATCCCCTTGGCGATATCCACGGCGTGGCGCCGTTCGCGTTCGGCCATGTGCTCACGCAGCGCGGGTGCGATGCGCTGTGGCAGGCAGGTGGTGCGGTCCTTTCCGCCTTTGCCTTGGCGAACCATGATGGTGCCGCGATCGATGTCGATGTCGCCCATGCGCAGGCTAAGCCCTTCGTTCACGCGCATGCCGCTACCGTAAAGCAGACGGATGATCAGCCCTGGCGTTCCGGTGCAGTGCGCCAGCAGTGCTTGGGTGTCGGACACGCCGAGTACCAGCGGTAGCCGCTTTGGCCGCTTGGCTCTGGTGATGTTTTCCATCCACGGCACCTGCCGCCCGTAGACATCGCGGTAAAGAAACAGCACCGCTGCCAGTGCTTGATTCTGTGTGCTTGCACTCACGTTTCTGGCTGTTGCCAGGTGGGTGAGGAATGCTTCGATGTCGGCGGCGTGCAGGTCGCGAGGATGCGTACCTGCGTGGTGGTGGCAGAATTGACGGATCCACTGCCAGTAGCACTGTTCGGTGCTGCGGGCGTAGTGCTTCGCCCTGATGCGGTTGGTGAATGCTTCGCGGAGAGTGGTGGGGTTGGCAGTGGTCATCGCTCTACCTGGTCCGTTGTTTTTAGTTATGCGACACGGGTGTCGTGGAATTCTTGTTATGTGATGTCTCGGAACTTCACTTCAACAGGATCAGAAGCGCCAAGCATCTTGGCAATCTCAGTGGCAACCCTGTTCCGGGTTGAGTTATCCATGAACGGGTAGTGATAGCGAACTGTCGCAAGGCACGCCGCATCGCTGCCGGGCGCTTCGCATTGCAGCATTACGTGGGCATCGCCAGTTATGTCTGTCTCAACCCAAACTGTGTTCTGGTAAATCTTCGCTATGGACACTGTTTCCATGTCGCCTCCGGTTGGGCCATCACATAACAATTCGTTGAACCGGATGCCGCTTCTAGGCTCCCGGTAAATCAAGCCGCACGGGGCGGCACCAGTTAACTCAACCGTTATGCGGACGCTCTGTTAAATCCGCTCATGCGGCGCAAGCACTCAGCCTCAAGTTCTTTCGCCCGGTCAAACACTTCCTTAGACACGTTCCACATGCAGGCTCTTGACCGTAGCTGCATAGCAAGCTCAAGCAAGTACCCGTTGTCTAGGTCTGCTGCTGCATCCCTGTAGTCAAAGCCTTTTTCCTTCCTCGGGATAGCGGCCTCAAAATCTATTGTTGTCGGTGATGCCTTCATCTCAAAGCTCCTATTTTCCAGCCCACGCCGCATAACAATTCGTTGCAGGCGAGGCCGGGTCATTGCATGGGTGAATCAGGCGGCGCAACCGGCCCGGCCTGAACTCAGACGTTATGCAACACCAAACAGACGTTCTAGTTCGCGCTTACTGGTGTCGCTTCGGTTCAGTGGATGGTCGTCATCCCACACGCCAATGTCTGCACTCTTGAGTGATCGAATGCTTGGGCGAATGCAATCATTAGGGTAACTGGCATCTGCCAGCGTCTCGCAAATTGCCTCTGGTCCAATGTCGTCAAAGTCGATTATTGTCAACACTACTTGATGGACTTTCATTCACTTTTCCCGGTTGGCTGTTGCATAACAATTCGTTGCAAACGAAACCGCGTCACGGTTCCGGCTATTTGAAGCATCTGGCTGCGGTTCGTTTGAACTCAGCCGTTAGCCGTCACGCTGCGGTTCATCGCCAACACATGCAACGTCCTGCCAGAAAATATCGTGCTTGTTCCAGTCTTTCGGAACCATCATCTGCTGCAAGATGCGAACCTTGCGAGAGATGCCTTCGCCATGTTCAGGTGATGGAACGGATCGCTCTATGAATCGCAGGTTCATGCTGTTGGTGTGTGAGGCTTCCATTGCTTGATCGGTCATTTCTGTGATCCTTGTTGTGAGTGTCATTGCTACGGGGCGGGACGGCTAACTATTCATTCAAGCCGAACCCGCGTCAGGGTTCGGGGTAAACCTATTTGCGTCAGCGGGTCGGCTTAATTCCACCGTTAGGCAGCGCGCAGCGCAGCGTCATGTTCTTTAACAATGGCCTTGAACTCACTGTCTCCCAGCGCCTTCCGCACGTCCGAAACAATAGCGGCGAACGCATCAGATTCGCGGGCGTAATAGGGATTGCCGGGATTGAAGTATCTATCCGCGTCGTGATCTTCTGGCAAGCCCACAAGATTCCGCAGCACCCGGATATCAAGCGAGTGGCGGCCCCACCTATACCAATAGATCATCCCTCGCTGGCGCCGAAGGGGCTTACCGCCAAGATCACCAACGCCTGGACCTTCTGGCGTGCACTTTTCCTTGTCTGCGCATGATGAAACAAGCATTTCATTCTCCTGTGGCGTCGCCGCCTAACTAATCGTTCAAGCCGAGCCCGCTTCGCGGTCTCGGGTCATTTCACTCGCGCCGGGCGGGCCGGCTTAACTCCCCGTTATGCGGACGCTCTGTTAGATGTCTTTTGGCGGCTCAATTCTCGGCCCGTACTCGAAGTGGCCAATTCCCGGCACCCACTCGTGTTCCCCGCCGAACTCAAACGCGCGGCCTCGCTCTACCATCCACATGATGTCTGGCTCTTTCGGCGCACCACTTGAGTCCACATACCGCAGCCAGTAGTAGCCGGGTTCTGTTGGAGGGTCTCTGTTCCATTCGCTCATGATTGTCTCCCAGTGAAACGCTCACGCCACATAACTATTCGTTCAAGCCGAGCCCGCTTCGCGGTCTCGGGTCATTTCATTCAGCCGGGCGGGCCGGCTTAACTCCCCGTTAGAGGGCTCGGCCAATTCCACGGCGGCTGCAAAAATCAGCATTTGCAACATGCCGTCGTCGGTGCCACCCGCCATCTTTGTTGCTGCGGAGATTTCGTTGCATTTGAGTCTGGCCGCGACTTCGGAAATTGCCTTGCCGTAGTCGGCCATCTTTGCGGCGTAGCGCTCGCCAAGGATGAATCTGGCGCTATCGCGGCACTTGTAGAGCTTCGCTGCCATCATGATTTCCCGTTCCATCGCTGCGCCCTCTAACTAATCGTTCAAGCCGAGCCAGCATCTCAGCTTCGCGTTGTTTTATTGTCCGGGGTTGCTGGCCGGCTTAATGTTCCATGTTATGCAGACGCTCGGTACATAACATCGTGCTGTCTCGCAAGAGACGCACTTAGCTGTGCCCTGAACTTCGGCCAATCTGTTTCAGCACCACCGCGCTCAGCGATTTGGAATGCACTCCTGCACAGGTCGTTCGCATCTGCCAGTGAGTAGCGTAGTTTTTTAATTTCAGCTACAGCACGCATGAGATACGCGCCATCGGCAGGATCGCCAAGGTTTTCCGCCATGTCAGCTTCCATCAGCAGCTCGTCAACAATTTCCATCTTTATTCTCCCGGTTCGCGCTGCATAACTAATCGTTCAAGCCGAGCCCGCTTCGCGGTCTCGGATCATTTCATTCTTGCCGGGCGGGCCGGCTTAACTCCCCGTTATACGTCGGCAAGCGGCTTCCGCTTTTCGCGGCGTTGCAGCTTTCCTTCCAGCGCACGGACTTCCTCTCGCCACTGCGGTTGAACGTGAACCGTGACTGGCACACGTCCAGCCTCTTTGTGTCTGTCGCGCTCGGCCTGCTTGCGCTCGGCCTGTGTCTTAGCCGTGCTCAAAAGTCGTGCTGCCGATCACAGTGGTTTCCTTGCCGCTCGCAAATCGCTGGTACTCGGAACTTGTGCCAGCGTCGAATCGGCTGGTCGGAGTTTCAGCGACCGCGATCCGCACGTAGCATTCCTCGCGCTCGCCATCTGTTCCATCCGGCAAGCCTTCCACGCAGTCGTAATCACACTCCAGACCTGAAAGCTCCGAACAGATCGCCCGTTCGATCAACTCCAGGTCATCGCACTCGGTTTCAATCGTGAGGGTGACCGTGACCGTCTTGACCATGCGCTGCTGCATTTCGTTCTCCCGTCCGCACCATGCGGCGTACTGCCTTTATACCCTAGTGTGACACGTCACGCAAGCGCCAACGTATAACAATTCGTTGCAGGCGAGGCCGCGTCATTGTTTCGGGTAAATCAGGCGGCGCTACCGGCCCGGCCTGAACTCAGACCGTTATGCCGCACTACGGCTCGCCAGTGTCAGCCCAGTTGGTAAGCTCGCGCATCTCGCACTGGTCGAACGTAAACCTCTGTGATGACTCGAAAGCATCAAAGCCGGTTTCATCCATGTATTCATCGCGGGCGTCTTTTTCGGACATTTCGCTGTCGAGCGAATAGATGATCGTCCTACCACTAGCGCCTGTAAGCCTCAGCAGTGTCGTCACTTTGGGTGCTCCCTTAGTTGTTGGTGCTGATTCATTTTTAAGCTTCGCGCCAAGGAGTCTTGCGCAATGTCGCAGCATCCCCGGAATCGGATCGGCAAGCCCACCTTTTTCGGCAAGGTTGTTGAGAAACTCAACCTCGGCTGTCTCAATGTTTGTCCATGCCGGCTCAGCCTTTGCCGGCCATTTCCCGGCGGCGTATAGATCTTCTCTTTGATCGCCCACGTTCGTTCTCCTTCGTGTTGGTGCGGCATAACTATTCGTTCAAGCCGAGCCCGCTTCGCGGTCTCGGGTCATTTCACTCGCGCCGGGCGGGCCGGCTTAACGCCGGAATTAAGCCGAGACCGAGCGCGTAGCGATTGGGCTTCGGCTTGAATGACTTGTTATGTGCTGCGGCTGCTTTCCCGACGAACGGTAGTTGACGTGTGACTAGTCACACGATAAGATAGCTACACAGTCAACCACCCAAGCGAGAAACGAAATGAAAACCTTCCGCAACAAGAACTTCACCAAGCGCAACTACGAATGCACCAACGTTGTCATCTGCCAGGCCGAATCAGCACCTGATGCGAACTGGATCGAATGCGACGAATCCGAGATCAAAGGAATGGCGCAGCTCTGGACCACGAACGGCGTTCGTTTCTTCGGATGGATGTAACCGAAAAGGCGGCAGACCGCCAAGCCCGCAGCCGCAAGGCGCGGGCAGAGGCAGGCGGAAAACAGGTGGCATTGTTCCTAACGCCCAAAGCGGCAGCGAAGCTAGAGCAGTGGCAGGCGCGTGGCGAAAGCATTGCAGTAGTGATTAACCGGCTACTTGAGAGGTCGAGGCCGTAGCACATAACTCCCCGTTATATGGACGCCACACCGATTAACGGCGACGCGGCGTATTTAACATCCCAGCGCCAAGGCCAAGCCACATAGCCATTGCCGCGTGCCGGTCATGCGTGCGCTTTCTGATTCGCGCCTGCTGCTCTGGCGGCAAAGCTGCAATGCGCTGGCGCTCGGCTTCATCGCTTTCGGCCTTGGCAATCTCGGCCTTGCGGCGCTGTTCTGCTGCCACTGCACAAGCCTGCTCAATGCGCTCGTCTTTGGTGCCTCTCAACTTTGCTTGACCCACTTCATTCTCCCAAGTGTCGCCATATAACAATTCGTTTGTGCCGACGCCGCTTCCGGGCTTCGGGTCGTTTCCTGCAACTACCGAGGATTGCTCGGTAGTTGCTCCCGCGCTGCGTCGCGCCCCAACTCAACCGTTAAGCAACCCGCATCCGTTCCCAATCTTTCAGCGCCGCCGCATGCTTCGCGTCGATATGTTTTGCAAGGTCATCGGCCCGCACTAGCCAGGGGGATTTCTGCGACCCCATGCGGAAGGCCGGCACGGGCAGCTTCTGGATCACGGCGGCGCGTTTGGCTTCGCTGGGGCTTATGCCGAAATGGTGGGCGCAGCGTTCGACTGGGATCTGGCCGGTGTTGAATTCGGCCAGTAGCAGGAACAGCGTGCGGGAGTCTGTTGCGGTCATGCTTTCGCTTCCTTTGCGGCCTGGCGCTTGCGGCGGCGCTGTTCCGTGATTGCTTTTGCCAGCGTGGATTGCTCCAGCTTGGTGGTGAATCGCAGATCGGCGATCAGCTTTGCAAGGTCCGAATCTTTCAGCGCCCGCACAGCCTTGGTGATCACGTTTTGCTTGGGTTGCGATGGGGTTCTTCTGTTGCTCATGCAGCCACCGCCATCAGGACTTCCGCCGGTGCGCAGTTGGCGCGTGCGATCGCGGCGAGTGGTGGTGGGCTGACGCTGTTGCCGACCATGCGCACGCTGCGACTTATGGTGAGTGGGCGGCCGTCTGCGGTGCGGTCGATGATGTAGTCGGCGGGAAATCCCTGGGCGCGGAAGAGTTCTTCGCGGCGCAGCATGCGCAGGCCGATGTCGACGATGACGTAGGGCGCGCCGTGCACGTGCACGGTCACCAGTGCCAGCCGGTCGCGGGTGGTGACGGTGGGCAGGGCATCGGTGATGTTCAGCGCGGTGCCGTTGCCGTAGTAGTTGACCAGGAAGGCGGCCACGCGCAGCGCGCCAGCCTCATGTTCGGGACTCAGCGCGGCGACGTCTGCGGTGACCAGCCGCTGGTGGCTGCCACGTGCGCAGATTGTCGGGACGGGGCTGGTGACCGCACTACCGTCGCCATCGTAGAAACCGCCGTTGGCTTGCTCAAGGAACGCCATCATCACGCCCAGCGCATGCGCCGCCCCTGCTGGCCGCTTGGATCCTGCGCCACTGGTGATGGTCGGCACAGGGTCTGTCACCGGGTGGCCGATGCTATCGCCGCGAAACTTCACCAGTGCCGCGCTGGCGATGGCGAAATGGCCGCCTTTCACGTTGGCGCATTGGGTGCGCAGCGGTTCGCGTGCGGACCAGGTGCGGGCGTTGCTGCTGTTGGCGTGTTCGGTCAGGAAGAACGGTTCGGCGGCATCGATCACGTGGCGCTTCAATCCCTTGGCGATGCGGCGCAGGGTGGCTTCGGCCAGTGGTTTCTTGCGGGTGAAAATCGAGGGACATGGCTGGCTGAAGTCGATGCACTCCGCGGCGGTCACGAAGGGGCGCAGGCCGGGCGCGTTTCCGTGCGTTGGCGCGGGCCACCGGATGGGCTGGCCATCGCAGCGGGCGATCAGGACTAGTCGTTTGCGGCTGGTGCCGGCGCCGAAGTCGCAGGCGATCAGTTGCTGCCATTCCACGGTGTAGCCCAGCACGCGCAGCGCGGCCACAAACTGGCCCCATGTGCGCCCGGCGTGGCGTTTGTCTGGCACCAGATATTGCTGGTCGATGGGGGTGCGCTCGCCGGGTTCGGCGATGCTGCCGTCCAGGCGCATGCAGCGGCCGGTGGCTTTGTCGCGCTTGGCGACCAGCGGTCCCCACTTCAGGATTTCGCGGACGTTTTCCAGCGACAGAATGCGCGGGGCGTTGCCGGTGGCGTGCAGCATGCCGGCCCACTTCAGGACGACCCACGACAGGCTGCGGGTGGCGCGGCTGCGCGGCTGGCCGCCTTTGGCTTGGCTGAAGTGCGTGCAATCCGGCGATGCGTGGAACCAGCCGACCGGCCTGCCGCCCACTTCCTGCACCGGATCCGCGTGCCAGACGTCATCCTGCATGTGCTTGGTCAGCGGGTGGTTGGCGGCGTGCATGCCGATGGCCCATTCGTCGTGGTTGATGGCGATGTCAGGGTCGCGGCCCAGCGCCTGGCGTAGTGCCTCGCTGGCACCGCCGCCGCCGGCGAACAGGTCGACCACGATTTCGCCAGCACGCAGCTGTGAGACCTGCGGGCGCGGGAAGTTGAAGCCGTGCTGGCTGCCGTCTGCCATATCAGCTTCCGTCCACTTGGCTGATGGGCATTGCACGCGGGACGATACCCAGTAGCGCGTCGATGTGATCGCGCAGGGCTTGTGCGGATGCGGTCTGGTGTTCCGGTGCGGCCAGCTGGATGTTGGCTTCGCGCAGGGCGAGCTCGGCTTGGGCCAGCCATTCGGCGTGGCTGGCCAGTGCGTCTGATGTGGCGAGGTCCCGCGTCCGAATGGATTGCGCGAACGCCAGCAAGCGGCCCGCAGTCAGGCGTTCCATCAGACGCCCCGCATGACGCGCTGGGCTTCGGCCATGCGCGTGCTGAGAACGTCGATTTCTTCGCGCATGTTCTGGATGGTCTGGCGGTCCTGTGCCCATTCGCGGGCGCGGGTGCGGAAGGCATCGGCGTTGATGTCCATGCTGTTGGCGGCTTCCTGCCCGGCCACGGCTTCAAGAAATTCCGGGCCAGTCATGGCGGTGGCGTGGTGTTGCATGGTCTTGTCTCCGGTCATGTCAGCGCCCTGGTGCGGGGCGCACGCGGGTGGCTTGGCGGCGGTTATGGATGGGCACGTCTGTGGCGCTGTGATCGAACTGCAGTGGGTTGCTGCTGGCGTGCTGCGGCAGGTAGTCGATCCGCCCACCGCGCTTGATGAATTCTTCAACCGATGGCGCGTTGTGTGGCCGTGGCGTGCTGATGCGTGCCGGTTTGATGAAGCGTGGCGTTTCTACTTTTGCCGGCTTCGGCTTGGCGCGGGCTTCAGCTGCAATGGTTGCGCGCATGGTGGCCCTGGCGCGGGACGCATGGCGTGCACCTGGCATATTCTGCGGCCTGCCCACTGCGGCCCGCTTGGCGGCCGCGCTACGGGTGGCGTGATGCTCTGCACAGCGGCGGCGGTCCACCGTAGACAACTCGGTTGGCCAGTAGCGCGGGCGTGAAACGGATCCAGTCAGGATGCTGTCCTTGCGCAGCTTCTGTGCCTTGCAAAGCTGGCTGAGCTGCGTGGTCATGGACTTGATGGCATCGCGCGTGGTCAGGCCCAGTAGCGCGGCGATCTCCTGTCCGGTCAGCCCCGGCGTGGCGATGACCAGCGCGATCATCTGCTGGGTGCGGCTCATGCCCATCCACCAATCACCGCGATGCGGCGGTCAATGGCGCGTTGGAGGCGGGCGGCTGTGCGGGTGCGGTGTTCAACGGTGGCGCGGGCGCGCATGTAGCAGAGTTGGTAGAGCATCACGCGGCTACCTGTTCTGGCGTGGCGGCATCCACGGACGTGCCAGGCGGCAGCGTGCGGGCCATGATCCGGCCCTTGTCGGTCAGGGTGATGCAGCTGGGCAACCAGCGGTCGTTGTAGTCAGCCAGTTGGGCGCACACCAGCGCGTTGGCTGTGCGGCGGGTGATCAGCGGTGCATTGGTGGTGCCGGTAAAGCCGAAGCCCTTGTGTGCGCGGCAGATGCGGCCGCTGGGTGCGTTCACCAGGTGGCGCAGGGCGTCGGATAGTTTGGGTGTCATGTTCATGGCGGGCACTCAGCGTTGGTAGTTGATGGGCACGGCAGTGCTGCCGGGCGGTACTGCGGTCAGGCCATGCAGGCGTGCGGCCTCGTCCAGTGCGGCGGTGGCAGTGGGTGCAAGGATTTCGTCACCTGCGCAGCGGCTGGCGCCTGTGTCATGGATGCCGGCAATCAGGCAGAGGTAGCGCTTCACAGCTGCGCCCCTGTTGCCCAGCGCAAGACGTCTTGCGCCTGCGCAAGCGTCAGCATGTTGGGATTGGTGCTGCCGTCGCGGTAGCGGAAGCGGGCGCATGTCAGCAGCGACTGGGCGCGTATGCAAGCCATGGTGTCCATGGGCATGACCGGCGGCGGTAAAGTGCCCCACTTGCGGAGTGGCGCCTTCACCGTGGCCAGCCGTGCGATGGCCTGCGTGTTGCAGATGCTGCGCAGTTTCATGCCAGCACCCCGTGGTAGCTGGCCACGGCCACAATGAGTGCGCCCAGCCATCCGCCGGCCATGCCGACGTTTTCAACGAAGTCGGGGCGGTATGACCAGCGGTTCATGCATCACCGCCGGCTTCGTAATGCTCGCTGTCCAGCCAGGTGACGATGGCGCTGGTGGCGATTTCGATGGCGGCCAACACAGGCATGGCTGTGGACACTGCGATGAATATCAGCAGCAGCCACCAGTGGCACTGGGTGGCGTGTTCGATGCGGTCAAGGGTGCGTGCGATGTGCATGCGTGCCTCCACGATGAGTGGAGGGCTGCCACGTCAGGCCGAAGGGGGCGGTCTGCCGTGGCGCCGGTTGCCTGGAGATGTCAGGTCTGGCCGGTTGCCCTGCCCAGCGGGTGCCGGACGTGAGCACTGTACGGAAGTCCGTTATCAATTGTCAACGGACTTCCGTTCTTAATTCAGTTTTGGCCGTTCTTACTTTGAGTGAGTCGGATTTAGAGGGTTGTGCCACCCAGCTCTTTCATGCGTGTTTCGTGCCTCAGCCGATCGGCAGCGAGACCGTTTTGCGTCGCTATGATTACGATTCCTTCGTCGATGCTGTTGGTCGTGCTGCTGTAAGAAACGGTGACGCCACTTTGGAGATTCCAGTTGGCCTCAATCGTCTCAAAGCTGGCTCCCATCCGGTTTTGAACCTTTGGCTGTGCGAGGTAATCTGGCTTGCCGAATTTCTGAGTGAGGGCAGAAAGGTCCTGGGACTGTGTTCGAATCCCGCGTGTGTCAACTTGCATGTAGGAAAGTCTCCCTCCGGAAATAGTCGCACTGAGTCTGCCTAGCTCCGGATCTTTTCCTATGGGGTAGACGAAGTTGATCCGGCTCCCATCTCTAAGTGGCTTGCCAGCATCACGAACGATCTGCACATAGCAGGGAACCTGTCCGTCGGCAAAGTAAGGATTTTTATAATCCGGATACCCAAGAATTCCTGGGGAACCGCTCAGCGGACACTCAGGGTTTACAGGGGCGGCATCAAAGCTAATGCCAAATATAGTTATAGGTGTGGCATCACCATCCCGAATTGATATCTCTTGGGCAGTGCTTGCAAAGGACAGGCTGCAAATGGCAGCAAAGAAAATGATGCGCATCACATTGGCTCCCTATAAAGTTTGATCAACTCGCTGGCAGGCAGTCCGCCAGGCTGCAGCCGGTCATGGCCGCATCGACGTATCCTTGCATCCTGTCGTCAAGATCATCGAGCTGCGCATCGCTGAGATCCGACAGGTGGCTGACACCGCGTGAGCGAAGGAAATGCGGAATCGCGTCTGGCCAGTTGTAGCAGTTGGCGGTACGGATAATGCTTGTCATCTTGAGGGCGCGGGGCGAAATGTCGACTGCTGGGTAGTCGATGTCGCACATCGGCGTGGGCGGCATTGCTGCCGCCAATTCGATTGCCAGCGTCTTCAGCGCTATCGGGTCCAATGACATCCCTAAATCTCCTTCGCAAGTTCGTCCAGAATCAGGGCCATAGCCTTGCGCGGATCTCCTTCGGCGTTCTGGATGCCTTTGGCAGCGAGCAGGATCATGGTCCAATTGAAACGGCGAAACCGCTTGTCTTCAGGCCTTGCATCGGCCATCAGATAGAGCAGTTCCACCGCTTGGGCCATTGTTGCGTCATCGTATCTCGCCGCCTGCGACTGGTCGGCAGTTAACTTTTTACCGCGACCGGTTTCTAGCCAAGTGACGGTGGCCCCTAGCGCATCTGCTATACGGTGAATCGAAAGACCTTTCTGCGTATAGCCGAGTTCCAGGTCGCTTAGCGCGGTAGGTGAAATTCCGGCAAGCCCGGACAATACCACCCGCGTCCAGCCCTTGGCCTCTCGCTCTGCCCGCACTCGTTGGCCGATTGTGGTCATAATTGCATTAGAACGGCATCCCGTAACGGAAGGCCGTTGACAACCAATAACGGATGTCCGTAGAGTGGCGCCCATGACGAACTGGGCAGGCATCGTTTCCGATCTGGAAACCATAGGGTGGTCCCTTACGGGACTTGGCAAGGCCATCGGTCTGTCGCCGCAGGCTGTAAGCGACATCAAGCAGGGGCGCACCAAGGCGCCAAGCGGGATGGCTGCCGTGAAGCTGCATGAATTGCATGTAGCGCGCACTGAGCCGTTCGTGGTCGTGCCTGTGCAGCAGGTGGCCTGACATGCCAAACGAACATCTGCCACTGACGCGTGACGCTTCAGGAAAACTTACGGCACGTGCGCCCGCAGTCGATCCAGTGCCTGCAGGTAAGCCGCTTGGATTCGCCGCAGCCGTGGTTCGGGCACTCCGTTGGCTTCGGAGGTCCAAGTGAAGCCCAAATCCTCCGCGTCCTGCCAAGCCTTGCGAATCACTAGTGGCTGCGGGTGCGAGTCCAGTAGCGCAGTGATGGCCACTTCCAAGGCCATGTGTTCGCCGAACAATCGATCCAGTTCGATATCGCGCCGTTCGCCATTTTCCATGCCGGTCTCCGGTGGTCGCTGTGGTGTGGAAATCGCAGGCTATCACCGGCAGGCCGGCGCTCTGGTTGGAGCCGCCTGACATGCGCAGATCACAGCTCATTACCGACATCCTCACGCTGGCCGCAGTGCTGCTGGTCGGCGTGCTGGTCCTGATCGCGGTGGTTGGCGTGATCGTGCGGCATGGCATAGAGCACGGCCACGACATCACCCGGCCCCACGCCAGCGCGCCAGGTGCGCAGGGCAGTGAAGCGGGGCAGTTGCGGGAAGCGAATGATGGTGGCGGTTTGCATGGGTTTTCTTATGCCACGGGGAGCCTGTCCGACGCTGTCCGACGTCGTCGGAATGGGTCGGACAAGCGCAAATGACCGACCAGATTCCCCTGTTCGTCGAGGACTATTACGAGGCCATCCGCGCCACGGTCCAGAGCCTTGGCGGGTTCAAGCGTGTTGGCTCAGACATGAAGCCGGACCTGGCTGTGGATGCCGCTGGCCGCTGGCTTGCCGACTGCTGCAACGCTGAGAAGCGCGAGAAGCTGAGCCCCACCGAACTGTCCTACATCCGACGTATGGCCCGCCAGGCTGGCGTGCACGTGCTGGCTGCGTTCGAAATGCGGGACGCCGGCTATGCCGACCCGGTGCCAGTTGAACCGGAAGACGAACGCGCGGCCCTGCAACGCGACTTCATCCAGCACACCAAGGCGATGGAAGCCATGTTGAAGCGCCTGCATTCGTTGGGGGTTGCCAATGCCTGACGCCATGGACCACGTGCAGCAGCTGACCGACGACCTCACTGCCGACGCCCTGGCGCGGCACGCCGCCAAGCTGGTGGTGCCGGGCCGCACGGCCTGCATCAACCAGGACTGTGCCGCACCGATCGCCGCATCGCGCACCGCGTTTGGCGCGCAACGCTGCGTGGTGTGCCAGCGCGAGCATGAAGCCCGCGCCGCCCACTTCGCAGCATGGGGTCACCGTTGAGCCGTGGCCAAGGCGCGCCGCCAGCATCGCGCAGCACACAAGCCGGCAAGCGCTGCGGCCAGTCGGGGGATACGCATGGCGCTGGCCATGCTGTACGACACCACGCCTGCCACACCCGAGCGGGTGGCGCAGCTGCAGCACGCGCTGGCATCGCCACGCAATCCGCCGGCGCTAGGGGAGCCTGAACCAACATGACGTTCGCACACATGCAGGCGGCGCCCGCCGCGCCGACCGGTTTCCCGCCCGCTGACGCTGGGTGTTGCCTCATTGAATCCCCGCGCCCCTGCGAGAGCGTGGGGTCGCGGCGCGGTGGGCAGCGCTGGTCGCTGGCTGATGCGGCGTCGATCGAAGGGCGAGGCGAGGCCGGTCTTGGGTCCTCCCTGGACTTCCCCTATGCGGGTAATTCGGACCCCGTTTTCTGTGTAAACAGCGGCCTCTGGAGTTACTGAACAGTGGTCGCATCCAATTACGATGATGTCCTGGCCCAGCTTCACGCCGGCGGTCTGGTCGGGCGGGGCATCGATGACGGACTGCGCATCGGCACCACCAAGCCGGTGCGCTGCAAGACCGAAGACGGTGGCCGTGAACAGCGCGGCTGGTACCGCCTCAACGAATGGCAGGCGCCCTGGGGCGAACTGCTGATCACCGGAAGCTACGGCATCTGGCGCGGCAACGAGCAGAACACCACCAAGATCGACCTGCCCAAGGGCGATCGCAAGCGCATGACGCCGGACCACATGGCGGCGCTGAAAAAGAACTGGGCCGAAGACCGCAAGCGGGCTGACCGCATGCGCGATGCCGAAGCCGCCCGCGCTGCAGAGGCCGCCCGCAAAGCCTGGCTCAACTGCGCGCCCACCGGCGACAGCGACTACCTGGCCGGCAAGGGCGTTGGCGCCCACGGCCTGCGCTTCAGCCCATCGGGCGCCGTCGCCATTCCGATGCTGGACACCACCGGCAAGATCCACGGCCTGCAGATCATCCGCAGCAATGCCGGCGCCAAAGCGCAGCAGCGCCCGGCGAAGGAATACTGGCCCGCCGGCCTCGCCAAGAAAGGCCACTTCCACCTGCTGGGCGCACCGTCGACCATGGTGCTGGTGGCCGAGGGCTACGCCACCGCGGCCAGCCTGTTCGAATCCACTGGCATACCCACCGCCGTGGCGTTCGATGCCAACAACCTGCAGCCGGTCGCCGAGGCCCTGCACAAGCGCTACGCCGGCGCCAAGATCCTGATCTGTGCCGATGACGACATCGCCCAGAAGTGCGACGCCTGCAAGGTGCGCCTGCACGTCGACACGGATCCAATCACCTGCGCCGCCTGCGGTGAGCCGCACCGCCGTGGCAACGCCGGCATCAGCAGCGCCAGCGCCGCAGCGCTTGCGGTGGCCGGTCACTTCACCGCGCCGCGCTTCACCGATGATGCCGCCAGGCGTGACGGCTTCCTGCAACACGGCCGCAAGCTGTCCGACTTCAACGACCTGCACGCCGCCGAAGGGCTGCACGTGGTGCGCCAGCAGATCGAGGCCACCCTTGGCACGCTCGGCTGGAATACGGTTCCCCGCGCCGCGTCACCCACCACCAGCGGGGGCGGGGCGGCTGCAAAACTCGTCCCGATTGAATCCTTCGAAGAGCTGATCGAACGCTTCGCCCTGGTGTACGCCCACAGCGGCGCCGTCTTCGATCGCAAGGAACACCTGTTGCTGTCCATCAGCGACATGCGCGAAGCCTGTGTCAACAAATACATCCACCGCGCCTGGTCGGAATCGCCGATGCGGGACATCGTGCGCATCCGTGAGGTCGGCTTTGATCCCACCGGGCAGGACCCGGACATCACCTGCAACCTCTACGCCGGCTGGCCCACCACGCCGCAGGCGGGCAACTGCGACCGCCTGCTGGACCTGCTGCGCTACATGTGCAGCAAGGAAAAGAACCCGCAAGCGGTCTTCGACTGGGTGCTGAAGTGGGTGGCGTATCCCATCCAGAATCCCGGCGCCAAGATGAAGACCAGCGTCGTGGTGCATGGCCCGGCCGGCACCGGCAAGAACATGTTCTTCGAATCCGTCATGCGCATTTACGGCGAATACGCCGACGTGCTGGACCAGTCCGCGGTGGAAGACAAGTTCAACGACTGGGCATCGCGCAAGCTGTTCATGATTGCCGATGAAGTGGTCGCCCGCTCGGACGTCTACCACATCAAGAACAAGCTCAAGGGCCTGATCACCGGCGACCGCATCCGCATCAACCCGAAGAACTTCGCGGCCTACTTCGAACGCAACCACATGAACATGGTGTTCCTGTCGAACGAAGCCATGCCCGTGGTGCTGGAGGAAGACGACCGCCGCTACTGCGTGGTGTGGACGCCCAGCAAGATGCCGGAAGACTACTACCACGCGCTCAAGGCAGAGCAGGCCGCCGGTGGCGATGCCGCCCTGCATGACTACCTGCTGAAGCTTGACCTGACCGGCTTCACCAATGCCACCAACCCGCCAAAGACCGCGGCGAAGGACCAGCTGATCGAACTCGGCCTGGACTCGCCTATCCGCTTCCATGATGACCTGCTGACCGATGACATCCCCAACGTCAGCCCGCTGCCGGCGCTGTGCAGCGACTGGTATCAGATGTACCGCTTGTGGTGCAAACAGCACGGCTACCACACCGCGCCGCTGGCCAAGTTCGTGGTGGCGCTCACCCGCAACCGCAACGTGGAGCAGGGCCGCAAGCGCTACCAGCCCGGCGTCGAAGTAAAGGGGCCGCATAGCTTCCTGATGATGGGGCTGAACCGCTCGCCAGATCCCGGCATCACCGAAGCGCTGTGGCTGGGTAACTGCCACGTCAAGTTCCAGGAGCAACTGACCGCCTATCGCGAAGCCGTTTCACCGGCAAGGGCACGGCCATGACTGCGCCTGTGCGGGACGTGCGGGACGTGCGGTGTCCCTGTGCGGGGCTGAAACCCGCGCCAGCATTAGCTTGTGCGGGACGTGCGGGGTCTGCCTTACACGGGCGCGCACCTGCGCATGCATGCATTACGCGTGCACACATGCGTGTGTCGCGCACGTGGGCGGACCCCGCACGTCCCGCACGTCCCGCACAAGCCATACGTGGCGCGGGCTGCAGCTGTGCGGGGTCACGTATGCACCCCGCACAGCCCCGCACACGCGTGCGCGCCTTCCCCTTTCACTGTCGTCTTGAGAAAAATGGGGAGGTGGCCTGATGTCTCAAGCCCTTGCTGGCACCGCGACCTTTGCTGGCTTCGCCAGGATGCTGGGCGTCAACCGCAGCTACATCACCCAGCTGCGCACTGATGGCCGCCTGGTCCTGACCGATGACGGCAAGCGCGTCGTGGTCGATGCCAGCCGCGCCCTGGTCCGCGAAAGCGCAGACCCATCCAAAGCCGCCGTAGCGGCCCGCCACGCAGCTGCCCGCACCGAAGCCACCGCCCAGACCCCGGAAGCGCCGCCCGCGAACGCACAGCCTGCCGATGACGGCATCGAAGGCACCGGCTACCAATACTGGCGCGAGCGCAACGAACGCGCCAAAGCGCTGGCCAGCGAGCGCGACAACGCCATCGCCGATGGAAAGCTGCTGGATGCCGGCGACGTCGCCACCATCGTGTCCGCCGCCGCCGTGACCATCCGCACTACGTTGGAAAGCCTGCCCAGCGTGCTGGGCCCGCAACTGGCCGGCATCGGTGATGAAGCCCGCGCCACTGCTGTGCTGCACGAAGCGTTCGAACACGCGCTTGATGAACTGTCCAGGCGCTTTGGTCTTGTCGCAAAGGTCACCTCATGACCACCGCCGCCGCCCCCCGCATCCACGCCGCCATTGCCCGCGCCCTGGCGCCGCGCAAGCCGTTGACGGTGTCGCAGTGGGCGGATGCCAACCGCATCGTGTCCGGCAAGGAATCGTCCATGCCGGGCCAGTGGCGCACGTCCACCGTGCCGTACCTGCGCGAGCCGATGGATGCGCTGTCGTCGCGCAGCGCCACGCATGACGTAGTGCTGAAGTTCCCCATCCAGTCCGCCAAGACCGCCGCCGCGCAGAACGTCATCGGCTACACCATGGACCACGACCCGTGCCCGGTCATGGTCTGCCTGCCCGGCGAAGTGTCCATGAACAAGTGGGTGGCGCAAAAGCTGAACCCGCTGCTGGATGAAACGCCCGCCGTGCGCGCCGCGCTGTCCAGCGTGGCCACCCGCGACAGCAGCAATCAGCGGTTCTTCAAGGACTTCGCCGGCGGCCAGCTCTACATCGAGCACGCCGGCAGCCCGCAGCGCCTGAAGTCCACCAGTGTGCGCAAGTTGATCGTGGATGAGATCGACGAATTCAGCGCAGCCATGCGCGGCGGCGATGATCCGCTGTCCCTGCTGGAAGGCCGCACCTCCGCGTTCCCGGCCAATTACCAGCGGCTCTACATCAGCACGCCCACGCTGACCGGCGTGTCGCGCATCGATGCGCTGTATGAGAAATCCGACCGCCGCCGCTACTACGTGGCCTGCCCAGACTGTGGCCACAAGCAGCCGCTGGAATGGTCCGGTCTGCACTGGAACCCGGACGCGACCGCCTGCTGGTACGGCTGCAGTGAGTGCGGCAGCTGCATCGATGAACACCACAAGCCGCACATGATTGCCGATGCAGACCGCCGCAAGCTGGCCGGCGAACTCGGCATTGGTTGGGTGCCAGAAAACCCGGACGCCAAGATCCAGGGCTTCACCATCAACTGCCTGTACTACAGCTTCGGCCTGGGCCCGCGCTGGCTTGACCTGATCCACATGTGGCGCGATGCCCAGAACGACCCGGCAAAGCTGAAAACCTTCATCAATGACCGCCTGGCCGAAAGCTGGGAAGACCCGGCCATGCGGGCGGTCAAGCACAACATCATCGCCGACCGCGCAGAACCCTACCGCCTGCGCACCGCACCGCATGGCGTGCTGGCCATTACCGCCGGCGTGGACACCCAGGACAACCGGCTGGCCGTGCATATCACCGGCTGGGGCCGTGGCATGACCGCGTGGACGCTGGACTACGTGGAACTCCCCGGTGACCCGGAGAACGATGAGGTCTGGGTCAGCCTGACCGACCTGCTGAACCGCCCGATCGAACACGCCACCGGCGCGCTGATGCGCGTGGAAGCCGTGGCCATCGATGCTGGCGGCCACCGCACGCAGGCCGTCTACAACTACGTCCGCAAGCGCCTGCTGCGCCGCTGCATCGCTACCTTTGGCGCCGTCCCCAACAACGCCCCGCCGCTGTCCAAGGGGACGATGGTCGACGTGAACTGGCGCGGCCAGCTGGACAAGCGCGGCATCCGCATCCACCACATCGGCACCGTTGCCATCAAGCACATGCTCTACGGCCGCATCGGCACCGACGCCGACAAGCAACCCGACGCCCGCCTGGTCCACCTGTCCGACGACCTGCCGCCGGAGTACTTCACCGGCCTGGTCGCGGAAACCTACAACCCCACAAAGAACCGCTTCGAACTCCGCCGCGGCATCCGCAACGAACCGCTGGACACCTGGTGCAACAGCTACGCCGCCGCCCACCACCCGGAATTGCGCCTGCACCGCAACACCAAAGCCGACTGGGACGCCCGCGAAGCGCGCCTGCAGGTGCTGGCCAATGAGCCAGAGCCCGCAAATGATTCCCGTGAAACATCGCAACCCCTGCCACCCGCACGCCGCGCGGATTCCCGTGAAACACGCGATGCCAGCAAGCGGCGTGGCTTGGGCGGCAATGACTGGAGCATTTCATGACCGATGACACATCCAGCGAGCAACTGCGCCGTCGCATCACGCGCGGCATTGTGCTGCAGACAGGGACGTGCGAGCAGATCGCCATGCAATACACCGATGCGGTGATGCAGGTGCTGTATGACGTGCGGCGCGAGAATGGCAACGTCTACGTGCCGGCGCCGGCCCGCCGCTATGACGTGTTGCAGATTCGCGCAGCGCTGGAGCGTGGGATGTCATCGCGCAAGGTGCAGCGGGAGTTCGGCATCAGCCGTGCTGGCCTGTTCCGAATCTTCCCCGGCGGCCTGCCACGTGTGCACAAAGCGTCTGTGAAACAGTGAGTGCGTTTGTTTTCACCGAAACCTGAGACGCCCACCCGCTAAGACGACGCGGGGACGCGGGTTACAGAAACGCGGTGCGGTGGTTTTCACTTAGAACTGAGACTCCCACATCGTCAGGCTAGTAGTGTGATCACCACTGCCGACTTGCTGCAGCTCTACATCGATGCCGAGGCCAAAATCCTCGCCGGCCAGTCGGTGCGTTTTGGTGAGCGTCAACTGACCCTGCCGGATCTGGTGGAAGTCCGCAAAGAGCGCATCCGTCTGGAAGCGCTGCTACTCACCCAGACCAATGGCGGCCGTACCCGCTTCGGCCAGGCCGATTTCAGCGGCGGCCGTGGCGGCTATGAAGGCGCGGAGTGGAATCGCTGCTGATGGGCGCCATGACCGCCACCGCATCCACCGCCCGCGAGCGCTTGCTCGCTGTCACTGCATCGGACAAGACCGCCCTGCGCGTGGTGTCCGGCGCGCTGCTGCCGCAGGTCAAGGCCGGCACCCACGAAGCCACGCGCCGCACCCGCCAGCGCAAGTTGGACGTGGACGGCGGCAGCGGTAACCACATCGTCGGCATGGACGCCAAGCAGCTGCGCGACAGCGCCCGCGCCATGTGCCGGGACTATGACGTGGCCCGCAACGGCATCAACGTGCTGGTGCAGAACACCGTGGGCAGCGGAATCGATGTCATGCCCGCGCCGCGCCGCAAAGGTGGCACCGTCGACCGCGCACTGGCGCAGAACCTGCGCGACCTGTGGGATGCGTGGTGGGACCGTCCGGAAGTGACCTGGCAGCATGACTTCGGCAAGTGCCAGCAACTGCTGGCGCATGCGTGGTTCCGTGACGGCGAAGCGTTCTGGCAGCAGATGATCGGCCCAGTCGCGTACCTGGACCACGGCACCGACGTGCCGATGTCGCTGGAACTGCTTGAAGCTGACCTGGTGCCGCTGGACCTCAATGATCCCGGTCGCAACATCCTGCAGGGCGTGGAGCGCAACGGCTGGGGCCGCGTGATGGCCTACCACGTGTTCAAGCAACACCCCGGTGATGGCAGCGGCTGGCGCATTGAAACCAAGCGCGTGCCGTCCGACCAGATGCACCAGCTGGCGCAGATCGACCGCATCCACCAGGTGCGCGGCCTGTCCGTATTCGCATCGGTCATCAACCGCATCCGCGACATCCAGGACTACGAGAACAGTGAGCGCATCGCGGCCAAGGTCGCGGCGTCCTACTGCGCGCAGATCATCAAGGATGCGTCGCTGGCCGACAGCGCCGGCGGTGCACTGGACATGGGCGGCGCCATCGATCGCGCGTACCGCTCGCTGACCATGGTCCCCGGCATGATTGGTGACGATCTGGCGCCCGGCGAAACGCTGGACATCATCGACTCCAAGCGCCCGAATCCGAACATCGACACCTACCTCAACGGCCAGCTGCGCCGCATGGCCGGTGGCATCGGCAGCAGCTTCAGTTCGCTGTCCCTGAACTACAACGGAACGTACTCCGCGCAGCGCCAGGAGCTTGTCGAAAAGTACGGCGCCTACGCGATGCTGGGTGAGCAATTCGTCGCCCGCGTGTTGCGCCCGGTGTGGGAAGACTTCGTGCGCGCTGCCGTGCTGTCTGGCCGCGTGGTGTTGCCGAAGGGCTGGACCATGCGCGAGCTGAGTGCCGCCGTGTTCATTCGTCCGCAGATGCCGTGGATTGATCCGCTCAAGGAAGTGCTGGCCATGGGCGAGCGCGTCGACCGCGGCTGGATGGCAGACCAGCAAGCCATCACCCAGTCCGGTCAAGACCCGGAAGAAGTGCTGCGCCTGCGCGGCGACTGGGCCGTGCAGAACGGCAACGCGACCGCGCCAACGCCGGAAGACAAAACCGCCACCGCGACGCGCCGCGAAACCCTGATCCGCGCTACCGCAACGGAGACCACCTGATGCAGTTCAAACCCCTTTCGCAGAAGCTGCGCGACGCCCTGGCGCGTGCCACCCCTGCAGACAAACCCCAGCACGCTCCGCCCGGTTCCATGCGCGTCAGCGCATTGTCCGATGGCAGCGTGGACCTATTGATCTACGGCTGCATCGGCGACATCTGGTGGGACGAAGAATCCACCACTGCGCGTTCCGTGGTGGATGCGCTGGCCGACTTCAGCGGCAGCGCCATCAACGTGCGCATCAACAGCAACGGCGGCAGCGTCAGTGACGGTTTCGCCATCCACAACGAACTGCGCCGGCATGCCAAGCGCGGCGCCGCCATCAACGTCAGCATCGACGGCGTGGCCTGCAGCATCGCCTCGCTGATCGCCTGCGCCGGCGACACCGTGACCATGCCCGGCAACGCGCTGATGATGCTGCACGCGCCGTGGGGCTCGCTCTACATCGACGGCAACGCCAAGGACATCCGCGAGGTCTCGGAAGAATTCGCCGGCCTGCTGGATGTCATGGGCAAGGCGATGGCGCAAAGCTACGCCCGCAAGGCCGGCGCCAGCGCCGATGACTTCGTGGCCATGTGGGCCACCGGCAAGGATCACTGGTACAGCGCCGTGGAAGCGAAAGCCGCCGGCCTGTGTGATGTGGTCGATGACGTGCTGGAAGACGACGCCGCACCCGAAGCCAGCGCCGCCTTCCTGGCCCAACTGATCGCACAAGCCCCTGCGCAGCTGCACGCCTGCGTGCGTGCCGCCGTGCGCACCCCGATCCAAGCGCCTGCTGCAACCGCAGGCGCTAACGAAACGCTGGCCTCCGCCCGCGAAACCCAGCCGGCGGTAGTCGCCGGCGTCAACCAAGGAGCATCCACGATGCCTGGCAATAGCAACGCGGCGGACAACACGAACACCGCCACCCTGCACCAGAACGAAATTTCAGCCGCAGTATCGGCTGGGATTGTCGCGCTGCGTGACCGCAACACCGAGATCCGCGCCATCGCAGCCGACCACATGGGCAACGCCGATGTGCGCAGCTACATCGATGATGTGGTTGCGGGTGCAGACCCGACCATCACCACTGGCGATGTCGGCAAGCAGATCCTGGCCATCCTTGCCAAAGACCGCACCCCGCTGAATGGCGGAGGTAATGTGGTCGCCGGTGTCGATGCCCGCGACAAGCGCGTCGAAGGCATGGGCGTCGCGCTGGACGCCCGCCTGGGCCACGGCGATCGCAGCAAGCTGCAGGGCAACCAGTTCGCTGGCCTCAACCTGCGCGAAATGGCCCGCGCTGCAGCGGAAGCGGCCGGCGTTGACACCCGCGGCATGGCCCCGTCGGATTACGTCCGCGCTGCCATCACCCACACCTCCAGCGACTTCCCGCTGCTGGTCGGTGGCACCGTCAGCCGTGCTGTGTTGCGTGGTTATGGCGAATGGCCGGAAATGTTCCCGGAGTTCACCCGCGCCATCAGCGTGCCGGACTTCCGTGCACAGTCGCTGGCCGGCCTTGGCCAGTTCGTCGGCATCAAGAAGATCCCGGAGGGCGGCGAGTATCCCTACGGCACCTTCAACAGCAACGGCCAGACCGTGCAGCTGTCCAAGCGCGGTGGCATTTTCAGCATCACCGACGAAGCCATCATCAACGACGACATGTCGCTGTTCGATACCGTCCCATCCAAGATGGGCGCCGCGGCCAAGCGCAGCCTGGGTGATGACGTCTTCGCCCTGCTGACCAGCAACCCCACGCTGGCCGATGGCGTGGCCCTGTTCCACGCCACCCACAACAACCTGTTGTCCGCCCTGGCACCCACCACCGCCAGCATCGACGCCATGATTTCCAAGATGGCCTTGCAGAAAGACGCCAACGGCAACGCGATCCGCGTGCCGCTGAAGTACCTGGCCGTCCCGGTTGGTTTGGGTGGTCTGGTTCGCCAGATTCTGGACAGCCAGTTCGAAGTCAGTGCCTCGAAAAACAACACCGCGCCCAACTACGTGCGGGGCCGCTTCGTGGTGATCGAAGACCCGCGCCTGGATGCCAACTCCACCACCGTGTGGTACGGCATCGCGGATCCGGCCGTGGCCGATGCACTGGTCATCGCCTACCGCGACGGCGTGCAGGAGCCGGTCATCACCCAGAAGCAGGGCTGGAACGTGGACGGCATCGAAATCAAGGTGCGCCTCGACGCCGAGCCTGCCATCGCCGATTACGTCGGCCTCGCCAAGAACCCCGGCGCATAACGGGAAGGGACGGCGGCTGGCCAGTCCAGTCGCCTTCCGCACCGAATGCAACGGATCCCCTAACGCCATCCATTCAGGAGAATTCTCATGGCGAAGAACTACAAGCGGGAAGGCGAGACCATCGACTTCACCGCAGCCGCAGCAACCGCTGCCGGCACCCTTGTCATCGTGGGCGCGGTTGCCTGCGTATCCCTCAACGCTGTGGCCAATGGCGCCAAGGGCGTCGGCCACTGCGAAGGTGTCTGGGAGCTTCCAGCACTTACGGCGGCCACTGGTGCGCAGGGCGCGATTGCCTATGCAACACCAGCCGGCCTGATCACGGGTGTGTCTACCAGCAACACCGCGATCGGCAAGTTCTGGGAGCCCTTGCTCAACGGCCAGACCGTTGCGCTGGTAAAGCTCAACGCGTAACCGCCCACCGCCCGCCACTGCACTTCGGTGTGGTGGCGACGCGGTGATCCGCCCGCCCGTATGGATGCCCGATGACCGACTCCGACGACATGCACGCGCATCGCCGCAATGACGACACCGACGATATGCAAGGCCACCGCCTGCAGGCCACCGTCGACAGCACCTTTGCCAAGTTTTCGGCGCGGGTGGTGACGCCATTGCTGTTGACCGGCCTGACCGTCTTCG
Source organism: Lysobacterales bacterium (assembly GCA_038242955.1). Taxonomy (GTDB): domain Bacteria; phylum Pseudomonadota; class Gammaproteobacteria; order Xanthomonadales; family Xanthomonadaceae; genus Thermomonas. The sequence continues at coordinate 52,561 of JBBSRO010000008.1, forward strand.
GCGGCTTCCTCGGCACGCGACTGATCACCCAGCTGGACGACCAAGGCCGGGACATCTCCAAGATCAAGAGTGACCTGATTGTGGTGAGCACGCGGCTGGACGAAGGCGCGCTGCGACGCATTGACGAAAACGCAAAAGCGAATGTGCGGCAGGACGAAGAGCTTTCCAAATTGAAGGAAGGCGTGACCGTGCTGCGCTCACTGGTACGCACCCCATGACCGACACACCCCACAAACCCGCCTCCAAGACCAAGCGACTGAACCTGGCCGCCTGGGTCTTGCTGCCTGCGCTTGCCATCCTGTCCGCCGTCGCCTTCGTGGTGCTGGGCGGCCTTCCCGGCGTCAACCTGCCGCCCGCCATGATGGACACACTGGCCATGGTCCCGGCGCTGTCCGTGCAGGCGTGCGCGGCCATCATCATCGCCGCCTGCTTCAACATGTTGTTCTGCTGGGAGCCCTGCCGCAGCACCGAGGCCGGCTGGCATGATCTGGCACTGGCTGGCAACCGCGATGCACAGTGGCTGTTGATCCGCGCGGACCTGCGCTGGGCCTACCTGATCACCCTGATGCTTGCCTTCTTCTGGCCGGTGCGCTGATGCGCGCACTGGCCGCCATCGTCTTGCTTTGGTCGCTGGCCGCGTGCCAGCCGTCGACGCCTGCCGCCACCGTTTCAGGAGGGGCTGTGGCGGCAGCGCCGGCGCCAAGCGTGTCGGAAATGGTCGCCGATGTCGTGGGTGATGCCGCGCAGGAAGTCGCGCAAACCGTGACTGATCCAGTGGCCGATGCGCAACTGGATGTGGCGCAGGTCGCCATGCCCGCCATCCTTGCCGTGCGTGAAGCCATTGCCGAAGTGTTGCCGCCGCCGGCGAGCGATCGCGGTCCTGTCAGCTCGCCCGTGTCGCCGGCGGCGGTGGCACTGATTGTGCGCCATGAAATCATCAGCCCTGCCTATTACACCAAGGCGCTGCAGGGGTTCGCGTGTCCGGGTGACCGCAGTGGTCCGACTTGCGGCATCGGTAGCGACCTGGGCGTGCAGACCCGCGCCACCATCCGCCATACCTGGGCGATCCATCCCGCCGTCGACCGCCTGGCCACCGCCAGCGGTGTGACCGGCTTCAGCGCCTGCCGCGCCTACCGCCGCAGCAACCTCGACATCCGCACGCCGCTGTCGATCGCGCAGGAAGTCTTCGCCACCAAGCTGCTGCCCGAGTATCACCAGCGCGCCGCCCACGCCTTCCGCGATGGCTGGGATGTGCTGCCGCCGAACGCGCAGGGCGCACTGGTCGTCACCGTCTACGTGCGCGGCGCATCCATGCGTGATCCGCCTGGCCTGCACCAGCGGCAGGAAATGCGCGTGCTGCGTGATGTGTGCGTGCCCGCGGGTGACACCGCGTGCATGGTCGTGCAATTCCGCGCCATGTGCCCTCGCTTCGAAGGCCGCAAGGATGCCGCCGGCCTGTGCAAGCGCTTTACCGATACGGCACGACTGGCGGTGCAGGCATGAGCGCCATGAGCCGCCTCACCGTCACCCCGCTGCTGTACACCTTGGCCGCCATGGTGATCCTGTCCGGCGTGCTGGGCTTCAACCTGAAGCTGGCGAAAGCCGCCACGGCCACCGCGCAAGCCACCGCCACGTCCGCAGTGACCGAGCGCGATGCATGGAAGGTGAAGACCGTCGACGCACTGGCCGCGAATGAAGCCTACGCATCGATCATCGACAAGCAGGCCCGCATCAACGAAGAACAGCGCGCCCATGCGGAAGCCGCCGCGAAACTCGCCGCGAAGCAAGTCGACAAGGCCCAGGCCGAAGCCGACCGCGCCAAGACCGAGCGCGACACGTTCAAGCGCCGCTTCAACGCCAAGCCGAAGAACTGCGAAGCCGCACTCAATGCGATGCAGGCCGCCTGCCCAACGCTGGGGGATTACTGATGCGCGCCTTCCTGATGCTGGTAGCCCTGGCGCTGCTGGTCGGTTGTGGCAACACCCGCCCTGACGTGCCACGCGGCGTGATCATCAAGCCGGTTGCGGTGGAAGTCACCCGCACGGTGATCGTCAATGTGCCTGCCAACCTGACCGACCCGCTGCCGATCGCGGAAGGCCCGCTGTCGATGTGCCCGGACGTGGCCGCTGCCCGCCGCGAAGCCCTGAAGAAAGCCAACGCCGACCGCCGCGCCGTGCGCGCCCTGTCCGGCACGGAGGCCAAGCCATGAGCGCCCCGCACCCGCACTTCGACATCTACCAGGACAAGGGCGGTGACTGGCGCTGGCGCCTGCGTGCACGCAATGGCCGCATCGTCGCCGATAGCGCCGAAGGCTACGCCAGCAAGCGCAACGCACACCGCGCTGTGACCACCACGCTGGACACCGTGGCCGAAGCCAGCGCGAGCGATAACGCTGTGCGCGAGGTCGCTGGCTGATGGCGCAGAGCCTGCTCCGTTTCAACGTGGATCCGGGCAACGTGCTTGCGCGGAAGTTCACCTTGCTCGAGCAAAAGCTGCTGCCAGAAGTCGCCCGCCAGGCCGCCCTGCAGACCGGCATCGCGATGCGCGCCCGCTGGTCGCAGGTCGCCGGACAGGTGTTCGACCGCCCGACAAACTTCACAGTCAAATCGCCGCGCTACAAACTGGTGCCCGGCAAGTACGCCGTTGATGTTTACATCAACGACAAGGCAAAGAGCGGCACGCCGCCGTCCGAATATCTGAAGCCGGAAGTGGCCGGTGGTAGCCGTCCACACAAAAGCACGGAAACCCAACTGCAGCGCATGGGCTTGCTGCCTGCTGGCGGGTTTATCGTGCCTGGACTCGGCATCCAGTTGAATGCCTACGGCAACATCCCCGGCCGCCAGCTGAAAGCAATCCTGACCCAGCTTCGCAACAAGGAAGCGCCGGAACTTGCAACGCGCCGTCGCAAGCGCGAAGGCCGCAGCGGCAAGGGCGGCGATTACTTCGCACTGCGTACCCGCCGTGGTCGCTTGCACGCCGGCGTCTACCAGCGCATCCCCGGCCCGGCCCGAAAGCTGCGCAGCATCCTGATGTTTGTCAACAAGGTGCACTACAAGAAGCGCTTCGACATCTTCGAAATCGCGCAGAAAATCTACACGCGCCAGTTCCCGTTCCACTTCCAGCGCGAAATGGAAAAGGCGCTGCAGAACGCAGCGTTTAAGGGTCTGAAATGAACCAGATCGCCTTCCTGCAATCGCTGGACGCCACCCTGATGACCGCCTTCCAGGGCATCGGCATGGGCGATGTCGGCACGTACACCGCGCCGCTCGGCACGCCGCTGCCGGTACGCATCTACATCGACCGCAACGCCCAGTTCTTTGGCGACGCCGGCAGCGAAGTGGTCGGCAACCGCATCACCCTCGGCATCCTGCGCGCCGGCGTGGCGCGGCCTGAGCGCGGCGCCACCGTGGTGCTGACCGGTACCGGCGAATCCTTCACCCTGCAGTCGCTGGTGGAACAAGACGAATCGCTCACGCGCTGGGTGGTGTTGCCATGATCCTGCGCAGCTGGGACTACCTGCAGCGGGTCCAGCAGATGCTGGCGCGCATCAGCGTGGCCAACGGCTTCCACACCAATATCGGCGCCAACATCACGCTGGAACCGGCGCAGATGGAATTCGACGGCCCGCACCGCATCTGCGTGGTGCTGGACACCTACCGCGCACCGGAAGACCCGGGCCTGCGCAACGTCGGCCGCCAGCTGGTGGTCGCCGTCATCGGCCAGGTGCGCGCCGGGCTGGACGACACCCAGTTCACCATGAACCAGGTCATGGCCGACATCGACATGGCCATGGAAGACATGGACCAGTGGCGCGCCGTTTCCACCGGGCTGGACGCCGCCATGCCGCGCTTCATCGAAGCCACCGTCATACCGCCCGCAGAGGGCCTCGACTGGACCGGCGCGGCGGCCCGGTACGCCTGCGCCATGCAATTCCGCCGCACCCCAACGTCCCCAATCACCTGACACATAGGAGCCACCACCATGGCCAGCAAAAGCTACATCGGCACCGGCAAGATCTACCTCAAAGTGCGTGGCAGCACCGACCCCGCCCGAATGATCGGCAACTGCTCCAAGTTGACCTTCAACATCAGCGAAGACACCAAGAGCCAGCAGAATTTCATGGACTGCGCGGGCGGCGAAGCGGAAAGCGTGAGCCGCATTTCATCCGTTGGCGTGGAAATCAACGCGTATGAATTTTCCGCTGCCAATCTGGCGCTGGGCCTGTACGGCACGACCACCGCATTCACGGCTGCGCCTGTCGTGGACGAAGCGCATCTGGTCACCATCGGCGAAGCCATCGTGCTTGACCACCTGAGCACCGGCATCACCGGCGCGAAAGAAGGCGGCGTCACGCTGGTCGAAGGGACCGACTACGACCTCGTGGACGGCAACCTGGTTCCCAAGGCGGCCGGTGCGCTCATCAACGGTGACACCGTGCTGATCAGCTACGGCCGCGCGGCGTATTCCGCAGTGGAAGCGCTAATCAACCACGGTGAGGAATACACCCTGCAGTTCCGTGGCATGAACCAGGCCAACGGCTGCAGTTTGTTCGATGTTGACGTCTATCGCATGAAGCTGAGCCCGACCGACAACCTGGACCTGATCGGTGACGACTACGGCCAGCTGACCCTGAAAGGCAGCGTTCTGGTGGATTCCACCATCACCGGCGCCGGGTTGTCCAAGTACTTCAGGGTCCGCGTCGGCACCTGATCCACCGCATGACCCCGGCGCCTGCGGGCGCCGGGTGTTGCACCGCATTCCACTGACGGGAACCCACGCATGACCCAGAACACACAAGCCGCCCCGGAAGACACCACCGCCGCGGCCTTCATTGATTCGCCACGCATGGTCACCTTCAACGGCGCCGACGTGGCCGTACTGCCGATGGAACTGCTGCAGTCCATCAAGCTGACGCGGATCCTCAGCCCGCTGTTCCCGACCATCTCCCTGCTGATCATCGGCGGTGGTGATGACATCGACAACGACGCGGCCATGTTCTCGCTGTTCGCCAACGCCTACGCCGACCACGGCGAAGCGGTGATCGACGCGATGGAACTGCTGACCGGCCTGGACCGTGAGCCCATCGCCCGCACCCGTGACCTTGCCGGCGTGTACGCCTTGCTGCGCGCCATCTACGAGGTCAACAAGGATTTTTTCGGCCATCAGGTCGCCGCGCTCCAGGCCGACCTCCGCAAGAAGATGCAGGCCAGTGGACCTGGGGCGACGCAATCCATTGCCTCGCCCGCGCCGGCTACCCACTGACGGAGATCCTGGCGATGCCGCTGCCACGTTTCCGCGTACTCACCGAAGCCGAAGCGCGCTACCAGCGCCGGGCGCAGGTAAACGCGTGCATGGCCGCCCGTAGCGCGCAGTTCGAAGAAAACGACTTCCAGAAGATGATGCAGGTGCTGTCCGATGGCTAGTCAGACCGATCTCCGCGTCCGCATATCAGCGGACCTTGCCGACATCAAGCAGGGCTTGGGCCTGCTGCGTGGGGAATTGGCGAAGGTCAAGCAACAGGCCAACTCCGCAGTGGGCGGCAGCGGTGCCGCGCTCGGCAATGGCATCAAAAACGCGCACCGTGAACTGAAGGCGTTTGCGGCCACATACCTGTCGTTGCAGGGCGTCAAGTTGCTGGCCGGCATCGCCGATGAAGCCACGCAGCTGCGTGGTCGCATCCGTGAGGCCAAGGGCGACTACCAGGCAATCCTGACGCTGGCCGATGAAACGCGCACCAGTCTGAGCGGCACTGCCGACCTATATGCACGCCTGGAGCGCAGCACCAAGGGCCGTGTAAGAGGGCAGCAGGATCTGCTGGCCATCACCAAGTCTGTCAACCAAGCGGTCAAGCTGAGTTATGGCGGTATCGCTGGCGGCGAAGCCGCTGTGCTGCAGCTTGGCCAGGCGCTATCCAGCGGCAAGCTGGCAGGCGATGAGTTCAAGAGTATTGGCGAGAATGCGCCGCGCCTGATGAAAGCGATCGCGGATGGCATGGGCGTTCCGATCGAGAAAATGAAAGAGCTTGCCAAGGAAGGCAAGATCACCACCAACGAAATCGTGAAAGCGCTACTTTCCCAGGGCAAAGTTCTTGAGGCGGAATATGCCCGCGTCCCGATCACCATCGGCGATGCGCTGACTAAAATCCGCAACAGCTTCGTGGACTACATCGGCAACGCCGACAAGGCCAGCGGCACCAGCAAGACACTCGCTGCCGCGATGGGCGTGCTTGCGCAGAATCTTGGGTTGCTGATCGATGTGGTGGTGAAGCTGGCAAGTGTGTATGCCGCCCACTTCGTGCTGCTCCGCGCCGCTCCGGCGATCTATGGCGCAGCGGCAAGCGCGCTGGCGGCCTACAAGGCGCAGGTGATTGCCACCAGCCTTGCGCTGGAACTTGGCATCGCCCGCGCCGTCAGCTTCGCTTCGGTCATGCGTGCATCTGCTGGTATTACCATTTCCGCATTTGCCGGCTGGCAGCTTGGCAGCATCCTGCGTGAGCAGTTCGAGCAGGTAGAACTGTTCGGCATCGCCATGGCTTCCGGCCTGCACGTGATTGCCGTCCAGATTGCCGGCTACTTCGCGGACGCAGGCAAGCGCATCAAGCTGGTGATGGGTGATGCGCTCAACGGTGTGATCGGCATTGCCGCCCGCATGAACAATGCCATTGTCGGCGTGATGTCAAAGCTGCCGGGTCCGGTTGGCGCGGCATACGCGAAAGTGGGCGTGGCCTCGCAAAGATTTCTAAACGGTCTGCGCGTTGACACCCGCGCACTGGCGACCGACGTGGCCGCAGCAAATGGCCGCGTGGCCCGCAGCGTGGCGCAGGTTCGTGCCGGCTATTCATCGCTGGCCGATTCTGCCAGTGCGCGGCGGCGTGCATCCGGCGATAAGTCTGTCAGCGGCGATGCGTCAGGCGTGATTGATACGGATGACACGGAGAAGAAAGCCGGGAAAGCCAAGAAAGCCATCCGCGGCATCATCGATGAAAACGCGCTGCTGCAGGATGCGCTGAAGCGCACGCTGGATGAACTGGATGCCCGCTTCGCCCGTGGCGAAATTGGCATTGCCACGTATTACACCGCCAAGCGCGACCTGCTGCTGCAAACCATCGATGCGCGCATCGCCGAGGCGCAGGCCGAAGCCAAGGCCGCTACGTCCACCGAGCAGCAGACCAAGGCGCTGACCGAGGTCGTGAAGCTGCAGCGCGAGCGTGCGGCCATTGGTCCTGCGGTCGCGCGTGATCAGGCACAGGCCGAAAAGGAACTCACCGACCAGCTGGAGCTGTTGCGCGCCAAGCTGGCCGATTTGAATGGCGGGTTCGGCAATGAAGCCGCTGCCAAGGCACAGGACGAATACGAAGCACTGTTGAAAAAGCTGGGTGATTCCGCCGAAGGTGCGGACCTGGCCGGCAAGATATTCAACATCGAAAGCGCCAAGGCGCGCATCGACGCGATCCAGGCAAAGGCGCAGGAAGTCATCGCCAACCTGCGAAGCGGCACGGACTACATCAACTCGCAGGCACAACTTGGTGCCCTTGGCCCCGGCGAAGCCGATCGCCAGCTGTTTGACCTTCGCGCACGCAGCATCGATCAACTGCGCGTGTATAAACAGGCAGCGCTGGATGCGCTTGCTGCGCAGTCGGTCGGCACGCCGCAGCACACTGCCGCACTGGCAGGGCTGGCCACCATCAACACCGCACTGGCGGATGCCGAAGCGGCACAGAATAAGTTCAAGAATTCCGTGGCGGATATAGCTGCAGCATCGCTTGGCGGGTTCTTCAACGACCTGATCGATGGCGCCAAGTCCTTCAAGCAAGCCTTCACCGACATGGTGCGCAGCTTCCTGTCTGGCGTGGCAAAGATGATTGCGCAGGAACTTGCGCTGCGTGCTGTGAAGGCTGCATTCGCGGCGTTTGGCGGCGGCAGTGCCAATGGCAATGTGTTTGACGGTGGCGGCAAGACAGCCTTCGCCAAGGGCGCCGCATTCGCTCTGCCCGGCCTGATGGCCTTCGCCAACGGCGGTGCGTTCACCAATCAAGTCTTCAGCAATCCCACCATGTTTCGATTCGGCCAAGGCGGCCAGTTTGGCGTAATGGGCGAAGCCGGCCCGGAAGCGGTGATGCCGCTGACGCGTGGAGCCGATGGCAAGCTGGGCGTGGCCGCGTCTGGCGGCGGCGCGGGCATCGTGACAACACCTATTGTCGCCATTGGCGATGACGCGATCGCAAACGCGCTTGCCGGCGCGGCGGGTGAACGGGTTGTTCTGACCCACGTCCGTGCCAATTGGGAAGGATTGCAGCGTGGCTGAGCCGGTGCCGTGGGCATTCAGTAGCGGCGGTGAGCGCACCGAGCAGTTGGAGTGGCTGACGGATGTCACGCCAGCCGCTACCGGCCCAGAGCAGTTGCGCTGCGTGCGTCTGTCGCCACGGATTGCGTTGGGCTCCAGTGGGATCCAGAAAGACCGCATGCGGCGCTGGATGGAAACGCTGCTGCACAGCCAGGGCGTCGGTCAGTGGTGGGTGCCGTTGGACACGGACGCGCTATGCGTGACCAGCCCGCTGGGCATTGGCGCCGGCACGATTGCGGGTGATGCCTCGCTGCTGCGTTTCACCGTTGGCGGCCATGCGCTGCTGCTGGGTGGTGAGCCTGGCGAAAGCGAGCTGGTCGAGGTCGCGTCGTTCAATGCGTCCGGCGTGGTGTTGGCGGCTGGCGTCGAAAGTGCGTGGCCGGCGGGTTCCCGCCTGGTGCCTGCGTACCGCGCCAACTTCGACCGCATGCCGGCGCTGGAGCGTTTCACGGGTGACGTGGTGGCCTACAGCGTGGCATTCCGGCTGGCGGAACCGCTGGACGTTGCGCCGGCTGACTGGCTGCCGGTGTATCGCGGCTTCCCGGCGCTGGAAATGGCGACCGACTGGAACAGCGACCCACAGTGGGCGCCGGAACGCGAAGTGCTGGTGGTGGATATGGACATCGCCCTGCCGGTGCTGCATGACCTGATTGGCCAGCCGCGCACGCGCTTGGGCCGGTCTGTGTCTGCGTTCAGTCGCGCCAGCATCGTCGCGCTGATCCGCGTGCTGTATCTGCTGAAAGGCCGGTGGCAGCCGCTGTGGGTGCCGTCGCTTGGGCATGACCTGCACGCAGCTTCCCCCGTCACCAGCGCTGGCACCACGCTGGACGTCGATTGGTGTGGGTTGGTCGATGCGGGGATCCAGTCCACGCGCCGCGACATCCGCATGGTGTTGATCGATGGCACCGTTCTATACCGCCGCATCATCGGCGTTGCCACGGTGAGTTCGACCACCGAGCGCGTGACCGTCGATTCCCCGTGGGGCGCGGACATCGCGCAGGCGTCGATCGCGCAGGTCGGTTTCATGACCTTCGCCCGCCAGGAGGCGGACACCAACAAGCTGATGTGGTGGAGCGGCAACGTGGTGCAGACGGATCTGGCATTCGTGGGGATCGTCGACCATGACGTTTGAAGCCAGCGAATCCGCCCGCTTCGGCGGCAAGCCAGTCCGGCTTTTCATGTTCACGCTGCAGGGCATCACGTGGCGCTTCGCGCAGGCGGACCGCGACATCGTGATCGGCGCCAACACCTGGCTGGCCGCACAGATTGACCGCAGCGAAATCAAACAGACCACCGAGAAAGCGAAAGACTCGGTGCGCATCACGTTCGCCTATCTGCGTGACCCGTTCGCGCCTGTCGGCTTGCGGCCCGTCACCCAGTCGCTGGGCGACCTGTGGCATCCCTACATTCCCAGCAGCAAAGTGCATGTGCTGTGCCTGGCCACGCACTTCGGCTCCGTCGACCCGCCCGTACTGCAGTGGTCCGGCGAAGTCTCCCAGCCGCGCTACACCGACTCTGAGCTGGAGCTGGTCTGCACGCCCGGCAACGCCAAGGCGGAAGCCCGCAACCAGGGCGCCAAGTTCCAGCGCGCTTGCTGGAAAACGGTCTACTCGACCGGCGTGCGTGGCTGCAATCTGGACCCTGACGACTTCCGAATCAGTGACACGCTGACCGATGTGACCGGACTGACGGTGAAGGCCGCGGCATTCGCCAACGCGCCACACTCACTGTTGCAGGGCTGGCTGTATTGGACCCGCACCGATGGCATCGTTGAGAAGCGCACCATTGTTTCGCACGTGGGCGATACCGTGCGCCTGCTGTACGGCGGAAAGGATCTGGCAATCGGGCTGGCCGTGGATGCGCTGCCCAACTGCGAAGGCACATGGGCGGCCTGCACGGCACGCCGGCCTGATCCGCAGATGCACTACGGCGGCGCGATCTATGAGCCCATCGAGAACCCGATGGAAGGCGTGAGCATGTCATGGGGCTGATCGCACGCACCCGCGCCCACATCCGCAAGCGCGGCGCGCTGCATTGGCTGCGGCTGCGCTACTGGTATCTGGACACGCCAGAAGGCAAAAAGGCGCAGGTGGGCGTATTCGTCGCTGCCGTGCTGATCACCATTGCGCAGGTGGTGAACCTGGTCGTCACCGTGGTCACGCACCCCGCAGATGAACCCGTCGGCGCCGTCTGGCCGGTGTGGGTGGTGCAGCTGATCATCATGGTCATCTCCGCAATCATCAGCTACATGCTGGCGCCCAAGCCAGAACCGCCCAAGCCCGCCGATGGCGATGCGCCCACGGTCGAAGATGGCCGCGCAGTGCCTGAAGTGCACGGCACCGTCTGGATCGATGACGAATTCATCCTGGCGCACAAAGTTGTTGGTCGCGTGCCGATCAAATCCAAGGGCAAAAAGTGACCGAACTTCGCATCCACATGCGGCACGTCCGCCAAGTTCGCGGCCACGGCGTGACCTGCACCAACGGCATCCGCGCATGGTGCGCGCTGCACGGCGTAAACCTGCGCGTGATGGCCAGCGAAGGCATGGCGGAAAGCGAAGCCCAGCGTATCGGCGGGGCATTCGCCGACGCCGCCATCGCAATCGCACGCAAGGAGTCCACCGGTGGGATCTAAGAAACAGACCATCGGCTACTGGTATGAACTTGCATGGCATGACGGCTTGAGCGTCGGCCCGCTGGACGCCTACCTTGAGCTTCGCGGCGGCACCAAGCCCGCATGGACTGGCCGACTGACCGCCAGCGCAACCATATCCATCAACGAAGAAAACCTGTGGGGCGGCGAAAAGGACCAGGGCGGTATTGTCGGCCCGTTGGCGGTGATGTTCGGTGAAGCCACGCAGACGCCGAACGCCTACTTGGTCAACACGTTTGGCGTCCAGACCGTCGCATGGCGCGGCGTGGCCACTGTCGCATTCGAAGGCGGCAAGTGGGGCGCCAACAATCCATACGCCCAGAAGCGCAGCCACAAAGTGGAGCGCATCAAGAAAGGCTGGGACGGGGATTCTTGCTGGTATGAGGAGAAGGCGGCGATTCCTATCGTCGGCGGATCGTCTGATCCTGGCATCGGCGGCGGCGGGGGTGGCCCCGCGCCGCCGCCGACAATTCTCTTTGGTTTCAGCCTGAATTCATCTTTAAATGGATATTACGAGAACACGACTGGCTCAGCCGTAACTTTCGCGCTTGGGGACAATGAGCCAATCCGATTCAGGCGTGACACGTCTGGAAACCATTGGCTAGCTCGAACGCAAATTATTGATGGCGTGACAGATGAAGTGATCATGGATTCCGGTTGGAGTGGCACGGAACCTTATGGCGGCTATCTTTCTGACAAACTTACCGACGCTGGGCATGCTGAATTGATCGAACCTGTCGGCGGATCGGAAGACATTGCAATAATTCTTGCCAAGCCGGCCGACACGTATGCGTTACGTTTCCGCAATATGTTCGTGCAAGAGTCCTCCGGCAATCAGCTAAGCGTTTACGTAACAATTCACGAACCAGATGCGCCGACGCCCTCCGGGGGCGGTGATGCCTACGCGGTCTATTCCAAGAACCCAGCCCACATGCTGGTGTTCGCCCACACGCAAGATGACTGCGGCGGGCAGTCCATGTCCACCGTAAACACTGCCAGTGCAACAGCCGCAGCAGATTGGTTCTACGCGCAAGGATTTGGCCTGTGTACCAAACGCCTGCCGGATCAGGAAAGCCCACGCGAGTTCATGGGACGCGTCGAGCGCGTGAGCGGCTGCTCGATGACGCAGAACCTGGCTGATGGTCTGTATTACATCGACATCGCTAACGGTGAGTACGATCTTGGCTCGCTGCCAATCCTGACCGATGAGGACATCGTATCGTTCGACGAGACTCCAACAGTCCTGAACGATGCGATCAACAGCGTCTCGATCCGATACTTCGACCCACAACGCAAGGAAACCATCGTCACGCCACCGCTTCGGGCGATGGGCCTGGTGGCTGAGTTCGGCACGATTCACCAGACGTTTGAGTTCCAGGAGGTCCCGACCGACGCACTGGCAAACCGGGTGGCGCACCGCGAACTGCTGGCCCGCTGCACGCCCACGCGCGTGTTCGATCTGGCGACCACTCGCGTCACTTCTGGCTGGCGGCGCAACACGTACTTCAGGCTCCAGGCACCGAGGCGCGGCATCGCCGACATGGTGTGCCTGCTATCGGAAATCGAGACGGGCTCACTGAAGTCTGGCGCGGTCAAGATCAAGGCGCAGCAGGATATTTACAGCCTGCCGATCACGGCTTACACCGAGACCGAGATGGGCGTTGATACCCGTCCATCGAAAACCCCGATCGCTGCAACAGTGCAGCGCGTTTTTGAAGCGCCGTACATCGATGTGGCTGGCGCGCTCACGCCATCGGAGCGCGATGCGCTGTCACCGGACACGGGGTTCGCTATCGCGGCGGCCGGCAATCCTGGCGCCGCGCTGGACTTCGTGCTGGCAGCGAACTCTGGCGCGGGTTATGCCGACGTAGAAGATGGCGAGTTCTGCACGGTGCTGACCGTTACCAGCAGCACTGGCGGCGGCGTGAAAACGGGCATTCCCGTAACCGGCGAAGGCTTGGCCGGCATCACCATTGGCGCCCATTGCCTATGGGATGAAGAGCTGTGCCGGGTGGACGCTGTTGGCAGCGGAACAATTGATTTAGGCCGCGGCGTTGGCGACACCATCCCGGTTACGCATACATCCAGCAGCCTGATCATGGTCTATGCCGATGCCGCGGCACCTGACCCGACTGAATACACCGATGGCGAAACGGTGAGCTTCAAGGTTCTGCCGCGCAATGGCAGCAATCGATTGCAGCTTGCCAGCGCCACTGCATTGCCGCTGACCTTCGATGCACGTCTTGCAAGACCGTATCCTCCGGCTGATGTGAGGGTGGGTGGGGTTTCAATCTTTACTGTTGACCCGTTCGGTGGCGACGGCAGCACCGAACCGCCGGTCACCGTCCTAATGGGCGGGTCGATTTCGCCAGTCAACGGCGATTTTGAGGCCGGCAACACGGGCTGGGATCTGGGCGCAGGCTTCGCCATCGTCAATGATCCTGCTGCGGCCTACGCCGGGAGCTGGCTGCTGCGCTGGACCGGTGGCGGTTCTTCCAAGGCATTTAACCAGCAGGTCTTCACGATTGAGTCGCCAGGGACGTTCCTTTCGAACGCCCGCGCCCGTATTCGGATGGCGGTCCCGACAACCTCCGCACCACGGCCAGTCGCCCGCATTTACATCCAGAAATACAACATCGCAGGCGATGCGCTTGGAGAGGTGCAGGGAATGTTCGTGATGTTGCTTCCTGGGCAGACCGACTCTGGCTGGAAACCACTCGATGGTTTCTGCGACCGCCAAGGTGATGAAGCCTATATGAAGCTGTCGTTTTTCGCGCTGGGCGATGCCGGCACCACCATTGAGTTTGAAAACCTCACCTGGAACGGCCGGGAGTACATCCCATGAGTCTGGTCATCACGTGGGCGCACCGCAACGCAGAATTGCAGGCCGACACGCTGGTCGATTGGTTTGCGGCAACGGTGACGCCACCGGCTGGCCTGCATTACGCGCTGCAGGTGCGCGACAGTGCTGGCGTGCTGCTGGCAGAAAAGCTGGACATTGACGGCGCCACCGCCACCGTCCAGACCAACATCACCGCCCCGCTGAGCTTCAGGCTCTGGAGCGTGCTTGATGGCTTGGCAAGCATGCAGGCGGCCGTATGGACGCAGACGCAGGACACGCCTGATGCGGTCAGCGGCGTCACGATCACCGCAGCAACCTGGACAGCACCCGCACCCGCGCCCGCCGGCCCATTGGTGCCGATGGTCGCGCCCGGCCCGCCGCTTGAATTCATGAGCTTCCCCGACGGCTCCCTCTTTTACTTCCAAACGGACGCATGACATGGCCAGTACGCTAGTTCCCCACTATCTCGGCGGCGGCCTGCTTTCGGCCCGTCCCGCAACCCTCGACCTGCAGCCCGGCTGCGTTGGCTTCTACGTGTCCAGCGATGCCGGCATCAGCGTCTGGCAGGGTGGCGTGTGGCGGCAGATCGACAGTATCGCCGCGCTGACCATCACCCTGCCGGATACCAATTACACGCTCACCGCTGCCCAATATCAGGGCATCGGCCGACTCAACCTGGGCGGCACCTTGACCGCCACGCGGGATACCGTTTTCCCGCCGGCGTTCACGCCGATGTTGGTCACCAATACTTCGGCGCAAAGCCTGGTGCTTAAAAAAGCAGGCCAGACTGGCACTTCGCTTGCTGCTGGTGCCAGTGCGATTGTGTTTTCTGGCGTGACCGACGTGGTGGTGTTCGCGGGCGCGGGCGGCAGTGCGGTGACCAGCGTCAACGGGTTTACGGGCGCAGTAATGCTTGGCGGCGAATCCATCGCAGAGCCCGTGACCGTCCTGACCCCAGCAGCCGGCGTGGTCACAATCAACTGCGCGCTGGGCGATTACTTCACGCTGGTACCGACTGCGAACGTGACAAGTATCGTATTCACCAACCCGCCCGTAGCGGGCAAGGCGCAGACGATCATGGTGCGCTTTACGCAGGATGCCACGGCCCGCACAGTCGCGTGGCCCGCATCGTTCAAGTGGGCGGGTGGCACGGTTGGCGCTGTGTCCACGGGCAGCGGCGCAATCGACGTGTTGGCGATCAGCACATTCGATCAGGGCACAACGTGGCAGGCAACGCTGGCTAAGGCGTTCGCGTAATGGGAGCGATCAATGGGCATCATGGGTTGCTTCTGATGCCAACCGTGCCCCCAGTCACTTACGCTACATGGAACCCATCCGATAAGGCTTCCGAAATTGTTCTGTCGTCCGGGAACAAAACCGCAACGCGTGGGGCGGGGTCTTTCTATGCAAGCGTGCGTGCGAACAAAACCCTTTCTGGCAAACAGTATTGGGAGGTTTCGTATTCTTGGTCTGGATCTGGCTCGGTGGGCGCGGTTGGCATAGCGCAGTCAGGGCTTGCCTTGTCGAGCGCGAGTGATTACGCAGGGAACAATTCTTCTGACGTCGGCGCATGGGGGCCAACGGCCGAAGTTTATAAATCAAACGCCATAATTGCCACATACGGAGCTGCCTCGTCCGGCACCTTCAGATTCGCGTTCGATGCGGCAACGGGCAAGCTGTGGATCGGTACAGTGGCTTCCGGATGGATGACAGGCAACCCGGCAACAGGTACCTCACCAATCACCACGATGGCAGCTGGGACGTATTATCCAGTCTGCACGATATGCGACGCGTCTGCGGTCACCGCAAACTTTGGCGCATCCGCATTCTCAGGATCAGTCCCGAGTGGCTACTCTTCTGGCGTTAGCTGAAGTCTCGCGGCTAGATCTAGCGAGATAGACGCCACATAAGACTCGGAAAGGTGGCGGCCGTCCTTGAAAACTGGAACACCACCGGCGTTCGCTGGGCAGATGCCTTGCGGGCAAACCACATCATTCATGTCTACTTGTGACACATTCCGCATACCTGCCACGGCGGTAGATTGCCAGCGAGCGACATCATTGAAAGGGTGCGCGCCATCTATTTCAATATATGGCGTTGAGCGCATTAAGTGAACATGATCGGTACTCTTTGCGATTCGATCCATGACCCGCGATGTTCCGCCGATCCACTCTGATTCGGTCAGCGGATAATCATTCGATGATCCGACAATCACTGATTCAGGCTTGGTCGCTTCGATGAATTGAAGTGCTTTCTCTCGCCAAGTATCGCAAACAACGTAATCGCGATTAATCCTGGCGTTGTAAACGGTCACGTCAATCATCGGGCAAGACGATTTAGTGAGCACGATCAGGCGGCGATTCTTGAGCGGCGGATAGATTGCAGGAAACCACTGCATTGCCACGCTGTCACCCACGATGACGACGACTTGCCGCGACTGACGATCGCCGAACTCACAAGGGTTCAAATCGTCATTGGCGAGGAAGGAATCACAGCCAGCCGCATAAATCGATGGTGCGGTGTTGCGGTCAACATGAATGACTGGGGCCAACGCCCACGCTATAGCCGTACTCAGCCCAAGCACGCCAGCGGCTACGGCTACCGTCTTGGCCGGCGGCAATTTCAAGCCGTGGCGGAATGGCGTCTCGATGTAACGGTACGTGAAGGCTGCGGCAGCAATGGACAGGCAAACAGCTAGCATTGGCGGCAAGCCCTTGCCAAGCACCAGCAGCGGCCAATGCCACAGGTACAGCGAATATGAAATCAGGCCGATCCAGACCATAGGCTTCCAAGCCAACGGAGCGATCTTGTGACCCTGCTGGATGCCTGCCAGTAGCATCGCGGACGCCAAGACCGCAGGCATCGCACCAATGCCAGGGAAGTGAGCGAGCGTCGGAAAGCATGACGCCACAACCAGCACGGCACCTGCCCACGTTGCCCATCGGGGAAAGGTAACAGGCCTCATTGCAACCAATCCGCCGAGCGCGAGCTCCCACGCCCGGGTTGGCATTTGATAGAACGCAACCTGCTGGTTACCCTGCCATAGCAAGAACTCAGCCAACAGGAATGAGAGCGCGGCGAGGATTGACAGCGCCACAACTGGTCGTTTTCTTGCGAGTATCAGCACTACGGGCC
Source organism: Lysobacterales bacterium (assembly GCA_038242955.1). GTDB lineage: Bacteria > Pseudomonadota > Gammaproteobacteria > Xanthomonadales > Xanthomonadaceae > Thermomonas. The sequence continues at coordinate 69,533 of JBBSRO010000008.1, forward strand.
ACACGATGTAGAACTGTTCCTCCACGCCAAGCGACCACAGGTGGAGCAGCGGATTCTGCTGCGGATCAGGATCGAAGTAGCCATCGGTCGAAGCGCTGAAGAACACGTTGGCCGAGAACACGAATGCCGCGGCAGCAGCCTTGGCCGTGTCCGCCAGCTCAGCAGGCGGCATCCAAGCAACGGCAGATGCAAGCGTCGCGGCCACCACCACGAACAGCGCCGGCAAGATGCGCCGTGCACGCCTTGCGTAGAAGTTGGCGAAGTCGATCCGGCCAGTGGCTCGCAATTCGTCGTGCAGCAGCTTGGTGATCAGATAGCCCGAGATCACGAAGAAGACGTCAACGCCAACGAAGCCCGCCCGCACCGTCCAGCCGGCGTGGTACGCCACCACGGCCAGCACGGCAATGGCGCGGAGCCCGTCGATTTCTGGTTTGTAGGTGATGCTCATGGCGTCGTCCGCTCCACCACATTCTCCGGCCGCAGGTGCGTGTACCGCTTCAACGTGGCCCAGCTTTCGTGCAACGTGACCTGCGCAACTTCCTGGATGCTGTAGCCGGCTTCGAATAGTCGGCTGGCGGCTTCGTGGCGCAGGTCGTGGAAGTGCAGGTCAGGTAGCTCGAGCATGCGAACGGCGCGGGTGAACGCGGCGCCTACCGACTTGGCATCGAACGGAAACCCGCGCGGATCTTCGGTGCCATCTTCCAGCGTGACTCGCGGCTGGCGATCGATGATGGCCAGCGCTGCCGACAGCAGCCGGAAATGTCGATGGTTGCCCGTCTTTTGCGTGGGGTGCTTCACGTCGCGCAGCAGGGCGATGCCCTTGTCGCGGTCGATATCAGCCCACAGCAGACGCGTGATTTCTTCCTGCCGTCTGGCGCTGGCTAGCGCGAACAGCACGATGTCACGCATGGGAATGGTGGCCCTGTGTTCACGGCTGGCAAAATGGGCGAGCAGCGCGTCTTCCTCACCCGGCAGCAGTCGCCTGTCGCGTTTCTTCGCCTTGCCGATGATCCGATTGCGCCTCAGGTACTCCGCGGCATCGTCCAGCGCATGTAGCGGCACTGGCGCCGCCAATTCAGCCTTGGCCGCCCGGAACACCTGCCGCATCCATGTCAGATCATTACCAGCCGTCGCCGGCCCGGCCCCAGCGGCCCGCCTGCCGCGCGTGTAGTCGATGAAGTCTGCCTGCGTGAGCCGGTCGACCCGGTGACCCGCAAGCGTTCCCGCCTTGATCCTGCCGATGTCGGTAGTCTTCGTGCGACCCCACGGCGATTCCTTCGCCTGCAGCCCCTGATACCAGGTGATCATCTCCGCCAGCGTCATGCGCGAGCCCATCGGTTCGCCACGTGCGCGCTGGGCGTCGAGTTCGGCCTCGCGCCTGCGTAGCCACGCCTTGGCCAGCGCTGCCGTGCCGAAGGTGGCAGACTCGCTGTGCACCAGCTTACCGTCCGCCTTGCGCCTGATCTGTGCCGTGTGACTAACGACCCCGGATGGGTAGCGGCGGACTGTGATAGTTCCCATGAGTGCTACGGCGGTGGCTGCGTTGCACTTACCGTAGCACCTAAGTATTGCAAACCCCACGAAATGACCGGAAATACCGCAGAATGTCGCAACCGCGAGCCCCCTACAAATCAGCGTTAGAGCCGCGCCAGCCCTATGTTTCGGGGCTTTCAGCGCTATCCGTCGCCCCGATGATGGATTGGACGGATTCGCATTGCCGCGTGTTCCATCGTCTGTTGGCACCGCATGCGCGGCTGTACACGGAGATGGTGCATGCCAATGCGGTGATCCATGGCGATCGCACGCGTTTGCTGGCAATGGATCCGACCGAGCATCCAGTCGCCCTGCAACTGGGAGGCAGCGATCCGGAATTACTCGCGAAAGCTGCGCGCATCGGTGCCGAGACCGGCTTTGACGAGATCAACCTCAACTGTGGTTGCCCGTCTGACCGCGTGCAAGCGGGCCGCTTCGGCGCCTGCCTGATGCGTGAGCCGGCGTTGGTCGCCGAAGGCGTCGCAGCGATGATCGAGGCGTGCGCATCGCTGGACCGGCACGTGCCGGTGACGGTGAAGTGCCGACTCGGCGTGGATGATGACCACGACTGGAATCATTTCCTTGCCTTCATCGACACGATTGCCGATGCCGGCTGCCAGATGTTCGTGGTGCATGCGCGCAACGCCTGGCTCAAAGGCTTGAGCCCGAAAGAGAACCGACAAGTGCCGCCGCTGCGCTACGACTGGGCCTACCAACTCAAGCGCGAACGCCCGCAGCTGCAGGTGATCGTCAACGGCGGCATTGCCGATGCCGTTGAAGCAGGCAAGCACCTGGCGCACGTGGATGGCGCGATGTTGGGCCGCGCCGCCTATCACGACCCGTATTTGTTGCATCGGCTCGATGTCGAATGGTTCGGTGGTGAGTTGTGTTCGCGCACGGACCTCATGCGTGCAATGCAGCCCTATGTCGAAGCGCAACTGGCGCAGGGCGTGTTTCTCAAACATATTGTCCGACACGTACTGGGCCTGTTCGCTGGCCAGCCCGGCGGCCGCGCATTCCGCCAAGTCCTCAGCGAAGGCGCGCACAAGCCTGGCGCAGACTGGTCGCTGGTCGAACGCGCAATTTCCGTCACCCATTCCAACAAGCCAGCCATCGAGAACGCCGCATGATTACCCGCGACATCGAATCCTTCCTCGCGTTTGCACGCAGTGCAGCGCTTGATTTTGGCCCGGCCACCGCGCGCGCTGCATTCATGGTCGCGCCCGATGGTTTTCGCTTGGCCGAGCAGTCTGCGCAAGATAACGCTTACATGGCCGATGCCGCCGCCTTCGATGCCAACCGCGCGTCGATGCAGCATCGCGACCTGCATCGTGCGTTC
>JBBSRO010000009.1:0-71432 GCA_038242955.1 Lysobacterales bacterium
CCATGACCAATGTGACCGGACAAATGCTGGTGCCGGTGCTGGTGGCCAAGGAAACCGGAATGCTGGACCGGCAAATTTATGAAGCGGCATCGACCAATGTCGGCATGGAAGCGGGTGACGCCGCCTGATCGGGCGGCGGCGGTCATGCTTGCTGCTTGAAAAGCGCAGGTTTTTAAGGGCTAGCAGGCCCTGGTCGGGATCGTCGTGAGGGTCGTTGGCTAGGTCATGATGCTGATCGAGAAGGTTTACGCATCATGCGTACGAGCGCAGCTCCGCCCAGCGCAGCAGGGATTGGCAGCAGCAGGCCAGCCACAGACATCAACATCGGGTGCTGTGGTATCTGCGCGATGATCCCGACCACTCCGGCAACAACCATCAGGCCCGGTACGATGGCCGCGGTACGTGGTCGGTTGCGGCCGGCAACGAGGGCCGCGACCAAGCCACCGTCGAACGCGCCGACAACCCAGGCAACAACCACCGACAGCATCTCGCCCAGTGGCATGTTGGCCAGGATGATCGCCATGTCCTCGGTGACCATTGGGTTCAGGCCAGGCGGCGGCGGATAGATTTGATGACTGGCGTACTGAATCAGCGTGAGCGTGATGAAAGCGATCACCATCCCTACCAGTGCGCCGAGTATGGTGCGTCCCATGAGTGTGTCCCGTTCGTTGCCGATGCGGCAGGATCGCTGCGGTTGCGGTGTGACGCAAGCGAACATGGCGCACACCGCCGTTGACTATCCAAAAGGTATTGACTGCATGAGCGGCCACCAACGTGAATTGACCATGCGCTTTCTTGCCGAACCGTCCGACGTCAATTACGGCGGCAAGGTGCATGGCGGCATCGTGATGAAATGGATCGACCAGGCCGGGTATGCCGCTGCCGTCGGCTGGAGCGGGCGCTATAGCGTGACCGTGGCCGTCGGCGGAATTCGCTTCGTGGCGCCGATAGGAATCAGCGACCTGGTCACGATCAAGGCGACTTTGGTCTATACCGGTAACAGTTCGATGCATTTCGCGGTGGATGTACGCGCGCGCAATCCGATGTCGGAAGACGCAGGCCGACTGTGCACGCATTGCGTCATCGTCTTCGTTGCGCTGGACGATGCCGGAAAACCCATAGAGGTACGGGCCTGGGTGCCAGTCAGCGAGGAAGACCAGCGCCTGTCCGAATACGCAACCCAAGTGATGGCACTGAGCAAGGACATCGAGAGCACGGTTGCGCGCTATCGCGCAGCGGCAGCGCCCGCATCGTGAGGTAACGGGCGTCGCAAACGAAAACGCCGCCCAAGGGCGGCGTTTTGCGTACTGCTCGATCGGAAGTCAGCTGGCTAAGATCAGGTGCCGGCTGCGATTCGACGCGCTTCCATGTACTTCTGGCTCCAATAGCCATCGGTCAGGGTAGACACGGTGACGTCACGACCAGTGCGTGGCGCGTGCAGGAACTTGCCATCGCCAATATAGATGCCGACGTGATCCACCCGGCCACGGCGACCGAAGAACACCAGGTCGCCTTCGGTCAGCGCGCTTCGGTCGGTGACCGGGGTGCCTTCGTTAGCCATTGCCCGCGATACCCGTGGCAGGTCAATACCTATAGTGCGGAACACATAGCCCACCAAGCCACTGCAGTCGAAGCCATTGTCCGGGCTGGTGCCACCCCAGCGATATGGGGTGCCGAGCAACGCAAATGCCCGTTGCAACACAGTCTTGACGCGCGCCGAGGTGGTCGGTGCGTCCTGTGCCTGTTGCAGGGCGGCGAGCTGGGCAACAAGTGGTGCATTGTCCGGGCTCGACAGGCTGACTGGCGCAACAATCTTGAGCGTATCGCTTGCCGCGGTAGCAACCGGCATCTTGGCCATTGACTGGGCAACTGCCTGGATGGCCGGTGCTTCAGTCGAAGCAGGTTGGATGGCTGGATTCATTGCCAGTGCCGGAACAGATCCAGCGGCGAGGATGGCTGCGAACAACAAGCGGCAACGCCTGCGCGCGGGGCGAGCGATGGAGTGGTTGTGGGGCAGGTTTGGTGTCGTCACGCAGTCATCACAAAATTCGAAGCAGGGGCGACTATGCCTGTCTAACGCCAGCGAAGGGTTCAAATTTCGTTATTCGTACGTGAATGAATGCCGGCACCGGTCACAAAATTGGACAGTTACCAATTCATTTTTGTGAAGACATGCTGTCAGTCGAAGTCACTGCAAGTACCTGAATCAGTTCAACAATCGCTTGGCTCCGCTGTAATGGTCGCGCCACCAGCTGCCTTCCAAGCGATCCAGGCGCACCGTGCCGCCGGAGTTGGGTGCATGCACGAAGCGTCCTTCGCCAACGTAAATGCCCACATGGCTGACTTGATCCCCGTTCCCGAAAAACACCAGGTCACCACTGGCCAATTGCCCCGGGGCGATCCGCGGCCCCTGCGCAGCGGCCAGCTCACGCGAGGTGCGTGGCAGGCGCAGGTCCAGCATGTCGCGATAGACATAGTTGACCAAGCCGCTGCAATCGAATCCGCTTTCGGGGGTATTGCCACCCCAGCGATACGGTGTACCGACCAAGCTGATCGCGCGCATCAACACGGCGTTCGCTCGGACCGGGTCGGCCGGTGCGATTTGAGTCCATGTTTGATTGCCGGCAACTGGTGGAGCTGGTTTATGGGTGGTACCGCCGCCCCCGCACCCGGCCAACAACAGTGCTGCTGATAGCGCGAGCACGGCCGAGCACCGATAATGGCGGCCCGGTCGCTGCACGTAGGTGGCTGGTTCCATATATCGCGCAGTGTTGCCGCATCGCATTGCATGAGCAAGAGCCAATCCGTATTCCAGATAGTTGAATTCTTAAATTTAGTGAAGGACTTCATATGAAGATCGAAAAAGACCGCGTCGTCCGTTTCCACTATGCCGTCGCTGAATCCGGCGCGGAGTCAGTGGAGAACTCCAAGGACAACGGCCAGCCGCTTGCGATCCTGTTCGGACACGGCCACATCATTCCAGGGCTGGAAAAGGCGATGGAAGGCCACGAGGTTGGCGACAGTTTCAAGGCTAGCGTGACCGCTGCAGACGCTTATGGTGAAAAGCGCGAGGGCCTTACCCAACGCGTGCCGAAGAAGCATTTTGGCGACCAGAAGCTCGAAGCCGGCATGCAGGTGGTGTTGCAGACCAACTTCGGACCGCGCGCAGTGACCATCCAGAAGGTTGGCATGACCGTGGTCGATGTCGATCTTAACCACCCGATGGCGGGTAAGGACCTGGACTTCGATATCGAGATCGTCGAAGTGCGCGAAGCCAGCGCAGTCGAGCTTGAGCACGGGCATGTGCACGGCGAAGGCGGCCACGAGCATTGATTCAATGCTGCGCATGAATCAATCCCAAAGTTTGAAGGCCAAACTTTGGGTCCCGCGAAGTATCTCCACACCCCCATTCGCGCCTGGCTCAGGGGGCTGGTGTTAGAAAATTCGTAGTCAAACGGCCCGCAATGCGGGCCGTTTTGCATTTGAAGGGTGGCTAAATGGCAGGGTGACATCCGGGCCGCAGAGACGCCCCATTTCCGTGCTCCACTGCACATCCACCCCGGGGGTAATGGCATGAGCACGGAATTCAAGCCGATCGCGGAAAGCGATCGCATCCATGTGTTGGATGTCATTCGCGGATTTGCGCTTCTCGGCATCTTCATGATGAACGTGGAGTTTTTCAACCGGCCGCTGGGAGAGATTGACCTTGGCTTGCCGGCGGGTGTCACCGGTATCGACCATTGGGCGGGCTGGTTTGTGTACGTATTCGTGCGCGGCAAGTTCTGGACGATGTTTTCGCTGTTGTTCGGGATGGGTTTCGCGGTCATGCTCGGGCGCGCCGAGCAGGCTGCGCGTGCATTCCTCGGTCCCTACATGCGCCGCACGCTGGCGCTGGCGGTGTTCGGCGCGCTGCATGCGATCTTCATCTGGTCCGGCGACATCCTCTTCAGTTATGCGATGGGCGCGGCGATCTTGATGATCGTGCTCTACACACGCCCGAAAACCTTGCTGTTGATCACTGGCACGTGTCTGGGTGTGGCGGCGATATTTGGTGCGCTGTCGAAGGTCATGGCTGGTTTCCCACCTTGGCAACCGTTCGCGGTCATCGCGTTGCCGCTGCTGGTGCTGTGCGCGGTTACGGCTGCACTGCGCCGTTGGTCCATCAAGGCCCTGCGCAATGCGGGCCTGACGTTGTATCTAGTGCCTATGCTGATGATGGCAGTGGGTGGTTTCGTGCAGATGAAGCAAGCGCCGGAACCGGAACGGGATCGCATTGCGCAAGCTGAGGCGGGTACGCCAGTCAAACAGGAAGCGCTAAGCAAGCGATTGAAGGAACGTGCCGAAAAGCGGCAGGAGCGCGTGGCCGCGGTGACCGAAGAAAGGCGGGTGATGCGAGGCGACAGCTATATCGAAGCGGTGAAGTTGCGCGCTCGTGTGTTCGTGAAGCACATGGAAATGAACCTTGAGTTCTCGATCATCGTGCTGGGCATGTTCCTGCTGGGCGCGTGGTTCATTCGCTCAGGTGTGATGGCGCATCCGGAACAACATCTGCCGCTGTTCCGAAAACTGATATGGGTCGGCTTGCCGATCGGCGTTGGACTGAGCCTGGTCAGTGCCGGCATCGCCACGACGCATGTGCGCGGGGTCAACGACGGCCAGTACCAGATGGCCGTCGGGTTGATGATGTTCGGCAACCTGCCGGCGTGCCTGGGCTATGTCGGCGGGCTGGTATTGCTTTGGCATGGACGCGCCCGCGCAGTGTTTTCACCACTGGCGTTGGCCGGACGCATGGCGCTGACTAATTACATCGCGCAGTCGGTCATCGGCACGTTGTTTTTCTACGGATATGGGTTCTCTCACTGGGGTATGAGCCGGGCCTGGCAGTTGGTGTTCGTCATGGTGGTGTTTGCCTTGCAGGTAGTCTTCAGCCGTTGGTGGCTGGCGCGCTTTCGCTACGGACCACTGGAATGGTTATGGCGTTGGGCTACCTATGGCCAGCGTCCGGTGATGCGGCTGGTGGCAGCCTGACGATTTGGGGCCTCAGGTTTCGTATCATGGTCGCTGCTGGCAACTGGCCAGCACTGCATGAGCGAATTCCCGGATGGAGCGATCAAATACTGGTGCGATGGACGGCCTGAGCTTGGACAAGGACGACAGTGACGTCGTGGTGGTCGGTGCCGGGGTAATCGGGCTGGCGGTTGCGCTTGCCTTGCTGCAGGACGGGCGGCAGGTCACGGTGATTGATGCCGGTCGCATTGGCCGTGGTGCATCGCATGGCAATTGCGGAACCATCACCCCCAGTCATTCACCGCCACTAGCCGCGCCTGGGATGATCACCACCGCCATCAAGTGGACGTTGATGCCGGATGCGCCGCTCTACATCAAGCCCCGCTTCGACCCCGTTCTTTGGCGCTGGTTGCTCGGGTTTGCCGCGCGCTGCAATGAGCGCGACTGGCTGGCCAGTGCGCACGCCAAGCACACGCTACTGGCAGATTCTCGGCTGCGGCTAACGGACTGGGTGCGCGATTTCGGGCTGGAATGCGAATACGTGGAAGGTGGCGAGGACTATGTGTTTCGCGACCCGCGCAAGCTCGAACACGAGCAGCATGAACTGCCACTGCTGCGCGAACTTGGCGTGCCGATGGAAATTGTCGATGGCCCTGCCTACGAGGCATTCGAGCCCGCGCTCAAACCGGGTGTCATAGGGGCTATTCGCTTCACCGGCGATGCGTCGCTGAGGCCCGACCGCTATGTCTCCGAACTCGCCCGCTTGGTACGCAAGCATGGCGGCACCATCATCGAAGACATGCCGCTACAGTCGCTTGAGCGCGATGGCGAGCGGCTCTCGGTCGTGACTGCTGCGGGTAGGCTGCGCGCACGCGATGTCGTGATCGCCACCGGTGCGTGGTCGTCACGGATGGCCAAGGAGATTGGCCTACCGTGGATGCGCAAGGCGATCCAGCCGGGCAAGGGCTATTCGATCACGTATTCACGGCCATCATTGGTGCCGAAGACGGCGCTAATGCTGCGCGATCGCTCGGTATGCGTGACCACTTGGGGCGATGGCTACCGGTTGGGCAGCACGATGGAATTCTCCGGCTACGACACCAGCCTCAATGAGCGCCGGCTTGGTGCACTTGAACGCGGTGCGCGCGAATTCCTGCACGAGCCCGTGGGCCCGGAAGTGCGCGAGCGCTGGTATGGCTGGCGGCCGATGAGCCGCGACGATATCCCGCTGATCGGCCGTGCTCCTGGCCACAAGCATCTGTGGATGGCGACCGGCCACGGCATGATGGGCGTCGGCATGAGTACGGGCACCGGGCAGCTGATCGCCGACCTGATCCAGGGCCGACAATCGGCGGTGGATCCCACGCCATTCGATCCGGCGCGGTTCTCGTGAGGGATGGAGCGTGAGGCACAGTGCATGAGTGACGTGTTCCGGTTGCATCACGGCAGCGCGCCGTTGCTGGTCAGCCTGCCGCATGACGGCAGCCAGATTCCGGATGCGATGGCATCACGCATGACGTCATCGGCGCGGCGCGCGCCGGACACCGACTGGCACGTGGCGCGCCTCTACGATTTTGCACGCGAGCTGGGCGCCTCGGTCCTTGTGCCGCAGTGGTCGCGTTACGTGATCGATCTCAATCGCGGCGAAGATGACATCAGTCTGTATCCGGGTCAGAACACCACCGGCCTGTGCCCCGTCGTGCAATTCAATGGTCAGCAGGTTTACCTGCCGGGCGAACAGCCGGATGCGGTGGACGTGTCAGCTCGGATTGAACGCTATTGGCGTCCATACCACGATGCCCTGCGCGACGAGCTGGCCCGGCTGCATGCCGCGCATGGCCGCGTCACCTTGTGGGAAGGGCATTCGATCAAGGGTGGCGACTTGCCGTTCCTGTTCGAAGGGCGACTTCCCGACCTCAACCTCGGTACTGCTAATGGCGCGAGCTGCTCAGCGGCACTGCAGGCGCGGCTCGAAGCAGTGCTGGGTGCGCAGACGCAACGTGACTGGGTCGTCAACGGACGTTTCAAGGGCGGCCACATCACTCGCCATTACGGCGCCCCGGGCAAGAGCTTTGACGCCGTGCAACTTGAAATCAGCCAACGCTGCTACATGGACGAAATTTCGTTCAAATATGACGATGGGAAGGCAGCAAGGTTGCAGCCGCTACTTGAAGCGTTGTTGCGCGCCACCTTGGCGTGATCAAACTTCCAGCGTCGCCAGGTCGCCCTTGAGCTCCAGCCATGCCTTGCGATCGCCGGCGCGTTTCTTTGCCAGCAGCATGTCCATCAGCGCGCGCGTTCCTTCATCGTCGTCCACCGTCAACTGCACCAGTCGCCGGGTGTCGATGTGCATGGTCGATTCGCGCAACTGCTGCGGGTTCATTTCGCCAAGGCCCTTGAAGCGGGTGACATTCACAGTGCCCTTGAGTTTCTCGCGCGAGATCTTTTCCATCAGCAGGCGCTTCTCTTCTTCGTCAAGCGCGTAGAACACCTGCTTGCCCACGTCGACGCGGAATAGCGGCGGCATCGCCACGAATACATGGCCCGCAGCGACCAGTGTCGGAAAATGCTTGAGGAAGAGGGCGGTGAGCAAGGTGGCGATGTGCAGTCCGTCGGAGTCGGCATCGGCCAGGATGATGACCTTGCCGTAGCGCAGCCCGTCGATGGCGTCCTTGCCTGGATCACAACCAATCGCCACGGCCAGGTCATGCACTTCGTTCGAAGCCAGCACTTGTCCAGATGCGACTTCCCACGTATTCAAAATCTTGCCGCGCAACGGCAGGATCGCCTGGAAATCCTTGTCGCGGGCTTGCCGCGCGCTGCCGCCGGCGGAGTCGCCCTCGACCAGGAACAGTTCGGTGCGCGACAGGTCCTGCGAAATGCAGTCTGCCAACTTGCCGGGCAGGGCCGGGCCTTGCGTGACTTTCTTGCGGACGATCTGTTTCTCGGTTTTCAGTCGTGCCGATGCGCGTTCGATCGCCAGTTGCGCAATCCGCTCGCCAAATTCGGTGTGCTGATTGAGCCAGAGCGAGAAAGCATCGTGCGCAGCGCCCTCAACGAAGCCCGCGGCTTGTCGCGAGCTCAAACGTTCCTTGGTCTGGCCACTGAATTGCGGATCGGTCATCTTCACCGACAGCACGAAGGCAACGCGGTCCCACACGTCTTCCGGTGCCAGCTTCACGCCGCGAGGAAGCAAGTTTCGGAAGTCGCAGAACTCACGCAGTGCATCAGTAAAGCCGGTGCGCAGGCCGTTCACGTGTGTGCCGTGTTGCGCAGTCGGGATTAGGTTGACGTAACTTTCCTGCACAAGTTCGCCATCGACAACCCACGCCACCGCCCAATCAACGATCTCGGTGTCTTTCTTGAGCGATCCAATGAACAGCTCAGGCGGCAGCAACTCGCGATCAGTCAGTTCGCCGCGCAGATAGTCTTTCAGGCCGTCTTCGTAATGCCATTCGATGCGCTCGCCGCTAGCCGCATCAAACAGGCTCACGGTTAGCCCGGGGCAGAGCACGGCCTTGGCGCGCAGCAGGTGCTTGAGTGCGCGCAGGTTGAATTTCGGGGTGTCGAAATATTTCGGATCCGGCCAGAACCGCAGTCGGGTGCCGGTATTTTTTTTGCCGACACTGCCAATGATTTCGAGCTTGGAAACCCGGTCGCCATCCTTGAACGACATCTTGTATTCGTTGCCGTCGCGCTTGATGAACACGTCGACATGATTCGACAGCGCGTTGACCACGCTCACGCCAACGCCGTGCAGGCCACCGCTGAAGGTGTAGTTCTTGTTGCTGAACTTGCCGCCGGCATGCAGCCGCGTGAGGATCAGCTCGATGCCGGGGATTTTTTCTTCCGGGTGGATGTCCACCGGCATGCCGCGGCCGTCGTCGCTGACTTCGCAACTGCCGTCCTCGTGCAGGATCACTTCGATGCCGCGTGCGTGGCCGGCCAGCGCCTCATCCACCGCGTTGTCGATGACTTCCTGGGCCAGGTGGTTGGGCCGGGTGGTGTCGGTGTACATGCCCGGGCGGCGCTTGACCGGGTCCAGCCCGGACAGGACTTCAATGTCTTCGGCGTTGTAACGACTGCTCATGGGGCGCACTGCGTGGGGACACAGCAGGATTACCGTCGTGGCGGGCCGGGTCAAGCAGTGATATCTGGAAGTGCATGCGCTGTTCGGTAGATTTTCTTTGCCGATCAATGGCTTCCAGCCTGAGCACGGCTTGCAAGACGTGCAGCCGATGCCGCTTGCCCTTAGAATGTGGCTTTCCAGCGATGCCCTGCCGCCATGACTTCCCCTGCATCCCAGACCCCGCTCGTCTTCGTCACCGGGGGCGTGGTGTCCTCGCTCGGCAAGGGCATCGCCGCCGCTTCGCTGGCCGCGATCCTCGAAGCCCGTGGCCTGCACGTCACCATGATGAAGCTGGACCCCTACCTCAACGTTGATCCGGGCACGATGAGCCCGTTCCAGCATGGTGAGGTGTTCGTCACCGACGATGGTGCTGAAACCGACCTCGACCTTGGCCACTACGAGCGCTTCGTCAGCACACGTCTGTCCGGTCTGAATTCGGTCAGCACCGGCAAGATCTACGAGGCCGTGATTCGTAACGAGCGCCGTGGCGACTATCTGGGCGGCACCGTGCAGGTCATCCCGCACGTGACCGATGAAATCAAGCGTTGCATCGATGCCGCGACGACGGGGTTCGATGTCGCCTTGGTAGAAATCGGCGGTACGGTCGGTGACATCGAATCACTGCCGTTCCTGGAAGCGATCCGTCAGTTGCGCGCCGAGCGTGGCCCGACGATGGCGATGTACATGCATCTCACTTTGGTCCCGTACATCGCGGCGGCTGGTGAGCTGAAGACCAAGCCAACACAGCATTCGGTCAAGGAACTGCGTTCGATCGGCATCCAGCCCGACGTGCTGGTCTGTCGCAGCGAACAACCTCTGCCCGACAGCGAGCGTCGCAAGATCGCACTGTTCACGAATGTCCCGGAGCGCGCAGTGATTTCGGCGCTGGATATGGACAACATCTACAAAATTCCGATGTGGCTGCACGCACAGAAACTCGACCAGATCGTGGTCGAACACTTGCATCTGGAAGCCAAGGCGAAGCCCGATGCTGACCTGTCCGAATGGCAGGCCGTGGTCGATGCCACCGAGCACCCGATCGATGAAGTAACCATTGGCATCGTTGGCAAATACGTGGACCACAAGGACGCGTACAAATCAGTCGGCGAAGCGCTCAAGCATGGAGGCGTGCGCCAGCGCACCAAGGTCAACCTGGAGTGGCTCGAATCCGAGGACATCGAGCGCGAAGGCGCAGCCAAGATGCTGGCTGGCCTTGATGGCGTGCTGGTGCCGGGCGGCTTCGGCGATCGTGGCTTCGAAGGCAAGGTGCTGACATCGCAGTACGCGCGCGAGAACGGATTGCCGTATTTCGGCATTTGCTATGGGATGCAGTCGGCCGTCGTTGATGTGGCCCGTAATGTCATCGGCTTGGCCGACGCCAACAGCACGGAGAATGATCGCGATACCGCGAATCCGGTGATCGGCCTGATCACCGAATGGCGCACGCAGACGGGCGAGGTCGAGCGCCGCAGCGAAGGCAGTGACCTCGGCGGCACCATGCGCCTGGGTTTGCAGGAACAGCGCATCAAGCCCGGCACGCTAGCCCACCGCATGTACGGAAAGGACGTGGTCAGCGAACGCCATCGTCACCGTTACGAGTTCAACAATCGCTACCGCACCCAGTTTAAAGAAGCCGGCATGGTGTTGTCGGCCAAGTCAATGGACGACACGCTGGTTGAGATGGTTGAGTGGCCGAATCACCCGTGGTTCCTCGGTTGCCAGGCGCACCCGGAATTCCTGTCGACGCCACGTAACGGGCACCCGCTTTTCATCGGCTTCGTCCGCGCCGCGCGAGAGCATAAAGCGGGTGGACGACTACTCAAGGAGGCATCGGCATGAAGCTGTGCGGATTCGAGGTTGGCTTGGACCAACCGCTGTTCCTGATCGCCGGCCCGTGCGTGATCGAGTCCGAGCAGTTGCAACTGGATGTTGCCGGCCAGCTGAAGGAAATCACTTCGTCGCTGGGCATCAACTTCATCTTCAAGTCCAGCTTTGATAAAGCCAATCGCACCTCGCTGGCCAGTTTCCGTGGCCCGGGGATGGAAGAAGGCTTGCGCGTGCTGTCCGAAGTAAAACGCCAGCTTGGCGTGCCGGTGCTGACTGACGTGCACGAATACACCCCAATGGATGAAGTCGCGTCGGTCGTGGATGTGTTGCAGACGCCGGCGTTCCTGGTGCGGCAGACCGACTTTATTACCAAGGTGTGCGCGGCTGGCAAGCCGGTGAACATCAAGAAGGGACAGTTTTTGTCGCCGTGGGACATGAAGCCCGTGGTCGAGAAAGCGCGCGCCACTGGCAACCCCAACATCATGGTGTGCGAGCGCGGCGCAAGCTTTGGTTACAACAATCTGGTGTCCGACATGCGAAGCCTTGCGGTGATGCGTGACACCGGTTGCCCGGTGGTATTCGACGCAACCCATTCGGTGCAATTGCCCGGCGGGCAAGGCGGTACCAGCGGTGGCCAGCGCGAGTTCGTGCCAGTGCTGGCGCGTGCGGCGGTTGCGGTGGGCGTGTCCGGCATCTTCATGGAAACCCATCCCGACCCGAGCAAGGCGCTCTCCGATGGTCCCAACGCGTGGCCGCTCGACAAGATGCGAGCCCTGCTTGAAACACTGCTTGAGCTCGATGCCGCGACCAAGCGCAATGGCTTCCTCGAAGCTAGTCTCTAAAAATCCAAATTAAAGGCCACACGAAGACCACATGACTACGATCAGCCACGTCCACGCCCGCGAAATTCTAGACAGCCGCGGTAATCCAACGCTTGAAGCGGAGATCACCTTGGCTGATGGCAGCTTCGGCCGCGCGATGGTGCCCTCGGGCGCATCGACCGGCAGCCGCGAGGCGGTGGAACTGCGCGATGGCGACAAGACCCGCTACAGCGGCAAGGGCGTGCTGAAGGCAGTGGCGAACGTCAACGGTCCCATCGCCAAGATGCTGCAGGGCTTCGACGCGAATGACCAGGTTGAACTGGACCGCCGCCTGATCGATCTTGACGGCACCGAGAACAAGGCACGCTTGGGCGCGAATGCGCTGTTGGCGGTGTCACTGGCCAATGCGCATGCGCTGGCCGCATCGAAGAAAATGCCGTTGTGGCAGCACCTGGCCAATGGCGCAGACGTGAGCCTTCCAGTGCCGATGATGAACATCATCAATGGCGGCGCGCACGCCGACAACAACGTCGACCTGCAGGAATTCATGATCCTGCCGGTGGGCTTTGATTCGTTCTCCGAGGCGTTGCGCGCAGGCGTTGAAATCTTCCATTCGCTGAAGTCAGTGCTGAAGGGCCACGGCCTGAGCACGGCGGTCGGTGACGAAGGCGGTTTCGCACCTGACCTGCGCAGCAATGTGGAGGCGCTGGACACGATCCTGGAAGCGATTGGCAAGGCCGGCTACAAGGCTGGCGAAGATGTGCTGCTGGGCCTGGACGTGGCCGCCAGCGAGTTCTTCGACAACGGGAAGTACAACCTCACCGGCGAAGGCAAGCGCTTGACCAGCGAGCAGTTCGTCGACTTCCTTGCGAATTGGGCGGCTGAATATCCGATCATCAGCATTGAAGACGGCATGGATGAAGGCGATGGCGATGGCTGGAAGCTGCTAACCGACAGGCTGGGCAACAAAGTCCAGTTGGTCGGTGATGACAATTTCGTGACCAATCCCAGGATTTTCAAGCAGGGCATTGATCGCGGCATCGCGAATGCGATCCTGATCAAGGTCAACCAGATTGGGACGTTGACCGAAACGCTGGAAACGATCGCCATGGCGCATGCGGCGAACTACGCGGCGGTCGTCTCGCATCGCTCCGGCGAGACCGAAGACACAACGATTGCCGACATCGCAGTGGCGACGACCGCGACCCAAATCAAGACCGGTTCGCTGTGCCGCTCCGACCGCGTGGCCAAGTACAACCAGCTGCTGCGCATCGAGCAGATGCTGGGCAGCGATGCGCTTTACGCCGGACGCGATGCATTCGTGTCGTTGGCTCGCTGACACAGGCAAGCCACGGTGAAAGTGACTGCCCTTTTGGTGTTGCTGCTCGCCGCATTGCTGGCGTGGCTGCAGTACACAATGTGGTTTGGCACCGGCGGCAGTCATGAGGTCGATACATTGCGCGCGCAGGTGGATAACCAGCGCGCCGAGAACCTGCAACTGCAGCAACGCAACGAAGCGCTGGTGGCTGAGGTTGCAGATCTGAAGTCTGGCGGCGCCGCGGTTGAAGAGCGCGCGCGCAGCGAACTCGGCATGGTCAAGCCGGGCGAGACGTTTTACCGGGTGGTTGATGGCAGCTCCAAGCCGTCAGCGCCAGTCACGACCGAATCGGCGGCTGCGGCGGAAACCGGGCGATGAGTTGGGCATTGGTGCCTGCGGCGGGTAGCGGGCACCGCTTCGGTGCAGGCATTCCCAAGCAATATCTGCGTGCGGCTGGAAAGCCATTGATCGAACACGCCCTGGATGCATTGCTCTCGCATGACTCGATCGAAGGCGTGGTGGTGGCGCTATCCGCAAACGATCCGCATTGGCCGGGTTGGACCACATTGCATGGCAAGCCTGTACTGACCTGCGTTGGTGGCAGTGAACGTGCCGATTCCGTGCTCGCCGCATTGCGTGCATTACCCGTTGATGTTGCCGCCGATGCCATCGTGTTGGTGCACGATGCCGCACGCCCAAACCTGCATGCGGACGACATTTCGCGATTGCACGCGGCTACATTGATCCATGCCGATGGCGCGATTCTTGCCGCGCCGGTGCGCGATACGCTCAAGCGTGCCGATGCTGATTCGAATATTTCGGCGACCGAACCTCGCGACGGCATCTGGCGGGCGCTCACGCCGCAGGCCTTTCGCCGAGATCTGCTGCTGCGTGCGCTGGAAGCAGCGCGCAGCGATGGCGTCACAGTCACTGATGACGCGCAGGCAATTGAGCGTCTCGGCCTGCATCCACGATTGGTCGAGGGTCGAGAGGACAACCTGAAAGTCACCACGCCGGCCGATTTGGCCTTGGCCGAATTCCTGCTGGTGAGCAATCGCCTGGAACAAAACGCATGACCAACATTCGGATCGGCCAAGGTTTTGACGTACATGCCTTTGGCGACGGCGACCACGTGATGCTCGGCGGCGTGCGCGTGCCGCATACGCACGGTCTTGTGGCGCACAGCGATGGCGATGTCGTCTTGCATGCGCTGTGCGATGCCATCCTCGGCGCACTCGCGCTTGGCGACATCGGTCGGCATTTTCCGCCGGCCGACCCCCAGTGGAAAGACGCCGACAGTCGGGCATTCCTGCGTCATTGTGATGCGTTGATCCGCGAATGCGGCTGGCACGTCGGCAACGCCGATATCACCGTGATCTGTGAACAGCCCAAGGTCGGGCCACATGCGCAGGCCATGCGTGACGTGATCGCCGCCGACCTCGGCATTGCGCTGGATGTGGTCAGCATCAAGGCGACCACTACGGAGACACTTGGATTCACCGGCCGCGGCGAAGGCATTGCCGCGCAGGCTGCGTGCTTGTTGGTGCGCAGTGGCTGAAGAGCTGGCCCTTGCCCACGGTACATCGGTGCTGCGCGCGCGGATCCGCACCACGCCAGACGATTTCAGGGTCGATGAACTTGATGCGTTCGAGGCCAGCGGCAGCGGCGAGCACCTGCTCCTGACCATCGAGAAGCGCGGCCTCAATACCGCGTTCGCGGCGAAATGCATCGCGCAATGGGCAGGCGTCCCCGAGTCGGCGATTGGCCAAGCCGGGATGAAAGACCGACACGCAGTGACCGTGCAGCGCTTCAGCGTGTGGTTGCCGAAAAAAGTCGCGCCAGACATCGCCACCTTGCAGTCGGATGAACTGCGCGTGCTTGGCTACGCCTGGCATTCGCGCAAGTTGCCGCGCGGTGCATTGGCAGGTAACCGGTTCCGACTAGTATTGCGGAGCGTGGAAGGCAGCAGCGAAGTGATCGATGCACGCCTGCAACAGATCGCGGCGCAAGGCGTACCGAATTATTTCGGTGAGCAGCGTTTTGGTCGTGGCGGCGGCAACGTGGCCAAGGCCATCGCGATGTTTGCCGGTGGTCGGGCCAAGCGCGATGAACGTTCGATGCTGCTGTCGGCAGCGCGTTCGGAATTATTCAACCGGGTATTGGACGCGCGCGTGGCCGATGCCAGCTGGAATGCCGGGCTGGAGGGCGAGGTGTGGATGCTGGATGGCAGCCGCAGCGTGTTTGGGCCTGAACCAATGACGGAAGAACTTCAGGCACGCCTGCAGGCTTTCGATATTCATCCCAGTGGCCCGTTGTGGGGTGTTGGTGAGTTGCGCAGCACTGACGATGCCGCTGCTTGTGAATTACGCGCAATCCAAGGCGATTCTGCATTGCGCCTGCGTACTGGTCTGGAGAAAGCGGGGCTTAAGCAGGAGCGCCGCGCACTCAGGTTGCGGCCCGAATCTCTCGAGTGGCAATGGTTGGGTGGCGACGCGCTGGTGCTCTCGTTCGCATTGCCGCCGGGTTGCTACGCAACCACGGTTCTCAGGGAGCTGGGTGCCATTGTCGACGCCGCGAACGCCAGCGCAGGATCAGCGCCGCTCGAGTAATACCAGCACCACACCCGCACCGCCTTGCGCGGCTGGCGGAGAATGGAACGCGAGCACATCTGCGCGATGCCGGAGCACGCGATCGACTAGATTTTTCAGCACAGGCAGGCGTTCCTCGGAATGGCGCCCCTTGCCATGCACGATGCGCACGCAACCCAGTCCATGGGTGCGGCAATCGCGCAGGAATTCTCGCAGCAGCGTTTCCGCAGTGCGCGCGGGCATGCCGTGCAGGTCGAGCTCTTCCTGCGCAGAATATTCACCGCGGGCCAGCCGCTTGAGCAGCATCGGCGAGACTTCGTCGCGGCGGTAAGACAGCAGGTCGCCCGATTCCAACTCCGCAATGACGACGTGGCGGAACTCCTCGCGGGCGGCGTCCTCGTCGCGACGCGCCATTTTTGCTGATGGCTTTGGCTTGGGCGGAGCCGGGGGCGGCGCCGCGGCTGGAAATTCGCGAACTTTGCCGCGATTGGCGCCGATCGCCTCGCGAAACAGGCTGGCGTCGTCGAAATCGTCGGGTTCGGTCGGAGCCTTGCGCATTGGATCAGGGTAGCGCAGCCCGAAGCCGGCATCGCCATCCGTTATCATGGGCGCATGCAGAATTATTTGAAGTCGTAAGTCGCGATGAGGGTTCTTGTCAGCAACGATGACGGCGTCGACGCCCCCGGAATTCGGGCATTGGCCATCGGCCTGCGTGGAGCGGGCCACGAAGTATTGGTCGTCGCGCCTGACCGTGATCGCAGCGGCGCCAGTAATTCGCTCACGCTGGATGCGCCAATCCGGGTGGCGCAGGTGGATGCGCAGACCTGGAAGGTATTCGGTACCCCGACCGACTGCGTGCACGTGGCGATCACCGGCATGTTGGAGCATGAGCCTGACATCGTGGTCTCCGGGATCAACAACACCGCCAACCTTGGCGATGACGTGATCTATTCGGGCACCGTGGCAGCGGCGATGGAAGGTCGTTTCCTAGGCCTGCCGGCAGTGGCGATGTCGCTGGTCACCGAGGGGCACAAGGGCAAGCATTACGAAACCGCTGCGCGCGCTGCGGTGGAGATCATCGCCCGCCTCAAGGCCGAGCCACTGCCGGCCGACACCATCCTCAACGTGAACGTGCCTGACCTGCCATGGCATGAGATCAAGGGTTTCCAGACGGGGCGCTTGGGCAATCGCCACCGCGCCGAGCCGTGCACGCAGCAACAAGATCCACGCGGCCGCCACTGGTGGTGGATTGGCGCTGCCGGGCCTGAGCATGATGCTGGACCCGGTACGGATTTCCAGTCGGTACGTGATGGCTATATCGCGATTACGCCGATCCACGTGGACCTGACCCGCTACCAGGCGTTGGAGCAGGTGGCGAGCTGGGTCGATGGACTGGCCTCGACGCTGCAATCCGATCAGACGGAGCAGGCGTCGTGATCTCGCGCTTGCGCCTACAGGCGGCTGATGTTGGGGTGGGAATGACCAGCCAGCGCGTGCGCGATCGGCTGATCGAACGCTTGCGTGCTGGTTCCGAGAGCTTCGCCGGGATCGGGGACGAGCGAGTGCTCAACGTCATTCGTACCGTGCCGCGCCATCAGTTCGTCGATGAAGCATTCGCGATGCGCGCTTACGAGGACACGGCGTTGCCGATCGGGCACGGCCAGACTATTTCGCAGCCATGGGTGGTGGCGCGGATGACCGAGGCGCTGCTAGAGGACGGCATGCCCAAGCGCGTACTGGAGATCGGCACGGGCTCCGGCTACCAAGCCGCGATCCTTGCAGCCCTTGGTATTGAAGTGTTCACGGTGGAGCGTATTGGCGACCTGTTGCGCACGGCCCGCAAGCGCTTCCGCGCGCTCGGACTGCACGTGCGCAGCAAGCATGACGACGGCCGCATTGGCTGGGCGGAGGAGGGACCATTCGACGGCATTATCGTGACGGCCGCGGCGCCTGCTCTGGTGGATGCATTGAAGGCGCAGCTTGCGCATGGTGGAACGTTGGTTGCACCCGTGGGGAGCGCCGCCGAGCAGTCGTTGCTGTGTCTGCGCAAGGATGCAGATGGCCGCATCGAACAGCGCGGCTTGGCTCAGGTGGTGTTCGTACCCTTGCTGTCCGGGATGGTGGATGCATGAGGCTGTTCGGGCCGCTGTATGAGCGCGCACTGGCGTGGGCGCGACATCCAAAAGCGCCGGCGCTGCTGACCGGACTGAGTTTTGCGGAAGCGATCGTGTTTCCTGTGATGCCGGAAGTCATGCTGGCGCCGATGTGCCTGTCGCAGCCGAAGCGCGGCTTCTGGTTTGCGGGCTTGAGTCTGATGGGGTCGCTGGCCGGTGCGGTGGTCGGTTACCTGTTGGGCCACTACGCGTATGAACTGGTCAGGCCCTTGCTGGAAAACCTGGGTTGGCTTGAGCGGATCGATGCGCAGGTCGCATCGCTTCGCGAAATCACCGCGCTGTCACCTTGGAAAGCCTTCTGGTTATTGGTGATCGCAGGGTTCACCCCGATCCCGTTGAAGATCTTCACGTGGGCATCGGGCATTGTCGGTGTGCCCATGCTGCCGTTCCTGGCGGCAATGTTCGTAGGCCGTGGCAAGCGCGTGTTCCTTGTCGCGCTGGCGATTCGCTTGGGTGGCGAACGTGCGGAGAAGGCACTGCATCGCTATATCGAACCGATCGGCTGGTCGGCGCTGGTTCTGTTGGCCGGACTTGTCGGTTGGCTACTGTTGCGGGGACATGGGGCATGATGTCTGCCATGCGTTCGCAACAGTCTCTCCTTTTCGTCGCCGTGTTCGCCTTGCTTGCCGGTTGCGGCCGAAGCCATGTGGTGCACGAACCTTCGCGCGGCAGTCGGGCGCCTGCGGGGGAGCGTCCGATCAAGGTCTCGGAGCCGAAGTACGGCGCGACCGTGGTCGTGCGACGCGGGCAGAATGTCTATCGTATCGCCACCGAAAATGGCCTGACTGCGCTTGATCTGGCGATCTGGAATGACATTGGTTCGCCGTACACGATTTATCCGGGGCAGCGTTTGCGTCTGTATCCCGGCAGCCAGACCGGGACCGCAGTGAAACCGGGCACACCCGCGCCACGGTCAACAGCTCAAGTCCCACCACGCCCGGCCAGCACTTCGGTCGTGGTGCCCAGTGCCAGTAACGTTGCCTGGGGTTGGCCGGCGGATGGGGCAGTAGTCGCCAGCTTTGCCAGCGGCGATCCGACCCGGCAAGGCGTGGACATCGCCGGCAAGGCTGGACAGCCTGTGCGCGCCGCATCCGATGGTGTGGTGGTGTATTCCGGTTCGGGATTGGTCGGTTACGGCGAACTTGTCATCGTCAAACATAACGACCAATGGCTCTCAGCCTACGGCCACAACCGTGCAAGGCTGGTCAACGAAGGCCAGGTTGTGAAAGCGGGCCAGCAGATCGCCGAAATGGGCCGCAGTGGCGCGTCGCGCGACATGCTGCATTTCGAAATTCGGTACAACGGCAAGCCGGTCGATCCGCAGCAGTATTTGCCGCGTCGCTGATCAGGCCGGAAACACGAACCCAGCCACTACGCGGCGGCCTTCACCGGCAAGTACGCTGTATGTGCGTGCTGCTGCATCGTTGGCCATGACTTCAATGCCGATTCCCCGTTGCAGGCATGTCGCCATCACCACGGCCGGTGGAAATTCCTGGACTGCTCCGGTGCCTAGTACCAGCAGTTCAGGTTCCAACGCCAGCAACGCATCCAGGTCGCTTGGCGCCATCGAGCCGGTATTGCTCACTGGCCAACCCTCGATCAACGCATTGGGCGCGACCACGAAACTCCGGATCAGCCGACGGTCGTTGACCAACGCCGAGGCGCCATCGGCGCCACGCAGGAAATATTGATAATCGGGGCGTTCAAGGTTGAGTTGCATGATGGCGATCCATCGTCATTGCCGCGGTTACCGGAACGAGGGAATCCAGATTCAGGCGCGCGGCAGCACGATATGCCGACGTTCCGTCGAAGGCCGGTAATACACCGCGACATGGCCAATACGCTGGACCAGGGCGGACCCGGTACGCGTGGCGATGTCGTCGATCATGGCGTCGCGCTGCTCGCGGTCATCGGCTGAGACCTTGATCTTGATCAGCTCGTGGTGCTCCAGGGCTGCGTCCACCTCGGAGACCAGCGCATCGGTAATGCCCTTGCCACCCACCTGCAACATTGCCTTTAAATCGTGGGCTTGGCCGCGCAGGAAGCGGGCTTGGGTATTGGTGAGCGTGGTCGTCATACAGTGATCTAATGGGGCGCTGGGAGAGGCGCAGGGTATCATGGCGGCCCGTGTCTTCTGGCCTTCGATGCCCATGGCCACCCGCAGCAAATCTAGCCAACGCTGGCTCAAGGAACACTTTTCCGATCCCTACGTGAAGAAGGCGCAGGCGGAAGGCTTGCGCTCGCGTGCTGCCTACAAGCTGGAGGAGCTGGTCGAACGCGACAAACTCCTCAAACCGGGCATGGTGGTTGTGGACCTGGGTTCCGCCCCTGGCAGTTGGTCACAGTGGGTGCGCCAGGAGCTGGACAAGATGGGCGGCAGTGGCAGGCCCCAGGCACACGCCGGCCGTGTGATCGCCAGCGACATCCTGGAGATGCCGACCTTGGCCGGAGTCGAGTTCCTTCATGGCGACTTCAGGGAGGATGACGTCCTATCGAGGTTGCTGGAGACGTTGGGTGGAGAGCAGGTTGACCTTGTGTTGTCTGACATGGCCCCCAATAAAAGCGGTATGGATGCGGTGGACCAGCCGCGCGCAATGTACTTGGCCGAGTTGGCCATGGATTTCGCCGATGGCCACCTCCGCATCGGCGGCACGTTCCTGATCAAGTTGTTCCAGGGCGTGGGATTCGACGAGTACGTGCGGGAGATGCGGCGGCGGTATGCCAAGGTGGCGATCCGCAAGCCAGCGGCTTCTCGCAAGCGTTCTGCGGAGGTTTATGCGCTGGCAACTGGCAAGCTTGGGCAGATCAAGGTTTAGAAGCAGTTAGTGTTAGAAGCACGACAGTTAGATGCAATGCGGTCAGATGCAATACGGCGTGGGCCTCGGCCCACCATCCAAGTGAGGTAAAAAGGACGACATGAACGATCTTGCGAAGAATTTGCTGCTATGGGTGGTCGTTGCCGTCGTGCTGATGGTGGTGTTCCAGAGCTTCAGCCCAAAGTTGGCAAGCAGCCAGGAAATGGTCTATTCGCAGTTCGTGCAGGACGTTGAGAGCGACCGCATCAAGAAGGTCGACATCGCCAGCAATGAACGCACCATCACCTTCGAGCGCGGCGACGGCAGCAAGGGCACGACGACTGCGCCGGTACGCGACAAGGACCTCATCAACGACCTGATCCAGCACAAAGTCGAGATCAACCAGGCCCCGCCGGATTCTGGCGTGTCGTTCTGGTCGCTGGTGCTGAACTTCCTTCCTGTGATCCTCATCATCGGCTTCTGGCTGTTCATGATGCGGCAGATGCAGCAGGGTGGCGGCAAGGGTGCAATGAGCTTCGGCAAGTCCCGCGCCAAGTTGCTCAACGAAGACCAGACCAAGATCACGTTTGCCGATGTCGCGGGTTGCGACGAGGCCAAGGAAGAAGTCTCCGAACTCGTCGAGTTCCTGCGCGATCCATCAAGGTTCCAGAAGCTGGGCGGCAAGATCCCGCGCGGCGTGCTGATGGTCGGTCCGCCGGGCACCGGCAAGACCCTGCTGGCGAAAGCCATCGCCGGCGAGGCCAAGGTGCCGTTCTTCTCGATTTCGGGCTCTGACTTTGTGGAGATGTTCGTCGGCGTGGGTGCCAGCCGCGTGCGCGACATGTTCGAGCAAGCCAAGAAGCAGGCACCGTGCATCATCTTCATCGACGAAATCGACGCGGTCGGTCGCCATCGCGGTGCCGGCCTCGGTGGCGGGCATGACGAGCGCGAACAGACACTCAATCAGCTGCTGGTCGAGATGGATGGGTTCGAAGGCGGCGAAGGCGTCATCGTGGTCGCCGCGACCAACCGTCCTGACGTACTCGATCCCGCGTTGTTGCGTCCGGGCCGTTTCGACCGACAAGTGGTCGTGGGCTTGCCGGACGTGCGTGGTCGCGAACAGATCCTCAAGGTGCACATGCGCAAGGTGCCATTAGCCGATGACGTGGTGCCGATGACGATTGCCCGCGGCACGCCCGGGTTCTCGGGCGCCGACCTCGCCAATCTGGTCAATGAAGCGGCGCTGTTCGCTGCACGTGGCAATGGTAAGGAAGTGCGCATGGAGCACTTCGACAAGGCCCGCGACAAGATCATGATGGGCACCGAGAACCGCTCGATGGCGATGAGCGAGCAGGAAAAGACGCTGACTGCCTACCACGAGGCCGGGCACGCTATTGTCGGGCGGCTGGTGCCGGAACACGACCCTGTCTACAAGGTCACGATCATTCCGCGCGGTCGCGCGCTGGGCGTGACGATGTACCTGCCCGAAGGCGACAAGTACAGCTACAACCGCACGGCGATCGAGTCGCAGCTGTGCTCGCTGTATGGCGGTCGCGTCGCCGAGGAATTGATCTTTGGCGAGGATAAGGTCACCACCGGCGCCTCTAACGACATCGAACGCGCGACCAAGATGGCGCGCAACATGGTCACGAAGTGGGGTTTGTCGGAATTGGGGCCGATTACCTTCGGCGAAGAAGACGACGAGGTGTTCCTTGGTCGCTCGGTGACCCAGCACAAGAGTGTTTCGGATGACACAGCGCGCAGGATTGATGAGGTCGTGCGTTCGATCCTCGACAAGGCGTTTGACCGGACCACCGCGATCCTGACCGCCAACATCGACAAGCTCCACACGATGGCGAAGTTGCTGTTGGAGTACGAAACCATTGACGTGCCGATGATCGATGCCGTCATGGAAGGCCGCGATTCGCCACCGCCGATGGGGTGGAGCCCGGGCGGTACTGCACGTGAAGAAGCCAAGCCAATGATCATTGGCGGGCCTGCCGAGCAGACCTGATCAGTTTGTCGACGCGTGTTGTTATCACATGGAAAAAGCCGGGCTTGCCCGGCTTTTTTCTTGCATATCAGTGACTGGCGACCGTTACCCTTGACAGTTGGCCAGTGCGGTTTCTCATCGAGGCACGTACTTCATCGCGAAGCGCCACTGCCTTGGTGGTGCGTTCGTTGCCGATGCCCAAGGCTTTGTCGAGCACGGCGATGGCGGCAATGAACTGTACTTCGGACTCCTGCGTGCGGCCCATGAAGCCGACGATTCCCGCATGGGTATAGGCCATGACCCCCATGAACATGTGCTCGGCACCAAACACAGGCAGCGCCAGCGTCATGGTTCGACTCTCCAGCTTTTCCGCTTCCGCGTAGCGCTTCAGGTCCACCAAGGCACGCGCCAGATTGTGGTCGCAGATCAATGTGTTGGGATTGGACGGGCCGGACGCCGCATGTTCTGCCGTGCAACTGCGGCTCAGGAAATCATGTTGCTTCAGTAGATCGCCTTTTTCGCCATACAGCACCCCTAGATTGTTGAGCAGGGTGCGGTACTCGCCCGAGTCCTTGCCGTAGTCGGTGCCGCGGGCTTCCAGTGTGGCCAGCAGCAACGTTTCGGCGCCTGCGAAGTCTTTCAGTTCCTGCTTTACCAGCGCCAAGTCCGACGCAATGCTCAAGGTGTGATCATGCCTTGCGCCGTAAATGTCGGTGGCGAGTGTGTGAGCCGCCTGGAGTATCGGCAGAGCTTCGCTGTTTTTTTCGGACAGGAACAATGCGCCACCGAGGCCTCGCATGGGTTCTAGCGTGGCGATGTGACCGGCACCATGCAGCGCCTGTCGGCCTTGCAACGCCTTGCGATACAGGACGATCGCCTCATCGTAGCGCCCCATTTCGCGAAGTACGTCTGCCTTGTAGGTTGTCGTGGTCAACACTTCGGCCGAGCCTGCGCCGAACAGTTTCTCTGTCAGGGGGGCAACAGCCTGCAGGCGCTTGAGTGAGGCCTCGTAGTCACCTTCATGCATCTGGGCGAACGCGGTTGCTATTTCAGCATGCACCTTGATCTGTGGGTCAGCGTTGACAAGCAAGGGCGCCACGGCTGCCTTTGATGCGGCATGGTCGCCGCTACGCGTCAGCAGTTTGGCAAGATCCATGCGCGCGTTAACCGCTACCATTTCAACCTGCCCGCTGGATTCGGCAAGTTGCAATGCCGCCTCCAATTCGCGCTTGGCCTTGGCAAACTCGCCGAGGTTCAGGTAAGCGTTGCCGAGGGCCACACGCACCGAGGCCTCTGTGCCGGGGCGCTTGGCGAAGCGATCACCCACGTGTTTGGCCGCGGCATCCAGCAAGTCACGTACCTGCACATCGCCGCGACCGGAGTTCAGTGGATTGGCTTGGGCCAACAGGTCCTCAGTCAGGAACTGGTTGACGGCCGCGGAGACATCCGCCTCATTGCGCGCGCGCTGTTGCGCATCGCGTACTTTCAGCAACAGCACGCTGACCACGCAGAGGACAACAGTCAGTACGCCACTTGCCACGGCCAGTTGACGCCTTCGCGTGCGGGTTCGTGCGAGGGCAAGTCGTAAGCGCTCAGCTTCATCGCGCGCATCCACTTCGGCTTGGCGCTCCAGCCGGCGTGCATCCAAAGTGCGTAGTCGCGTCGCCAGTTGCGAGGCATCGGCCAAGCGCTGGGCGGGGTCGCCTGCGGCCGCAGCGGCGATGTCTTCGCGCAGCAAGCGGTCGTCGATGTCATTTTCCCAGCCAGGGGCCAGGGAGCGGCGGGTGTCGCCGACGATGCACTGGTACAGCATCACCCCCAGTGCATAAATATCCGAACGCGCGGTTGGCGCGCGGCCACTCAGGATTTCGGGTGCCAAATAAAGCGGGGTGCCGCCGGAATCCGCGTCCACCTGGGCCGCGGTGAACCCGAGTCGGGTGATCTCGAGCGCTTCAAGTCGCGCGAGGTCAACCAAGCGGCCGCTGCCGAAGTCGGTCAGCTTGACCGTCGGCGCGTTGCCTGCCGTGTCATTGATCAAGACGTTTGCCGGCTTCAGATCCTTGTGCAGCACGCCAACCGAATGCGCCGCCGACAACACATCCGCGATCTGCGCCACCAGGTCCAGCCGCTGCCCCAGTTCCAACTGAGCCAAACCGCCCTTGGCCTCGGCCCAGTCCAGGAGCGAGCCTCCGCTTATGAACTCCGACTCCAGATAGAAGGGCACCTCTTCCAGGTTCCAGTCCAGCAGGCGTACTAGGTCATCACGTGGCCCCAGGCTGTCATGAAGGACGCGCGACAGTGTGATCTCGCGCTTGAGCGAGGTCAGGCTTCCGGCGTCCAGGCCAAACTTGAAGACCCGCAATTCTCCAGTCTTGGTGTGCTCGGCTAACCAGGCCTCGCCAACGGCGCCACTGCCCAAGCGGCGTTGCAGCCGCCACAACGGACGCAGCGGCGGCACGTCGCCGACCTGCAGGTCAGGCATCTGCTGTATCGCAGAGGCGGGGCTGGCTTCTACCTGCACCGGTGCGATCAGGCGATAGCCGTAGCCGTGCACGGTCTTGATGATGGCTTGGGTCTCGTCACCCAGCGCCTGCCGCAGCCGGGCCATGGTTTTGGTCAGCACGGCATCGCTAAGGACGCGCCCGCTCCAGACCTCGTCCAGCAACTCTTGCTTGGTCACCACCTCGCCCGCGTGTTGCAGCAGGTAGAAGAGCACTTCGAGTTGCTTGCGCTCCAGTTTCACCACCTCCCCGGACACGCTCAGGGCCAGGCTGCGACCGTCAAACAGGCATTCACCGAAGCGGAAACGCAGTTCCCGGCGGCTGGAATCATTGCTGTTACGGGGTGGCGGTGTTTGCATCCGCCTGATTCTACGAAGAAATTCCGCGTCGAGCGAAAAAGTAGGAAAAAAGTACGGAATCCGTAACGACCCCCGTGACGCGCCGACCCAATCTGGCGCCGTCAACCAACCGGGGAATCGAAACAATGCAACGCACACCAGCGGGAACGGAACATATCCAGCGCCATCCACAGGCCCGCCTGATGGTGGGGGCGATTGCTATCACCCTGCTGGCGAGCTGCAGCAGCGTGTCGCGGAAAGAGACGCAGGAAGCATTTGCGCCGCTGGATCCGGTGGCCTTGCAGGACCAGGCAGTGCGGGCCATGCGCAGTGGCGATGCCAGTCAGGCCCGCAAGGCCGCCGAACTGCTGCTGATGCGCGACATGCGCGCGCCGCAGTCGCATCTACTGCTGGGCGCGGCCCACCAACTGCAGGGCGACCCGGCACTGGTCGACGTGGCGGGCTCCGGGTTTGAATCGGCCACGCGCCTGGGTGAAGGTGGTCCTTGGCCGCATTACCTGGCAGGTATCAACCTGATGCGGCAGCAGCGGCACCAGGCTGCGGCAGAATCCTTCGCCCGTGCAGTGATGGCAGACCCGGCCGCTGGTTGGGCGTATGAAGGCCTCGCCGCTGCCGCCTATCTGTCGGGTGACCTTGGCTTGGCCGAAGCCGCAGCAGCGCGTGCACGCCAGCTTGACCCGCAATCCCCCGGTGCCTGGCGTACCGCGGTCCTGACCGCCGCCGGCAGCAATGACGCAACCAATACCCGCAGCTTGCTGGCGTCGGCACCACAGCTGATGCCCGCCACCGAGCAGGCTTGGGTCAGCTCGCGCGCCAGCTTGCTGCTGCGTACGGCCTCGATTGATGCCAATGGCCAATCCGCCGGGGAGGGTGACGGGTCGTTTGCCAGCGCTCGTGCCATCCCGCAGCAGCTCAGTGTGGACGTGACCTTGATCTTGGGCGACCTGCGCCAGTCGCGCGGCTACGGCGTGAACCTGCTCGAATCGCTGCAGTTGCAATTCGGCAAGACAGAAAACCGCCAACGCGTGACTAACGACACGGACAGCGCGATGACGACGTCGATCACTCGCCTGATCCGCATCCCGGACATCACCTACAACCTCAACATCCTCAACCGCGGCAAGCGCCAGTACGAGGTAATCGCGCGCCCCAGCCTCAGCGCGTTCCTGGGCGAGCAATCCACCTTCTTCGTCGGCGAACAACTGAACGTCGCAGTCACTGGCGTGAACTTCGCGCAGCTGGAAAAAATCGACGTTGGCGTCGGCCTGAAAATCACCCCAGCGGAAATTCGCGCCGACGGTGCGCGCTTCCGCGTTGAAGCGGATCGCAGTTTCTTCAGTGATCAAGGTGTGGGCAGCTTTTCGCAGCAGCTGGCGACCTTCAAGCAGAGCGTGGCCGCGACTGCGGACGTGCGCTTTGGCGAAACCCTGGTGTTGAGTGGTCTGTCCGAATCCGTCAACGACGGTAGTGAATCTGGCGTGCCGGTCTTGGGCGACATTCCAGGCTTGAACCTTGCGTTCAATCGCAAGACCGACCAGCGCCGCCAGCGCTCGGTGATCATTCTGGTGACGCCATCGTCGCCCTTGGGATTGCAGACCGGTGATACGCGCGGCGATTCAGTTCGCAAGCTGACCCAGCTGTGGGACACGCTGATCCAGCCCGAGCACGGCCTGAACGCACTGGCCACGCGCATCCAGAAACGCAAGTTCTTCTCGCGTGCGTCCGTTGGCGACGTGCAGGCCCGTGACTTGGGAGACAGCGCCCTGCGCGACGTATTTCTGACCAGTCTTTCCGCAGGGCGTACGCCATGAAATCTGCGTCATCACCCTTGGTTTTCTTTCAACACCTCACGGAGTCGCTACCCATGAAACATTCTCGATTGAGCCATGCGTTATTGGGCAGTGCCCTGTCCCTCGCACTAGTTGTTCCGTGGTCTGCGCACGCAGCACTCAGTGATAGCAAAGTATGCCCCGCGCTCTCGCCGGAAGTGCACGCGCCTGCGGGTGTGCAGGTTCCGGAGGTCTGCTACAGCGGCTTCAATTGCACGGTAGGCATGCGCGGTGACTGGCTGGATATCACCAACAAGGTCTCCATCGCATTTTTGAGGGATCTGCCTATCAATGGCTTGGTTCGCGTCCGCTCGCCCGACATGCCATACGCGAGTGCCGAGGCGTCCATTGCAGCGCGTGGCGTGCAGATCCGTGCGCCGGGCTCTTGTGTGCCCGTTTCACAAAAGGATCGAGAGGGCTATGTCGCAGTGCTGCTTGAAGAGATAAAGGGTACGGGGGGAGCCATTGTTAATGCAACCCGGCCTGCTTTCACTCCGAAAGCTTCGGATTCAAATAGTCTCAGTATCGAAGTGCGCGACGGAACACACTTCCTGCACCCGATGCAGCGGGCGGCACTCAGCACACGCGTCGGTGAAGTAAAGACTATTGATCTCACTGGTCGAGGTCTGAAGGATCTGCGCATCACAGTTCGAAAACCCACAAATACTGCAATCAAATTCAAGCCGGGCATGTCACGAACGGCGTCTGCTATCTCTGGCGTGAAAAGCGGCGGAACACCACAGCAACTCCTCGAAGTGCAGACGCCGACAGTTTCGATTGTTTCGCAATCCTATAACCGGCTCAGCCTGCAGGTGAACTTCGATCGCGCTGGGACTTTCAACCTGGACGACTACCTGGAATTCACCGTCGGTGATCCGGCGATCAATCGCGACCTTGGCTGGCCATCCATCGAGGTCAGGCCGTGAGTTGCGCGGCATCCGTTTTTTTCTTAGTTGGCAATACCCACCAAGGAGCAACAGCACCATGAGCAGATTATCTCTCGTTTCGAATGCGCCACCCGCGCCCGCAATTTCTGCGCGCAAGTCATTGCTCTCGGCGGCATTGCTGCTGTGCGTCGTATCAGGTGTCTGCATCGCTCAGGAAAAGAACCAGACTTCAAAGCCGCCTGTCTTGAGGCCAAGGCAGGCGCCTAACCAGTTGGTAATACAGCCCAAGGGGACAAAGGACGTCATCGTCGGCACGTGGGGAATCACGAGGACAGGAGAGGACAAGGAGGTCGCAGAAGTCGAAACCACCATCATCGTTTTCAATCCCGATGGCAGTTACACCACGAGGCTTCGTAACAGCAATTTTCCAGAGTGGGAAAAATTCCCCATGGCGGGTGGGCGCTATGCGGTGACCGGGGCTGACAAAGCCGGTTTCACGCTGGCGCTGGACCGCACCTCTGGAGATCCGGAAGAAGACAAGGCGACGGCACGTTCGGTGATTGCAGTGGCGATCATCGATGAAAAAAACCTTCGCGCGCCCGATGGCGCCGTCCTCACTCGCCTCAAGTAACGGAGCACGCCATGACCCACTTCAATCCAGCTATTGCATTGCGTGCCGTTCTTTTGCTTTTGTTGTTATGCGCGGCCTCGTTGCTCCCTGCGCCTGCAAACGCAGCCCCGGCAGATGAGCGCTGCTTTGGCGCCGCGGGCCAAGGTTGCGGGAGCTGGCCCTTCTTGCAGATGCCAAGACCCGCCTTCTGCACAGGTCTGCCGAGTACTACTTGGGGCGTGTGCATGGTCCACGGAGGCAGCCTGACGCACGATCCGTGCTGTGCCAAGAATCCAAACGGCAAACAGTGCGGCGGCAACGAATCCCAATCCGTGTGCACGGTTGAATGGGACAAGTCGGTGCGTCGGGCCGTCTGGAACTATCAGTGGGCGCGGCTCATCGATACCGCCAAGGTCAACAACACCGGGGAGGTTGAACGGCCGCTTTACTGTGCCACCAGGGGCCAAGGCATCCATAGGGCCGATACGCAGTTTTGCTGCAGCAAGCAATCGCGGGAAGGCAATTTCTGGGAACGGCTTGGTCGCCCAAGCTTGAATATCTGCAAGTAACGGCTTGACGCGTCGGCCAGGAAAATAAGCAGCGGGGAGCGCGATTCGATGGAATCGCGCGAGCCATGACAGAAGCCCACCGACTGACATTTGCATGGGCTACGCCGAGCCGACGAAAACCTGTTGAAAGCGCGAGGGCGTCCAGCGAACCCATGCGATTCGCCCCGCGTTGACTTACCGCATTCCCATTCGAGGAAATCATCATGCCCCGCATCCAAACGAATGCATCATCCCGTCGCCCGGCGTACCGCATCGCCACGATCACCTTGGCTATCTCGGCCATCTTGCTCACCGGCATAGTTCCAGCGTTCGCCCAGGAAACACCGCGCATCGGCGCCTCTAAAGCAAAGCCTTCCAGCAAGGCCAGCGGCGCGACGGTATCCAAGACGGTGGATGGGCTTGTGTCAGGCGTTTCCAGCGCAGGCCTCAAGGTCGATGCCACACCGGGCGGCCGGACTGACCCCGTAACATCCGCACCCCCTGGCGGTCCCAAGTCGCCCGTCACCGTTCCTGATGTACGCGCGGACGTAGTCACCGCAGCATCCGATCGAACTGCGAAGGACGAGATTGCCAGTCGCGTGTCCGACATGCCGGCTGAAGCCATCCGCGGTGAGCTTGGGAAGGCGTTAAGTTCAAGCGCTACAGAGCGCCCCGCATTCGACCAGGGTATGGCGGGCCGGCCCAAGATTTCCGAATCCGACACCGCCCAATTTCGAGGAAGCGCGATCTCGCGCATGACTGGCGGACAGGTTGTCGGTGGCCCGCTGGGCGAGGCGGCCGCTGGAACCAAAAACGGTCCCGGCGGCAGTGGTGCGGCGGCATCAGGTCGCGTCTCCGATGGCAGCATCACGGCACCGGCCACGTATTCCGACGACGGCGTGCGCGGCATGGGTACTGCGGTTCGCGATGCTTACGCAGGTGGGCGCCTGCAAGGCGCAGCCGACTTGATCAGTAGCAATACCGACAAGACCAACCTTGGGCGCGCGATGCAGAGTGCGCTATGTGCCGAAAACGATTGCGCACCGGCCAGCTCTGGAACTCCGGCGACCAACACGGCCAGCAACGGCCCGACGTCCGTGACCCACCCGAGCGGAAATACGTCGACGCAGGTGGGTGGCGGATCATCGCAACCCGGAGGACAAACCACTCACACATACGGTCGCGACTCGCAGGGTCGCCCGACCCAGCAGACCGTCGTCAACAATAATGGTGATGGCACAAGGACAGTCACTAAGCAGGTCATTGCATACGCCAACGACGAGGATTCCGTAGGCAAGTCACGAACCACCGAATCGACAACAGGTATGTGCCCGCAGGATCTTGAGGGTTGTGGCGGTAAGCCCAGCGATTCCGACATCCAGCGTCGGCTAAACGACAAGAATTTCCAAATCGTCCAGCAAGCGAAAGCAAACGGCGCAGTGACGCCCGACCGCAACGACGGCCTTGGCGCACGCAACACCAATGCAGTGATTGCAGTCGATGCGCAAAGCCAACTAGGTCAGCGCCTTCTGGGCCAGCCTGGACAGCCCGGTGTGGGTCTCAATGATGGCGGCGCCAGCGCTCCTGGTTTCAATGACCGCAACAACGGTGCACTGGATCCGGGGCGCGATGCTGTCCACACAGGCGGCACTGGGCGGGAGCAAAACCGTGCCGACGACGCGATCAACGGCCGGGTTGGAACGCCTAGCGGGGTGCCCGCGCGATCTGAAGAAGACAAAGAAAAAGAAGAAGACAAAGGCAAAGACAAAGGCGGCGCCGCATCAGGCTGATGCACCGCATCCAGGAATTACACCTCTGAAACTCATTCGCCTCCGTATCCCAAATTCCAGGAAAAAAATAATGTCCCGTATTCACAAGAAAGCATCACCCTCACGTCGTGCGCATTGCATCGCGACGATCACCTTGGCCATCTCGGCCGTATTGCTGACCGGCGTTACGCCAGCCTTCGCCCAGAAGGCGCCGCGCATCGGCACCACGAATGTCTTGCGCGCAAACACCGTGAACACGCTCGTCGACCAACTAATGGATATCGGGCTTGGCCGCCCTGCAGCCGAGAAATTGGCGAAGCAGATCGCGGCCCGTGACCCGGATGCAATAAAAACCGGTGCACTGCTTGAGCAAATGTCGTCGCGCCTGCAGGCAGCCGGCGTGCCACCTACGAAATTAACCGCGATCCTTGAGGAGGCTGCCAATCGCCGCTTGACCGATGCCTCGCCAGGTGGTGCTGCGGACGGACTCGTCGGCGCCGCGATCATCGTGGAGATTATTGGCGCGAAGCGGGCCAGCCTGCTGCGCGCGGGGTCCAATGCCGGGCTTGTTGCCCGCGCGTTGATCGACGGTATGGCGGAAATGCAGCTGAAAGGGGTCGGAGAACGCGGTTATGAGGCAGCGATCAACGACATCCTCCGTGGCGGGCTCTCGGGTGGCGCGGCGGAAGCCCGCGTGGATCTTGCGGTTATCGAAGAGCTGGCAGGGCGCGATGTTGCCGCGACACTTCCCGTTGGCGCGGACAGCCATGGAGTTTCGGTTGCCCTGCTGGATGGGATTGCGGGGCTGCAGTTGGCAGGCGTCGGAAAGGGCAGTGCGCTAGATCAGGAAGTAATGCAGGGCATCGTCCGGGGCGGGCTCACAGGCGCCGCCGCTGCTCAGTTCGTTAGGGTCAAGCTAGCGCCAGTGATCAGCGCCGCACAGGGCGGCATCAAGGGCAGCCGCCCGCCGGCGGGCCGCCCCCCATCTACCGCGGGAACACCGGGAAGCCCTCACGGCGTCGGAGGTTCGTCCGGCCGAGGCCCGCGTGAGGACGCAAGTTCGTCGGGCATTGGCAGAGGAAACGAGCAGGGGCAGAACTCAGGCGGCGGTCACCCTGGCTCAGGATCAGCAGGTCATGGATCGGGTTCTGCACCTGGGGCTGGTGGTGGCGGCGGTGATGGCGGTGGCGGTGACGGTGATGGCGGTGGAAGTGGAAGTGGAAGTGGAAGTGGAAGTGGAAGTGGAAGTGGAAGTGGAAGTGGAAGTGGAAGTGGAAGTGGCCAAGGGGGATCTGGCAGCGGTGAAGGAGGATCGGGAGGAGGTGATGGCGGCAGTGAACCAGCGTGGCCGGAATCCAACAATCCGAACCTAAGCGTATTTGACGACTCTGAGACCTTGACTTCGAACGATCAGAAAGGCCCCGCGCAGCCGCGTGCCCCCGGAATGGAGAAGGAAACGGGCACCGGCACGGGTCTGTCGGATGCCACCGGCGGCCGGCTAGGCGGCCACGAAGCGAAGAACGCAATGCGCGGCATCGATCTCACGGCGGGTGGCAGTGGCGCGGCGGGACCCGGCGCGCGAGATGCAGCCAGCAGCGGCGTCATCCTGACCGGAGAGGAGCAGCGCAACGCCAACACTGCGTTGGACATGGCACGCACCGGTGGGGTGGCGGATCCCGCCAACGGGCTGGACCGTGGCGGCATTGCGGTGACGGATCGCGACCTCAAAAATCTCGGCCTCAAAGGGAACGGTGGTGCCAAGGGACCCACCGAATCGACCGGTACACAACCCGATCAGCCTGAGCAAAGCCCGCTGGCTGGCCCAGTTGGCGGCGGTCCCGCCATCGCGCCGGCAAAGCGCCCGGTGTCATTGGCACCCATCGCGGTACCAGTAGCGCCAAAGGTGGGAGAGGTTGTTGATCAGGTGCGTGCAGGCGGCAACTGATTGTTCGATGCGTCATCCACGTACCGGACCGTCAGCGACGGCCCGGGCGTGGTATCCGAACGGATCAGTCAACGATCGAAGCGATCCGTCGTAGTGCTGCAGAAAACGCTAGTTCCAGTAGCGTAGATCCTCGTTTGATTTTTCGGGTGATGCGAAACCCTTACGAATTGCGGACACAACCATGAAACTTTCCGCCTCCCTGTTGAAAACTTGCTTACTGAGTGTGCTTTGTCTGCTCTCGCTCCAGGCTCAGTGCACTGTCAGCGGCCACCGCCTGTGCCCAGAACTGGAGCCGCGTCCCGGCGGTACGCTTGCAAATACGTGTTACGTGGGCGTGCCCTGCGTGATTGGTGTGCGCGGTGAGGGCTTGTCAGCGACCAACGAAACGCGCGTGACGGTGTCGGCTAATGCTGCGGTGTTGCCTGCACAGGTGTTGGCAGCAGGCATGGGTAGTTCCACGATCGCTGCACTATGCGTGCCGCCGACTCAACGCGGTGGTGAAGAATATGTCTCGGTACGAGTGTCATTGCTTCAGCAGGCCGGCGATCACGTTTTACAGCTTCACCGACCGATCCTGTTTGGCATCACCAGTGAAAGCGACTCGTTGAATTTCAAGGTTGTCGCCAGTCATGGATTCTTGAACCCGCGCCAGGCAGCGGCCTCAGAGTCCGCGCGGCTGGGTGAAGCACAAACGTTCACGTTTACCGGCCGCAATCTGGCGGCGTTGCGTATCCGCGCGAATGCCACGGTCTTGCAGTCATCTGGTAAATCCAATGCAGTCGGTATGGCGCCGGACGTGCAGTGGATGGATCCGGAGCAGACGCAGGTGCGTGTTCGCCTGACGCTGTATCGCAGCGGCGCGGTGTCAACTAGCGAGATCTTCGAATTCATCGGCAGCGGTGAGTCTGCAGTCAATCGACAACTTGGTTGGCCTGTCATCCAGGTGCGGTAACACCAGTGGTAGTGCGCTTTCAGTCCGACGTGCATTGCCTTCAGCTGTTCGGGATTGAAAGCGACCGCGGCGCGGGCCAGACTCGGCTGACTTTCTTGCAAGGTGCTGCTGATGTTCGATTTAAGCCCGCAACTCGACTGCGCCGGTCGTATCGTCAAGATTGATCGCCCACGCATCATGGGTATCTTGAATGTCACCCCGGACTCGTTTTCAGATCACGGCGCGCATTTCGATGCTGATGTCGCGGTCGCACATGGGCTGAAGCTGGCAGAGGAGGGCGCGGATATCCTCGACATCGGTGGTGAAAGCACGCGCCCCGGTGCCGACGATATTCCGCTTGAAGAAGAGCTACGCCGCGTAATTCCGGTGATTGAACGGTTGGCGAAAGAAACGTCACTGCCGATCAGCATCGACACCAGCAAGCCCGAAGTAATGCGCGCTGCGGTCGCAGCGGGTGCAGGAATGATCAACGATGTATATGGATTGAGACGCGATGGCGCGCTGGATGCGGCAGCCGAGTTGCGCGTACCAGTCGTGCTGATGCACATGCTGGGTGAACCGCGTTCGATGCAGGATTCTCCCGAATACGACGACGTGGTCGGCGAGGTGCATCGCTTCCTGGCTGAGCGCATCTTTGTTGCTGAAATGGCCGGCATCGCAAAGAAGAACATCCTGGTTGATCCAGGCTTCGGCTTCGGCAAGACCACGCAGCACAACCTGCAAATTTTAGCCCAACTGCAACGCTTCACCGAGCTTGGTGTGCCGGTTATGGCCGGCCTGTCGCGCAAACGCACGATCCGCGAGCTGACCGGTCAGGAAGACATGCAAGCACGCGTGCATGGTTCCGTGGCCGCGCATCTGATCGCCGCCCAACGTGGCGCGATGTTGTTGCGAGTCCACGACGTGGCCGCCACGATCGATGCGTTGAAAGTGTGGATTGCGGTAGCTTCCGTGCCTCTTCCCCGTCTCGATGTGAAACCTGTAATCCGATGGCCGGAAGAGGATTGACCGGCACGGTCACGTCACGCGCCAACGCGCCAGCACGGGATTCACGATGCGAAACCACAAAGGCGGGCATAGCGTCAGAAGAAAAATGCTGGCGTAGCCACCGGGAAGCTGCGGGCGGTCGGCGTGGTGCAGCAGGACCTGGTAGAGGCGGCGCGGCGTTTCGTGATGGTCAGAATGCCGTTGCAGGTGGAACAGCAACACGTTGCTGAGCAGGTAGTCGGAATTCCAGGAATGCAGATACGTGGTGCGCTCAAAGCGGCCTGATGCCAGAAGTCGGCGCTCCAGCCCGTAGTGTTCGATGTAGTTGATGATTTCCAGTGAGCAGGCGACAAGAAAACCCTGCACGAGCAAGAACATCAGCCCGAGCGATCCGAGCCACAATCCGAATGCCGTCGCGAGTGCGAACCACTGCAGGCTCCAGCGGATCAACTCGTTCTCATGCGACCACCAGTGCTTGCCGCGCTTCTCCAGTCGAGCCGTCTCAAGCTTCCAGGCATTGGCGGTGTTGCGCACCAGTGCCCGCGACAGGAAATGCCAAAGTGACTGGCCGAACCGCGCGCTTGAGGCGTCCTCAGGCGTCGACACATGCACATGGTGGCCGCGGACATGTTCAATCTTGAAGCCGTGGTAGCCGACGCTCGTCAGCAGGAGTCCAGCCAGCAGCGCATTCCGGCTGGGTGTCCTTGTGGGTGAGGTCGTGGGCGACGTTGATCGCCAACACGTCGCCCACGATCCCTTGCGACAACAACCAACCCCACGTGCCGCCGACACCGAACCCAGCGTGGAAGAAATGCCAGCCTGACCAGGCCAGTACACCAAGCTGCGCAGGTAGTGCTGCCAAGGTCATGCCCTTGAACCAGGCGTCCTGGTCCAGCTCGGTGCCGGCATCGCCACTCGGGTTGCGTGGGTCATGGCCTAGTACATAGTCTGCCAGCGGTAGCAGCACGAACAGGAAAAGCAGCGGAAACCAGGCCGTCAGGTTGGGAAAGCCAGTGCCGGTACCCAGTCATGCAGCCGCCGGCATGAGCGATGGCATGACGAATACGAACAAGAAGGCAATGCGTTTCCAGAGCGGCATCGTGGTGGCTTGCGGTGTCGGATGACTGCCCAGCCTACGCAGCTGACCCGCTGGTTCAAGCAGGCGGGGTCCCTTTTCCCGTGGTGCGTTAAGCTCCGGCGCTGGACCCGACTGGATCAACCCTATGACTGCCAGTAACCCGCTGCTGATCACGTTTGGCGTCTACTTGGCATTGATGGTCGGGATCGGATTCGTCGCATGGCGACGCACCCGGAATTTCGACGACTACATCCTCGGCGGACGCTCGCTGGGTGGCTACGTGACTGCGCTGTCAGCAGGTGCATCGGACATGAGCGGCTGGTTGCTGATGGGCCTACCAGGAGCCATGTACCTGGGTGGTGTCTCCGAGTCGTGGATCGCGATTGGATTGGTTCTAGGCGCCTGGGCCAACTGGCGCTATGTGGCCGGACCGCTGCGTGTGTACACCGAGCGCACCGATAATGCGCTGACATTGCCTGACTACTTCACCACGCGATTCGCGACCGACGGCAAGGTGCTGCGGATCGCATCGGCGCTGGTGGTGTTGGTGTTCTTCGCGGTTTACGCGGCCAGTGGCATTGTCGCTGGCGCGCGATTGTTCGAGAGCGTATTCGGGTTGCCGTATGCGCAAGCGCTCTGGTACGGCGCGGCGGCAACCGTCCTGTACACCTTGATCGGTGGCTTCCTAGCGGTGAGCTGGACCGACACCGTGCAGGCAACGCTGATGATCTTCGCGCTGATCCTGACGCCGATCATCGTGATCATCAGCACGGGTGGGCTTGCCGACAGCATGCGCGTCATCGAGCAACTCGACCCGGCGAAACTCGACTGGTTCAAGGGTGGAGACTTGGGCGTGATCGGCATCATTTCGCTCCTGGCTTGGGGTCTGGGCTATTTCGGGCAGCCGCATATCCTGGCGCGTTTCATGGCGGCTGATTCGGTGGCGGTGATCCCGCAGGCGCGGCGCATCGGCATCACCTGGATGGTGTTGTGCCTGGCGGGTTCGCTGGCGACGGGTTTCTTCGGTATTGCCTACTTCGCGCAACACGCGGACCAAGCCGGTGCGGTGACCGAAAACCATGAGCGCGTGTTCATCATCCTGGCCGAAGCACTCTTCAATCCGTGGATCGCAGGCGTGCTGCTGTCCGCGATCCTGGCGGCGATCATGAGTACGCTGTCTTGCCAGTTGCTGGTGTGTTCCAGTGCGTTGACCGAAGACCTCTATCGCGGCTTCGTGCGCCCCAAGGCGGGCGAGCGTGAATTGGTCTGGGTCGGCAGGGGAATGGTGCTGATGGTCGCACTGCTCGCGATCTTTATCGCGGGGGATCCTGACAGCCGCGTGTTGAGTCTGGTGAGTTACGCATGGGCCGGCTTCGGCGCGGCGTTTGGGCCGGTGGTGCTGTTCTCACTGGGCTGGCAACGCATGACGCGTAGCGGTGCACTGGCAGGAATTGTCGTTGGCGCAACTACTGTGATCCTGTGGAAGCTCGTTGCCGTTCAAATGCTGGGAAGCGAGCTTTACGAAATAGTGCCTGGCGTGATTGCAGCGAGCCTTGCCATTGTCGCCGGCAGCTTGTTGTCTCCGGCTCCCAGCCAGGCTGTGCAGGCCCGCCATCAACAGGTGCGCTTGAGCTTGCGCGAAACCGGCTATTGATTCCTTGCGAGAAATCGAGGTGATGACGCCCACGCTGGACACCCGTCCGCGCATCATCGCGCTGATGGGTCCGACCGCTTCGGGCAAGAGCGCCTATGCGCTGGATATTGCTGAGCGACTTGATGGCGAGATCGTCAGCGTCGATTCGGTGCTGGTGTATCGCGGCATGGATATCGGTGCCGCCAAGCCGACCCGCGACGAACAAGCGCGTGTGCCGCACCACCTGATGGATGTGCGCGATCCGTGGCAGCCGTATTCGGCGGCCGAGTACGCCGTTGATGCCACTACCGCCATCGACGACATCCTGGCCCGCGGCAAATTGCCGATCCTCGCTGGCGGCACCGGCTTGTACTTCCGTGCCCTGCTGGAAGGCCTGGCCGCGATGCCCGAAGCAGATGCCGGGGAGCGCGCTGCCATCGCGGCGGAGGCCGAAGTCAGTGGCTGGCCTGCCATGCACGCAGCACTTGCACGCGTAGATCCTGCGGCAGCGAAACGCATCCACGCCACTGATGCGCAACGCATCCAACGCGCACTGGAGGTGTATCGGTTGAGCGGACGTCAGATCAGCGATTGGCAGCGTGACGCGAGGCCAAAACCTTCGTGCTGGAAAGTGTTGAAGCTGGTGCTTGCCCCGCCGGATCGTGCCGTGCTGCATGCGCGCATCGAACAGCGTTTCGACGCGATGTTGGCCGGGGGGTTTCTGGATGAAGTACATGCATTGCGCGGATTGGCAGGACTGGTAACGCATGCCGCACGATTGGAGTTGCCTGCGATCCGCGCGGTTGGTTATCGGCAGGCTTGGCAATGGCTCGACGGAGACGGAGATGCTGCGTCATTCCGCGACCGCGCAATCGCTGCCACCCGCCAGCTGGCCAAGCGCCAGTTCACCTGGCTACGCGGCGAACTGGACGCACGCTGGTTCGATCCCACGACCCAGCGCACGCCATTGGATACGGCGGTGGCCGGGTTCATCGGCCAATCCCGCGCGTAATGGCTCCGCCGTGCGTTACCATCGAGTCGCACCGCCGCTTGCGGACCGGTGCAGGGCCGGGCTTAGAGCCAGGGAAGCTTCGCGGCGGCATGACCGCTGCGATGCCTGGTCCACCATCCGAATAACAATAAACAACAAGAACAGTGCGGGGGAAAACCACATGTCCAAAGTACACACGCTGCATGAGCCGCTGCAGGAGCCATTCCTGAATGCGTTGCGGCGCGAGCGCATTCCAGTTTCGATCTATCTCGTAAACGGCATCAAGCTGCAAGGAACGGTCGAATCATTCGACCAGTTCGTGGTGCTGCTGCGCAATACAGTTAGCCAGATGGTCTACAAGCACGCTATCTCAACAATCGTGCCTGCGCGCAATGTGCGAATCAGGGTGGCAGGTGCAGACGAGGAAGGCGAGGAAGGCGAGGAAGCTGATTCGGATGCCGAGCCCAGCGAAGGGACCTGAGGGTCGGCATCGGCGACAAGGCATCGCGCAAGGAATCGGTAGAAGGCTTGGGTTCGCTGACGACGGCCCCATAACTGGGATCATGACGACAAGCCAATTCCGTTCGACCCGCCTGCTCCGCCATTGCGGGGTTCACGTCCTTGTTTGAACGCTCCCGAAAAGGCGAGCACGCCTTGTTGATCCAGCCCCACGCTGGTGGTCCACCAGGCGAGGGAGTGTTCGAGGAATTCCGCGAGCTTGCACGTTCTGCCGGCGCAACGGTCGCAGCGGAGCTGACTGCGAAGATTGATCGCCCGAATCCGTCGATCCTGATCGGCAAGGGCAAGCTTGAAGAGGTGAAGGCGGCCTGCGAGGCCACTGGCGCCGATCTTGTACTGATCAATCATCATTTGAGCCCGGTGCAGGAGCGCAACCTGGAGCGTGCACTGGAGCGGCGCGTAGTCGACCGTACCGGTCTCATCCTGGACATTTTCTCTCAGCGTGCGCGCAGTGCCGAAGGCAAGCTGCAGGTGGAACTGGCGCAACTTAAATATATCGCCACGCGGCTTGTGCGTGGCTGGACCCACCTGGAACGCCAGCGTGGCGGTTCGATCGGCTTGCGTGGACCAGGTGAAACCCAGCTGGAAACCGACCGCCGGTTGCTGCAGAAGCGCGTGGATATGCTGCAGAAGCGGCTGGAGAAAGTTGAAGTCCAGCACACCCAGATGCGTCGCGCGCGGGTGCGCAGTGAACTGCCGCGAGTGGCGCTGATTGGCTACACCAATGCCGGCAAGTCAACGCTATTCAATGCATTGACCGGTTCGAATGCTTATGCCGCTGACAAGCTGTTCGCCACGCTCGATCCGACCGTGCGCCGCATCGAACTGCCGGGTGGAGGCGTTGTGCTGGCCGACACAGTCGGTTTTGTGCGCGACCTGCCGCATGAACTGGTCGCTGCGTTCCGCTCTACTTTGAGCGAAGCACGCGAAGCCGACTTGCTGCTGCACGTGATCGATGCCGATGATCCGCTGCGTGACGAGCGCATCAGTCAAGTCGATGAGGTTTTGGCCGAAATTGGCGCGGGCGAGATCCCGCAACTGATGGTGTTCAACAAAATCGACCGCATCGAAGGCGCAAGCGCACGCATCGACGAGCGTGGTGACGAACGCAGCGCCGTTTGGCTATCGGCGCGTGACGGCATCGGCCTGGACCTCTTGCGGCAGGCACTGGGTGACCGGCTTGGCTTGCAGCGCCTGATTGGCGAAGTGTTGTTGCCTACCGATGCTGGCCGCCTACGCGCACGCCTGC
This sequence comes from Lysobacterales bacterium, assembly GCA_038242955.1. GTDB lineage: Bacteria > Pseudomonadota > Gammaproteobacteria > Xanthomonadales > Xanthomonadaceae > Thermomonas. Next base: position 40,510 of record JBBSRO010000009.1, read on the forward strand.
ATGCGCTGGATGCGGTACGTGGCGAGCAACATGGCGCTGACGGATGGCGCCTGCAGCTTGATCTGCCGATCGCCGATGCCTTGCGGCTTGCGGCGCAGGACGATGGCGCGCCGTTGCGCACACTGCTGCCTGTCGTGGAGCCTGAAGCCGCGGACTGACGCAACCGGTAGAATCCCCCTTCAAGATCATTTTCATTTTCACTTTCCTGTCGCAGTCGCGGCATTCGATGGAGCAGGCATGGCCTGGAACAAACCCGGCGGCTCGTCCGGCAGCAATAATCGTGGTGGCAACCGTGGCGGGATTGGCGACCTGCTCAACCGCTTGCCTGGCTTCGGTGGCGGCATGACCGAAGGCAGCATGCTGCGTTGGGTGCTGATCGCCTTCGGCCTGTGGCTGGCGTTCAACTGCTTCGTGCTGGTTACGGAGCAGCAGCGCGGCGTGGTACTGCGCTTCGGCCAGTTCGACCGCGTGATGCAGCCTGGTCCAAACCTCAAGCTGCCGTGGCCGATGGAGCGCGTGATCAAGGTCAATGCGACCCAGATCAAGACCTTCAACGACACCGTGCCGATCCTGACCCGCGACGAGAACATCGTCAGCGTGGAAATCAATGTGCAGTACCGTGTCAGTGATGCGCAGCTATACCTGTTCGGCAGCCGCAATGCCGACGCCGTGCTGTCGGAAGCGACCTTGAGCGCGGTGCGCGAACAGGTTGGGAAGTCCGACCTGGATACGGTGTTGAGCGCGCGTAGCGCCTTGTCCGTGTCGTCAAAGCAGCGCCTGCAAGAAGCCATGGAGCGTTACAGGACGGGTTTGGTGATCACCGAGCTCAACCTGCCGAATGCGCGACCGCCTGAAGAAGTGAAGCCCGCCTTCGATGACGTCAACAGTGCCCAGCAGGACAAGGATCGCGCCAAGAACGAGGCAGAGGCGTACGCCAGCAAGATTGTGCCCGAAGCGCGCGGACAGGCAGCACGCGTGCGCACGGTTGCCGAAGGTTACAAGACCGCATCCATTGCACGCGCCACGGGTGATGCCGAGCGCTTCACGTTGTTGGTCGAGCAGTACAAGGCTGCACCCGAAGTGACCCGCAAGCGCCTCTGGCTTGAAACGCTGCAAGAGGTCATGGCCAACAATCGAAAGGTGGTGGGTGGCGACAGTCGCCAGCTGATCTATGTGCCGATGGCTGGTGCGACGGGCGCCATGCCAGCCCCTGCCACGGCCATCGTGCCTGACCTGGTCTCTCCGATGGTCAATGTGACCGAAGACAGCGGCGTACGAACTGGGCGCAAGGGCCGAGAGGAGGTAACCCGATGAAATTTTCCGCATGGATGTCGGCGCTAGTCGTCGGCCTGTTGTTGTTGCTGGGTTCGGTCTACGTGGTCAGTGAGGGCCAGGCCGCGATCGTGCTCAAACTTGGCAAAGTGGCGCGCACAAACATTGGCCCTGGCCTGCATTTCAAGTTGCCATTGGTCGAATCCGCACGCGTGTTTGATCGCCGCCTGCAAATCCTGGCGGCGGAGCCTGAGCGGTACCTGACCTCCGAGAAAAAGGACGTCAGCGTGGATTTCTTCGCGATCGGCAAGATCGAGAACATCCTTGATTTCTATCGCGCCACTGGCGGTGATGAGTCGATTGCTACCCAGCGCTTGGCACCGATCATCAAGGATGCACTGCGTAACGAGATCAACGCTCGTACGTTGCAGGAAGTCGTGTCCGGGGATCGTGACAAGGTTCTTGAAGCGCAGTTGATCGCGATCAACAAGGGTGCTGCGGTGCTTGGCGTGAAGATTTTCGACATCCGCATCAAGCGCATCGACCTGCCGACCGGCGGTGAAGTGATCGTGCAGGTCTATCGGCGCATGAGTGCGCAACGTAAGCAAGTTGCCAGCCAGTTGCGCGCCGAAGGCGAGGAATTGTCACAGACCATCCAGTCCGAAGCCGACCGACAGCAGGCTGTGATCGCCGCTGAAGCCGAGCGCGACGCTCAGAAGCTGCGCGGTGAGGGCGATGCCGAAGCGGCGCGCATCTATGCACAAGCCGCCAATCGCGATCCGGGCTTCTACGCGTTTCAGCGCAGCCTGGAGGCTTACAGCAAGTCCTTTTCCGGTGGCGACAGCGTGATCGTGCTGGACCGTGATGACCCGTTCTTGCAGTACATGAAATCTGATCGCTGATGTCGGATCTTTGGGGCGCGCTGTGCCTGGTCGCAGTGCTGGAGGGCTTGTTCCTGTTTGCTACCCCTGGCGCTTGGAAACGAGCCGCTGAGCAACTGCTGCAGTTGCCGGATGAGCACGTGCGCCGCGTTGGCGCAGTGCTGCTCATCCTGGGCTTGGTATCGCTGTGGTTGGTGCGGGGCTGAAGTTCTGAGCGGCGAGGCAGGAAAGGGGGTCAGAGAGAAGTTTCCTGACTGGGTCTATGGGTAAATCGGGGTAGGTGGGCAGGAAATTCACTCTGACCCCATTTCCCGGGTTTTCATTTCGGACTGGCCGTCAGCGATGGAAACGCGGATAATTTCGAAAAGCCGGGGCGCACCTCGGCTTTTCTCACGTCTGGAGTATGCAAATGGGTCAGTCTGTCGTTGTTTTGGGTGCCCAGTGGGGCGATGAGGGCAAGGGCAAGATTGTCGATCTGCTGACGCAGGACATCGGCGCCGTCGTGCGCTTCCAGGGGGGCCACAACGCTGGGCACACGCTGGTGATTGCCGGCAAGAAGACCGTGTTGCACCTGATTCCGTCCGGCATTCTGCGCGACGACGCACTGTGCCTGATCGGCAACGGCGTGGTGTTGCACCCCGGCGCGCTGCAGAAAGAAATCGCGGAACTGGAGGCCAATGGCGTCGAGGTGCGTTCGCGGCTGAAGATCAGCCCGGCGACCCCGATCATCATGCCGTACCACATTGCCTTGGACCAGGCGCGCGAGAAGGCCGCTGGCGGCAAGGCAATTGGTACCACTGGCCGCGGCATCGGCCCCGCTTATGAAGACAAGGTCGCGCGTCGCGGCATCCGCGTGGCCGACCTCCATTACCCGGCTGAGCTCGCCGAGAAGCTGGGTGCGGCGCTGGATTATCACAACTTCGTGTTGACCCAATATCTGAAAGTCGATGCGGTCGATTACCAGCAGACCCTCGACGAGGCATTGGCGTTTGGCGAATACGTCGAGCCAATGAAGGCCGACGTGGCCGGCATCCTGCACGAGCTGCGCAAGCAGGGCCGCAAGGTGCTGTTCGAAGGCGCTCAGGGCTCGCTGCTGGACATCGACCACGGCACCTACCCGTACGTGACGTCGTCCAACACTACCGTTGGCGGCGCGCTGGCAGGCACCGGCGTGGGCGCGGATGCGATTGACTACGTACTCGGCATCGCCAAGGCGTATGCCACTCGCGTGGGTGGGGGGCCCTTCCCGACCGAGCTCAATGACGACGTCGGCCAGGGCCTTCGTGACCGTGGCCAGGAATACGGCGCGACCACCGGGCGCCCACGTCGCTGCGGCTGGATGGACATCGTGGCGCTCAAGCGCGCTGTGGCGATCAACGGCATCAGCGGCCTGTGCATCACCAAGCTCGATATCCTGGACGGGATGGAAAAGCTCAAGATCTGCATCGCCTACGAATATCGTGGCAAGCGCACCGAATATGCGCCGCTAGATGCCGATGGCTGGGACGAGTGCACGCCGGTGTACCTAGAGTTCCCGGGTTGGCAGGAGTCGACCGCCGGGATCACCGAATGGGAAAAACTGCCGGCTGCCGCGCGTACCTACCTGCGTGCGCTGGAAGAGCTGGCGGGTTGCCCACTGGCCATCGTCAGTACCGGCCCGGACCGCGATGCGAACATCGTGTTGCAAGACCCGTTTGCCTGAATCCAATCCGCATAGAATCTGCAGATGCCATATCGACATGCCTACGAGTACATCCCCGCGCAAGTCTGGACTGCGTCGCCGGACGGCATGCTCAATTACGCGAACGCTGAAGCCGCGGTGTTCATGGGCGTGGCTGAAGAAGAGTTATTGGGGACTGGATGGGGTAACTCTGTGCACCCGCAGGACATCGTGGTGGCAGCCCCGCGCTGGGCGCATTCGATCGCCAACGGCGAGCCTTACGAGCAGCTGTTCCGCTTGCGCAATGGCACTGACCACCGCTACTACTGGTTTATCTCGCGTGCCAACGCGGTGCATGATGTTGAAGGCCGCATTACCCATTGGGTAGGCGTGAATACGCGCATCGACGGCATCGCGCTGGCGCACGAAGTGGGCCGGGTAGCATTCGAAGCCAACAGCGTCAGCCATCGTGTTTTCGACCAGTTGCCGGTCGCGATGATCGTGCTGGGTGGGGCCGGCTTGCGCGTGCAGCGCGCGACCGCTGCAGCACGAAAATTCTCGGCGATGGAGACGGTTGATCAACAACCCTTGTTGGTAGCCTATCCGCAGCTTGCCAGTGTCTGTGAGTCAGGCGAGCTGACCGAGGTCATGGTGCTGGGGGAGGGCCGCCGCATCGCGGACCTGAGGATGTCGGAGGCCGACGGCAAGCCCATGTCATTCGATTTGATGTGCGAGCCACTGCATGATGCGCGCGGAACCGTGGAAGGCTTGACCTTGGCGTTCTTGCCGGCCTGAATCACTCCCGGCGCATTCGTTACCGTTAAACCGCCCGGATGTGCACGTTATCTGCCCAAGGCATGACTTCCGGGGCTATCGCGGCACCGCCATGGCCGGGATCATGCGGTCTCCTTGGGCCATCCCTGCCCATTTTGTCACTCGATCAAGGAATTCCGATGCGCCGTCTCCTGGTGTCTGCAATCGCTTTGGCCCTTTCCGGGTTAGCCTCCGCCGCGTCGGCGCAATCCGTGGCCGAGGTCTCCCGTGCTGCCAACCCACCCATGGTCAAGGCCACCAGCCAGTTGCCCGCCAACGTGCGGCCGAGTCATTACGCCATCCAGGTCACCCCGCACGCGGACAAGATGGCGTTCGATGGCAAGGTCAGCATTGAGCTCCAGGTGCTGGAACCGACCGCCTCGATTGTTTTGCAGGCGGTCAACATGACATTTTCGAACAGCATGCTGACGGCCAGTGGCGGCAAGCGCGGGAAGTCCATGCCTGCCAAAGTCAGCGTGGATGCCAAGAACCAGATGGCCACTTTTGCTTTCGAAAAGCCGCTTGCGCCGGGCAGTTATGTCTTGTCCACCGACTACACCGGGGTGATTAACACCCAGGCCAATGGCTTCTTCGCATTGGATTATCAGAATGACAGCGGCAAGCAGCGCGCGCTATACACCCAGTTCGAGAATTCCGATGCGCGCGCATTCGTGCCTTCTTGGGACGAACCCAATTTCAAGGCGACCTTTGATCTTGCCGTGAATGCGCTCGCTGGGAAGATGGTGGTCAGCAACATGCCGATCATCAGCAGCAGGGACATTGGTAACGGCATGCAGCAGGTGGTGTTCGAGACCTCGCCGAAAATGTCGACCTATTTGCTGTTCATGGGCATGGGCGAATTCGATCGCGCCACGCTGGTTGATAACGGCGTTGAAATCGGCGTGATTGCACAGAAGGGCAAGGTCGACCAGGCGCAGTTCGCACTCGAAGCCAGCCGCGACCTGCTGCGTGAATACAACGACTATTTCGGCATCGAGTACCCGCTGCCAAAGTTGGACAACATCGCAGCACCGGGCCGTAGCCAGTTCTTCAGCGCGATGGAGAACTGGGGCGCGATCTTCACCTTCGAATCATCGCTGTTGCTGGATCCGCGCATCTCCAACGTGTCAGACCAGCAACGCGTATTTACCACCGCCGCGCACGAAATCGCCCACCAGTGGTTCGGCGATCTGGTGACCATGGCGTGGTGGGACGACTTGTGGTTGAACGAAGGTTTTGCCACATGGATGGAAGGCCGCACCACCCAGAAGCTGCACCCGGAATGGGACCTCGACAATGTCGATGCGGTCTACACCAGCCGCGGCGCGATGGGCGGTGATGCGTCCGTCACCACCCATCCGATCGTGCAGCACGTGGCAACGGTGGAGCAAGCCAGCCAGGCGTTCGACGGGATCACTTACGGCAAGGGCTCGGCGGTCATCGGCATGCTGGAGGACTACGTCGGCTCCGATGCCTGGCGTGAAGGCGTGCGTAGTTACATCAAGCAGCATGCTTACGGCAATGGCGTGACCGACGATCTGTGGCGGGAAGTCGACAAGACCGCAGCTGGCAAGCAGTTCATCCAGGTCGCGCACGATTTCACCCTGCAGCCGGGTGTTCCGTTGATCACGGCCAGCTCCATTTGCGAGTCCGGCAAGACCGTGGTCTCGCTGGAGCAGGGCGAATATACGATTGATCGCCCCGGCAAGGCGCCACTCAGCTGGCATGTGCCGGTGAGCGTACGTAGCGGCGGCAATACGGTTCGGGTATTGGTTGACGGCAAGGCCAGTGTGGAAATGCCTGGGTGCGGCGCGCCTGTGCTGTTGAACGCCGGCCAGAAAGGCTACTACCGCACGTTGTACGCACCGGCGCAGTTCAAGGTGTTGAGCGACGGCTTCAATGCACTTCCTGTGGTCGACCAGCTGGGCGTGATGATGGATGCCAGCGCGTTGTCCACTGTCGGCCTTCAGCCGGTTTCGGACATGTTGGACCTATCCGCCAAGGTGCCGCTGGACGCTTCGCCGAACCTTTGGCAAATGGTGGCAGGCTCCGTGGGAGGCCTTGATGATATGTTCGAGGGCAACCCCAAGCGGCAAGCTGCCGCGCGCAAATACGCGCTGTCGCGGCTGTCGCCCAAGTTCCAGCAACTGGGTTGGGAGAACCGCGAAGGTGATTCCGCCACCACCAAGCAACTGCGTTCCAGCTTGATCGGTATCCTCAGCACCCTAGGTGATGCGAAGGTCCTTGCGGAAGCACGCACCCGCTTTGCGGCATCTGCTACTGACCCGAAGGCCATGCCGCCGGAACTGCGACGCACGATCCTTGGCATCGTGGCGCGCAACGCTGATAACGCGACGTGGGACAAGTTGCACAAGATGGGGCAGGACGAAAAGTCGTCGATGATCCGGGATCAGTATTACGGTCTTCTGGCTGCAGCCAAGGACAAGACACTTGCCCAGCGTGCGCTGGACATGGCACTGACGGATGAGCCCGGCGCGACCACCAGCGCCGGAATGATCAGTTCGGTCTCGCGCGAACATAGCGACATGGCATTCGACTTCGCTTTGGCGCATCGCGAGAAAGTGGACACGCTGGTCGATTCGACCTCGCGTGCGCGCTTCTATCCAGGGCTGGGCTATGGGGCTAAAAACCTGAAGATGGTTGATAAGATCAAAGCGTATGCCGATGCCTACATCGCGCCGACTTCACGCCGTGACGCAGAGACGGTGATGAACGCCATCAAGACCGGGATCAAGCTACGTGCGCAACGCCTGCCGCAGGTTGATGCCTGGTTGAAGAAGAACGGGTACTGAGCCAGATCACGCGCATCGCTCCGGAAGGGGTGATGCGCGATGAGCGGCGGATAATCACCCTGATCCGGCAGAAGGTGTCGTAATGGAAAAGCCCTTTTCGCCCAGTTGTGAACGCAATCGCGGGCCAATCTTGGACGTGTTGCTTCGCCACCTTGGTGGTGCGAGACACGTGCTGGAAATCGGTAGCGGTACCGGCCAGCATGCGGTGCATTTTGCCGCTGCGATGCCGTGGCTCACGTGGCAAACGAGTGATGATGTCTCCAATCTTGGTGGCATCGCGCAGTGGCTGGGTGAGGCCGGTCTAGCCAATACACCGCCGCCAATCGGATTGCAGGTCGCCGCCGAGCCTGGCGCGCATTTCACCCCGGACCTGCCAGCACAATTGCGGCCGTTCGATGTTGTGTTCACCGCCAACACGTTGCACATCATGGGTTGGCCGGAAGTGCAGGCGTTGTTTTCCAGCCTGTCGGCGATCCTTACCCAGCCTGCGCTGGTCATTATGTATGGGCCGTTCAACAGCGGCGGGGCCTTCAGCGGCGAGAGCAACCGGGAATTCGACGCTTCGCTAAGGGCGCGAGATTCACGCTCGGGGATTCGCGACATCGAAGCGGTCGAGGCGCTGGCGCACGCAATTGGCTTGCAACGGATCGACGAGGTTGCGATGCCGGCCAACAATCGCATGCTGGTGTGGCGGCGTGGTTGACTGTGTTCGAACCGTTGACACCATAAAACACGCAATGCGAATCGACGCGAAGCAGTCCTAACCGCAATCTGCAAACTCACCACCCCACAGCGAGTGGTGAGTTGCACTTACATCATCAGAACGTGTATTCCAGCAGCAGGTTCAAGGAGCGCCCACGGGGATCGGCGACACGCGCTTCCCAGCCGGCTCCGTCGCCATCGTCCAGATAGCGGAGGGTGAACGGTGGATCGGTGTTGAGCAGGTTGCGCAGGGCGAAGGTCGCCTTGAGATTCTTGATGCTCGTCCAGCTAACGCTGTAGTTGTAGGTCGTGTAGGAATCGACCTTGGGCTTCCAGTTTGCTGGCAAATAACCATTCACGATGCCACCCGGTTTCCAGTCCGTGTAACCTCCCCGATAGACCTGGGTCAGGGTGTGTGCCCAATCGCCCTTGTTCCAGCCAAAGCTGAGCGTGTGCTTCCACTTGATCGGCAGATTGAAGTAGCGCTCGTACTCTCCCACCAAGTTGCCGGTGTAAGGCAGGTTGTCGAAGCTCTTGGTCTTGAAAGTATCCAGGTAACTGCCGTTGAGGTGGGCATTCCATCTGCCGCCGGCAAGTTCACCGCGCATGTTGGCATCCAGCTCGATGCCACGGGTCAGCGTGCCGCCGGTGTTGATGTAGCGTTGGTCGATCTGGGTGATGTTGCCAGTTGCATCGCGAATGAAGTTGGATTCGTAAAGGCCATAATTCGCGGTCATGGTGCTCAGCTTGAAGCCGCTGCGAATCGTGTTGAATCGTTCTATTTCCCACCAGTCGACGCTGATGTCAATCCTCGGTGTTGGTGCAATTACAAAACCAATACTCTTCTGTTTCGCCTCTTCCGGCTGCAGGTTCGGATTGCCGCCAGTGACAATGTCTGGACGGATCTGCACGTTGCAATTAGCCACGTCCGGGTTGTACTGACCATTCGGGCACATTGCCGGATCAGCGAGGTCCAGGCCGGTGTATTGGGTTTCCGTGATGCCGCGGAACAGCTTGGCAAAGTCAGGCACCTTGAATCCCGTGCTGTAAGAACCACGGAACGCAAGCCAGTCCATCGGTTGCCACTTGAACGAGTATTTCGGATTGGTGCTGGCACCGAAGCCGTCGTACTGATCGCGGCGCAGGGCGACGTTCAACTCAAGGCTGTCGAGGACAGGCACATTGAATTCGGCGAACACCGCTTTGACGTCACGACGCTTGGGCGACATGTAATTAGACGCGTCACCCGGTGCGCCAAACACGTAAGCATTGCCGGCCACCCATTCTGCCGGGCCATTGAACTCATACTCTTCGCGCCGTAGATCCATGCCAACTGCCGCCTGCACGTCTTCCTCGGCCCACAGCCTGAAGCCGAGGCTGCCGCTGAAGCTGGCGTCGAGCGTTGTTGTGGTGGAAACGCCAGAATACAACTGCAAGCCCGTTGCATCAGCCGCTGCGAGCGCAGAGTAGGCCGCCGCCGATTGATCCTGCCCAGGCATCAGGAACGGGTTGAGCACGCCACCCTTCAGGGCTGCCTTCAACTGCGGCGTGTAGTAGTAGCCGCCCGCCAGCACCGATTCGGATGTGCTCTGTGCACGCGAAAGCCCGGCGTTGTAATCCCAACTGCCAACGGTTCCGATCATGCCGAACAGCAAGCGATAGGCGCGAGTCTCTGTTTCCAGCTCGCGAGGACCGCAGCTTTCGCAACGCCAGCGGTAGGTGATGGGCTTGCCGTAGGCGAGATTGGCCTGTGGTCCAAAATAGTTGAGCAGCGAGTTATAGACAGCGTTGTACGTGGCCTGTGTTGCGGGGCTCAACTCGTAGGCGTCCAGTTGGGTCGCACTGGCATTCACGCTGCTTGAGATCTGCTGTGCCTCGAACACACGCTTCGAAGTTACTTTGGATCCCATGAACTCTGCAAAGAACTCGTGGTTGTCGCCAATCTTGAACGTGGCGCGACCGATGCCCTGCAGTGTCTGCACAGGTTGCTGGATGGTACGGGCGCGACCGTAATCCCACGCACAGGCGAAACTGGCGCTGGGGCTGGCCCATATCTTGTCGTCGTAGGCGCCCATCATGTCGCCGCCGTTTTCGCAGCCAGCGCCGCCGGGCAGGTCGAGCGTATTGATCGATGTCTTGGTGAGGGCTGACGCAGGATCTTTAAGGCCCGTTCCGATCAGGCCATTTGCGCCGTTCACAATGGTGGCGAACGGCGTACCGCGAGAATCCGGTGACAAGCCGCGGTCCGGCTGGAAGCTGTTGGCGAAAGCGCGCTGGTTGCCGCGCAGGATCTCGTTACTCTTGATGTTGACCGCGCCCCAAACGTTCCAACGGTCGGTATCCAGATCACCGAACCCGCCGAGGACGCTCGCCTGGAAAATGTGTCCGCCACCCTGTTGGGTGACGTCGGCACCTGCCGTAACGGACAGGCCTTGGTAGTTTTCGCGGGTGATGAAGTTGATTACGCCACCGATCGCGTCAGTGCCGTACACCGCCGAGGCGCCATCACGCAGCACTTCGACGCGCTCGATCGCCGCGAATGGAATGGAGTTCAAGTCCACGACCTGACCAGCCAGGCCATGCGTAGCGACGCGACGACCATTGAGCAAGACCAAGGTTGCGTCGGCACCCTGTCCGCGCAGGTTTGCACCCGAGACACCGTTATTGCCTCGCGTACCGGGTGGCGCGATGCCGCTATTGGCCGAGAGGCTGTCCGGGCCGTTGCTGGCGATGTTCAATTGCTGCAGTAACTGTTCCGCCGAGGTGATGCCCTGCGCCTCGATTTCAGCTTTCTGGATGATGGTGATCGGCAGGGCTGCTTCCACGTCGGTGCGCTTGATGCGCGAACCGGTGACGGTCATCCGATCCAGGTTCTTGACTTGGTCCGGGGTACTAGCGTCCTGCGGCGTTGCCTGCTGCGCCATCGCCGGCATGGCCAATGCGGCAAGGACGGCGAGGCACAAACGCTGGAACCTCGGCTTCGAAAATACGTGCATCAATGACTCTCCCCTGCAATGAATGCCTGCTTGAACATGGCAGCCGGCGCGCGATGCGCCCGCTGCTGTTGCCAGAACCTTTTTTGCCCAAGACACGGGTAGGTTCCGGCACCCCAGTCGCTAATCTAGCTGATCTGGGGCAAACGGGAATGCGGAGAGGTCGCGCCCGTTGGCTCAGGTCTCTCAGATGGCCATCGGTTCGCTGAATGCCTCTGGCTCATCCTTGAAATCCCCGATCGGGATGCAGCTGCAGAACACATTTTTGTCGCCATGGACATTGTCCACGCGCGCGACCGGTGGCCAGTACTTTTGCTGGCGCAAGGTAGCCAGCGGGAATACTGCAAGTTCGCGGCTATAGCCGTGGTTCCATTCAGCTGCTGCCGCTTGCGTGGCGGTATGTGGTGCGTGCTTGAGCGGGTTGTCCTCACGGTCCAGTTCGCCGCGCTCGACCATGCGGATTTCGTCGCGAATCTGGATCATCGCGTCGATGAAACGATCCAGCTCATGCAGGGACTCGGACTCGGTCGGTTCTACCATCAGCGTGCCGGCAACCGGAAAGCTCAACGTCGGTGCGTGGAAACCGAAATCGATCAGTCGCTTGGCTACGTCTTCCGCTGAAATGCCACTGAGCTTTTCCAGCGGACGCAGGTCGAGGATGCATTCGTGCGCCACCAGTCCATTACGGCCGGTGTAGAGGGTGGGGTAGTGTGGCGCTAACCGCTTGGCGATGTAGTTGGCGTTGAGCATCGCCACTTGGGTGGCCTTGCGCAGCCCGGTGGTGCCCATCATGGTGATGTACATCCAGCTGATCGGCAGGATTGATGCCGACCCGTACGTGGCAGCGCTCACCATGTTGCCGGTACCGACACCGTCCGTCTTGAACGCATCGGCATTTGCAGCCTTAGGCAGGAACGGCGCCAGGTGCGATTTTACTGCGCACGGACCAACACCTGGTCCGCCGCCGCCATGCGGAATGCAGAAGGTCTTGTGCAGGTTCAGGTGGGAAACGTCAGAACCCCATTTACCTGGCTTGGCCACGCCGACCAACGCGTTCATGTTGGCGCCATCGGTATACACCTGTCCGCCGTGCGTGTGCACGACTTCGCAGATTTCGACGACGTCTTCCTCGAAGACGCCGTGCGTGGATGGGTAGGTGATCATGATCGCGGCCAGTCGGTCGCTGTACTTTTCCGCATTGCGGCGGATATCTTCGAGATCAACGTTGCCGTTCGCATCGCACTTGGTCACCACGACCTTCATTCCGCACATCTGCGCCGATGCCGGGTTCGTGCCATGTGCGGATTCCGGGATCAGGCAGATATCGCGCTGGGTCTCTCCACGCGACGCGTGATACGCACGGATCGCAAGCAAGCCGGCGTATTCGCCCTGCGCGCCGGAATTCGGCTGCAGGCTGACCGCGTCATAGCCGGTGCATTCCACCAGCATCGCTTCCAGGCCTTTGATCAACTCCTTGTAACCCTCCACCTGCGCGGCGGGCGCGAAGGGATGGATATTGCCGAATTCCGGCCAGGTCACCGGGATCATCTCCGCAGTTGCGTTGAGCTTCATGGTGCAGGAACCCAGCGGAATCATGGTGCGATCCATCGCCAGGTCCTTGTCAGACAGTGAGCGCATATAGCGCAGCAATTCGTGCTCGCTGTGGTGGCTGTTGAAGACTGGATGGGTGAGGAAGGCGCTGCTGCGCGCCAGTGCGTCCGGGATCAGCGAGGGCGCATTTGCATCGAGCGTTTCGATGGACGGAAGCGTGGCATCGTCGGACGAGAAGATGCGCCACAGCAGTTCCAGGTCGGCGCGTGTGGTGGTTTCGTCCAGTGAGACACAAATCGAACCATTGCCGCGCACGCGCAGGTTCGCGTGCAGTGATCGGGCGCGCTCCATGATGGCAGCGGACTTGTTGCCTGCTTCGATGCTGAGGGTATCGAACGCGTTGGCATGCACGACTTGATGGCCAAGTTCGCGTAGGCCAGCGGCGAAGATCGAGGTCATCCGCGCCACGCGTGACGCAATCCGGGTGAGCCCCTCCGGGCCGTGGTAAACCGCGTACATCGCCGCCATGACGGCCAGTAATACCTGCGCGGTGCAAATGTTGGAAGTCGCCTTCTCGCGGCGGATGTGCTGCTCGCGTGTCTGCAGGGTCAGGCGATAAGCCGGGTTTCCCTCGGCATCCTGCGACACGCCGATCAGACGGCCCGGCATCGAGCGCTTGTAGGCGTCGCGGCAGGACATGAACGCTGCGTGCGGGCCGCCGAAACCGAATGGCACGCCAAAGCGCTGGGTGTTGCCGATCACGATGTCAGCGCCCATTTCGCCCGGCGGCTTGAGCAGGGTCAACGCGAGCAAGTCGGTGGCAACCACGAACAGCGCGGCATGCCCGTGGATGGTTTCCGCATCCTTGGTCCAGTCCTCGATCCAGCCGCTGGCCGCCGGGTACTGCACCAACACGCCGAAGTAATCGCCCGCAGAAAGCTTCTCGTGGAAGGCGTCGGTGGAACGTACGACTTCTACGGTGAGGCCCATTGGCTCGGCGCGGGTGTGCAGCACTTCGAGTGTTTGCGGGTGGGTGTCGCCCGCCACCAGGAAGGTGTTGGATTTCGACTTCGACGAACGCTTGGCAAGCGTCATGCCTTCGGCTGCGGCAGTGGCTTCATCCAGCAATGACGCGCTAGCAATGTCCATGCCGGTGAGGTCGGTGACCATGGTCTGGAAGTTGATCAGCGCTTCCATTCGACCTTGCGAAATCTCCGCCTGGTACGGGGTGTAGGCGGTGTACCAAGCCGGGTTTTCCAAGACGTTGCGCAGGATGACGTTCGGTGTATGCGTGCCGTAATAGCCTTGGCCAATGAAGCTACGGAATACCAGGTTCTTCTGCGCGATGGCGCGGATGCTGGCCAGTGCATCGACTTCGCTGATTGCCTCCGGAACGGCCAGCGGATTGGCAGACTTGATCGACGCCGGGACGATGGCATCGGTGAAGCTTTCCAGTGACTCGTGGCCGACCTGCGCCAGCATCGTGGCGATCTCCGCATCGTTGGGACCGATGTGGCGTTCGATGAAGGCGTCGTGGTGTTCGAGCGTGCGCAGCGAGGTGCGGTTCGACATGGTGGCAGGCATCCGGGTTCGGCAAAGCCGTGTATTGCTCATTGAGAGCAGGGATGCCCCTCTGTCCTTTTGCCTGAGAGTTTGGAAGCGCGCAGGCAGGGGAGGGGAACCTGCAACGACTTCTTGCCCCTTCGGCGCCGGCATGCGTGAGCTGCCGATCTCTCCAGAGTGTGGTCACACGGCGGTATCGGGCCTGAGCGATTCCGGGCGGTTGCGCCTTCGGCAGCAGCGCAATGCGCTACTTCTCCCACCGTGCATAGGTGGAATTATAGCCCCTTCATGGGCGTGCAATGGCCGCTTTCATGGTGGGTTTCGTACCATAGTCTTGATGCCGTCCACTTCGAAAAACGTGTCTTACGGTCGACTGGCCGCCATTCTTGGCGCGCTGGCGATGTTCGGTCCATTCTCGATCGACACTATTTTTCCGGCCTTCCCGCAGATCGGCGCGGATCTGGGCGCGGGCAGGGTGGCAATGCAGCAGACCATCAGCGTCTACCTGCTGGCTTATGCGGCGATGAGCGTGGTTCATGGCCCGCTGTCCGATGCGATTGGCCGCAAGCGCGTCATCCTGGCCGGCCTTGCGGTGTTCGTGCTGGCATCGGTGGGCTGCGCGCTGTCCACATCGATGCCGATGTTGCTGGTGTTCCGTGCGCTGCAGGGTCTGAGCGCGGGCGTGGGCATGATCGTGGGCCGCGCTGTGATCCGCGACGTATTGCAGGGCGACGATGCCCAGCGACTGATGAGTCATGTGTCGATGATCTTCGGGATTGCTCCTGCGATCGCTCCGATCATTGGCGGCTGGATCATCGGCTGGAGCCAGTGGCAGTCGATTTTCTGGTTCCTGGCGCTGTTCTCCAGCGTGCTGTGGGTGGTGGCTGCACGCTTGCTGCCAGAAACGCATCCGCCCGAGGCCCGCGTGAGGCTGCGGCCTGCGCCATTGCTGCGCAATTACCTGGGCATCGTAGGTAATCCGCGTTTCGTGCGGCTGTCGATTGCGGGCGCGCTGAATTTCGGCGCGCTGTTCCTTTACATCGCCTCGGCCCCTGCATTCGTGCTGGACCTGATGCACCTGGACGAGAGCCAGTTCGGCTGGTTCTTCGTGCCGATGATCAGCGGGATGATGCTGGGCGCGTTCGCCTCCGGGCGCTCCGCCGGCCGCATCAATGGCGTGCGGTTGGCCAACATCGGTTTCGTCTGGTGTGGCACTGCAGCGCTGTTGAATGTTGGCTACAACCTGCTGGCCGAAGCGCCGCGGTTGCCATGGGCAGTGTTGCCGATCAGCCTGAATTCGTTCGGCATCGCACTGGTATTCCCGATTCTCACGCTCGCAATTTTGGACATGTATCCGCAGCAGCGCGGCGGAGCATCGTCACTGCAGGCATTCACCGGCTTGTTGTCCAACGCGGCAATCGCAGGCGTGCTGTCTTCATTGGTCAGCGGCAGCGGGATAACGCTGGCACTGACCTCATCCACATTCAGCGTCTTGGCCTGGCTGGTCTGGCGACACGAGCAACGCGACCAGCACCGCTTGCGGACCGCATCGGCAGACCAGGTGATGGGGCTGGAACCGACCGATGAAATGTAGCGTCTGCTTAGTCGGTCCGGTTGTGCGCCGCGATGATAGTTGAACGATTTGTTCGACGCATCCACAGATAGACCGGCAGGCCGGCCAACAACAGCACCGCGCCCCAGGCCAAGGCTTCACCACCGGCGCCCATGATGGCGTACACGCTGTAGATTAAGGCCAGCGCTGCCACGATGCGGCCACCGTTGTTGCCGCCACTGCGGATCCAGGCAGCACTGCTGGCGGCGTAGGGAAGCAGGACCGCCGTGGTGGAAATCAGCAGGATGAAGGTGAACAGGTCGACCAGTGAATGGCTGTAGTTGGAAATCACCATCAAGCTGGCCAATCCAGCACCGACCAATACGCCAAAGCGCGGAGTGCCGTTGCGATCGAGCTTGGCGAACTGGCGTGGAAACAGACCATCGCCAGCCGCCGCCAACGATACTTGCGCGCACACCAAGACCCAGCCATTGATCGCTCCGAAGGTCGAGACCACTGCCAATACGGCAACTGCGATCGCTGCACCCGGACCCCACAGCTGGCGAGCGGCATCGGCCATCGGTGCGCTCGATTGCGCCAAGGTCGCCGCGGGCACCAGTCCGAGTACGGCCGTGCAGGTCAATATCGTGGCGATGCCGGCGAGCAGCGTGCCGAGCAGGGTGGCGCGCGGAATGGTCCGTTGGGGATCGCGGATGGCACCAGCAGGCACGGTCGCGACTTCCAATCCGGCGAAGGCCCACATCGTCAGGATGACCGTGATCCCGGCAACTTGCGGCAAGCTCTTGCCAGTCGGATTGAATGGCACGTAGTTATTTGCATCGACGAACCACAGCGCCACCAGCCCGAACAGTAGCAATGGCACCAGCTTGAGTGCGGTGACCAGGATCTGCAGGCGGCCTGCCTCGCGCAGGCCGGCAAGGTTGATGAAAGTGCATGCCCACACCGCAAAAAGCGCACACGCCGCGCCGCGCACGGGGGTTGCCGTCAGCGCAGGGAACAGGACGCCAATGCTGCCGGCGAATGCAACCGCGATTGCGGCCAGTGCAGACCAGATCGAGATCCAGTAACTCCAGGCGACCGCGAAGCCTGCAGCATCACCGAAGCTCCTGCGCACGTAGGCATAGGGGCCGCCGGTGCATGGCCAGTGCACGGCAAGTTTGGCGAAGGTCGCCGCCAGCAGGAGTGCGCCGCACAGGCTGATGCCCCAGCCGACAAGACTCGATGCGCCATACGGTGCGAGTGTTGCGGGAAGCATGAACACGCCACTGCCGATCATGCTGCCGACCACCAGCGCGGTGGCCATCCACAAACCAAGTGGCTTGGCTGCACTTTGGATCCCGCAGTCGGTGGGTACGGGCTGCTGCTTCGACATGCGTGGATCCCTGAATGGTTGTTGCGATGGATGCTGCGAAGTTAAACGTCGGTCGGCCCGGCCCCGCGATACGCGGCGCGCAACAGCTCATGGAAATGATGCACGCCGGATTCACGCAGCGGGTTCAATCGCCCTGGCACGTAAGAGCCTGACGCAAAGCCGCGATGCACGTCCTCGCAGATCCCGACGTCTTCCTGCTGGACTTGTTCACTGAAGACAAGGTCGGCATCGCGCTTCGCATCCGCGTCATCTTCGTCACCGGGTGCGTAATAGCTGTCGAACTCGACCCGGCAACGATCCACGCCCAACGGAACGATACGATTCGTCTGCAGTCGTCCCGGCAAGATGTTGAGCATGGTGTTCGGCCACAGCCAGTAATACAGCGCGTCACCATTCCCGTATAGCGAGGCATCGCTCTCAAGCGGGCTCCACTGCAGGTTGTGCCACTGCATTAGCTCGGTGCGGTAGCTGCGGTAATCGAGTAGGCGGTTGAGGCCGGGGTGCACGTGCGGGACGTGGTAGCCCTCAAGGAAATTATCGACATACACCTTCCAGTTGCAGGCGATGTCGAAGCCGACGCGGTGGTGGTGGCCGTAGTGTTCAAGCCCGCGGTCGGCTCCGAGGCGTGCGTCAATCCCGGCGACGAACACATCGAAGTCGGGTGCTTGCGCGTCGTCCACCGCGGCGAAGACCAAGCCTTGCCAGATTTTCACGGCGAGGTGGGGCAGGCTGATTCTGGAGGGTTCGAAGTCCACCGCATCGCTCATTTCAGGGGCCGACTTGAGCACGCCGTCCAGGCCGTAGTTCCAGCCGTGGTAACGGCATCGCAGCGATTTCGCCGCCAGGCCGTCACATTGTGCGATGGGTCCGGCGCGGTGACGGCATACATTATGGAAGACGCGGATGACATCATCGGTCCCGCGTACCGCGATGACCGGCAGGCCTGCGAGGTTGCCGATGACGTGGTCGCCGGCATTGCGCAGTTGGCAGAGATGCGCGACCAATTGCCAGCAGCGATCGAACACCGCACTTCGGTCGATGGCTTGCATCGATGCATCAACGTAGTAGTGCGCCGGCAGGGCGGTGGCGGTGGCGAGGTCTTGCGCGTCGAGATCAGTCATGGCGGGAGTATCGCCGCCATCAGGGCTGATGTGCCAGTCATCGACTGCACGCATGATTTCAATTTGGCATTGCTATTGTGCACGCCGCATGGAAAACGAAAGGCCGGCTGTGGCCGACCTTTCGTTGCCAGGCACTACTGGATTACTTGGGCGTTGCCGTCGTTGGTGCTGCTGGTGCAGGCGCAGCATTCATGGCAAGGGTTGGGGCGTTGCTGGTCCAGCCGCATTGCTGGCCAGCGTTTTGCTCCTTCAGCCAATCCTGCAACGGGGCGAAATATTCCAGCACTGCGCTGGCGTCCATCTTTTTGCCGCCAGTCAGTTCCTTCATGGTCTGCTGCCACGGCTGGCTGGCACCCTTGGACAACATCGCCGAGAACTTCGCGCCGGCTTCTTTGCTGCCGTAGAAACTGCATTCGTAGAGCGGGCCCGTGAAGCCAGATGCATCGCACAGTGACTTGTAGAACTGGAACTGCAGGATGCGCGCAAGGAAGTAGCGGGTGTAAGGCGTATTACCGGGCACGTGGTACTTCGCGCCTGGGTCAAAGAAAACTTCGCCACGTGGGCTGACCGGCGCCACGCCTTGGTACTTCGCCTTCAACTCCCACCAAGCCTTGTTGTAGTTGTCTGGCTTGATCGAGCCATCGAACACGCCCCAGCGCCAGCGGTCGATCATCAGGCCAAATGGCAGGAACGCGACTTTCGACAGGGCCATGCGCATCTGCGCGTTGATGACAGCCTCTTTGCTCTGCTGCTGCTCGCCGACCAGGCCGACCGATTGCATGTAGGTCGGTGTCATCGCCAGCACGATGGTGTCGCCAATAGCTTCATGGAAGCCGTCATGCGCAGCGTTCTGGAAGATCGGTGGCTGCTTGTTGTAAGCGAGGTCGTAGTAAAGATGCCCGAGCTCGTGGTAGATCGTGGTCAAGTCTTCTTCACTTGGATTGATGCACATCTTGGTGCGCACATCACCGGCCATGTTCATGTCCCAGGCACTGGCATGGCAGACCACCTCGCGATCCAGCGGCTTGACGAACTGCGACTTCTCCCAATAGCTCTGTGGCAGTTTCTGCATGCCCAATGACACGTAGAAGTCCTGCGCGCGCCCGGTCATTTTCTTTGCGGTGTCGAGTGCTGCTGCGCGTTGTGCGTTGACTTCGCGTTGGGCCGGGGACACGCCGGGCTCAACGGGTTTATTGCGCTCCGTGATGATGTCGGCTTGCGCAATCCCGCGCAGTGCCGAGTTCACATCCAAGCTGCCAGCACCCGGGTAGGGCTGCATCATGTCCCACAAATTGCCCCATTCCTGTTGCCAGAGATTGCCCATCAGGTGCGCCGGCAGCATCCCGCCGGCCACTTGTCCCTTGTCAGGCCCGTACTTGGATTCGAGTTTGCCGCGCGCATAGCAATGCAGCTGTTCGTAGAGCGGCTTGACCTGGTCCCACAGGCGGTCGGTCTCGCCAGCCAGTTCCGCCGGCGTCATGTCGTAACCGGAGCGCCACATTTCGCCGGCATCGGCGAACCCCATTTCCTTGGCGCCTTTGTTCACCAGCTCCGCGAAGCGCACATAGTCCTTGCGCATCGGCTGGCTGATCGTGTGCCAGCCATTGAAGGCATCCAGTTGCGCGTCATAGTCGCGGCTGGTCGCAAGCACTTCACTGAGCTGGCCGATGTCGCGGCACTTCTTGGCATCGCCTTCACCCTTGCAATAGCTGCCTGCGCCGTACATGCCTTCCATGCGCGTGGCGATCCTGGTGAGTTCAGCCAGCTCGGCGGGATCCTTTGGTGCCGGCATCGCCGTCATCAGCTTGATCAGCTTGATTGCACGCGCGGTCTCGGGTGAAAGCTCTTGGCCGTCGAAGCGCTTGGATTGCTCGATCCACGCATTGAGTTGGGTCAGCCAACGTTCGTTGGCCTTGGCCGCGACCAGCTCGCTATCGCTGTTGATGTAGGTGCTCGACAGCCACTGAGCGGAACTGCTTTCCGCACTGATCTTGCGAAGCTCGTCGTTGACCCGTGCGACGAACTGGTCCGCTGTTTCGGACGCAGGCGGTGTCGCGACACCGACAGTCGAGGCGGTTGCGCTGGACGTCGCATCGGGTTTGCAGCCAGCAAGGCCAAGGATGCCAACGATGGCGATTGTAAGCAGGGCAGGGCGTAGGTTCACGGCGACTTCCTGGTTCGGCGGACTCGCCGGGACAGCAAGGCTAGACCGCGCGCGTGGCCGGCTGCAAGTTGTCGGTCTCAGCCCTCCGTGGGATCAGCATGTGATTCGCATCGATCAGGCCATGCATCTCTAGCCAGGCCCATGCAGATTCGGCATCGTGTTCGACATACGCGCGTGCCGAACCCAGCCGGAATGTGTAGCCCCAGCTGTCCATGTCGCTGAACACACGTTCGCGGCCGACGCCCGGAAGTGCATCACCCAGCAGCGTCTGCAGCACGCAGACGGCATCTTCTTCCTCGATGCTATCGGTGGCGTCGGTGTGTACGCCGACGCGTCGCTCAGGCGACAGCACGATCAGGTGGCAGGCTTCATGCAACAGCGAATGCAAGGGTGTGTCGCTGCGCGCATACACGGTGTTGCCGATGATCCCAGCCTCACACTCGCCCCAGTAGCTGCCGGGGATTGGTGCAGCGTCGTCGACACGCTGCAGTGTCAATCCATATGGATGCAGCAACGCCGAGGCATCGTTGAAATTGATGTCTGCCAACGTGAGGATGCTTTGCTGCTGCGGCATGGCTTTGCGGTCTCGCAGAAGCGTCGACGACTCTTGAGTACGAATTCCAATGAGCCTTGGGGCCATGGGCTGGAGATCTTCGACAGGCATTTCGAGCCCGAGAAGGTCGCCAGCCCATGGCTCCAAGGCGGAGGCAGGTGGAGTGAAATCAGCCGTGGGCTTGCGCGCGTTCTTCCGGCAGTGCGACCGAGATATCCAGCACGTCGTGCTCGCCATCCTTGACCACGTCCACCTTGACCGCCTCAACATCCACGTTGACGTATTTGCGGATCACTTCCAGCAGCTCGCGCCGCAGCAGCGGCAGATAGTCAGGTTGGCCATCGTGCTTGCGCTCCTGCGCGATGATGATGCGCAGGCGGTCCTTGGCGACCGAAGCAGTGTTCTTCTTGGGCTTGAGGAAATCAAAAATCGACATGCATCAGCCTCCAAACAGCTTGCTGAAGAAACCCTTGCGCTCGGTCTGGGTGAAGCGCATCGGACGCTCCTCCCCCATCAAGCGCGCCACTGCGTCGTCGTATGCCTGGCCGGCGTTCGATTCGGCATCCATGATCACCGGCTCACCCTTGTTGGACGCGTTGAGCACGTCGCCGGATTCCGGGATCACGCCGATCGTCTTCAACCCGAGGACTTCCTCGACGTCGATGATCGACAGCATCTCGCCGGCTTCCACGCGTGATGGGCTGTAGCGGGTCAGCAACAGGTAAGCACCGACTTCGCCATCGCCCAGCTCGGCGCGGCGAGTCTTCGATGCCAGCAGGCCCAGGATGCGGTCAGAGTCGCGCACGCTGGAGACTTCCGGGTTGACCACCACGATGGCTTTGTCGGCGTAATACATCGAAAGGAATGCGCCTTTCTCGATGCCAGCCGGGGAGTCGCAAATAATGTAGTCGAAGCCGTCATCGGCCAGGTCTTTCAGGACCTTTTCGACGCCTTCCTTGGTGAGGGCATCCTTGTCACGCGTCTGCGAAGCAGCAAGCACAAACAGGTTGTCATGGCGCTTGTCCTTGATCAGTGCCTGCTTGAGGGATGCTTCGCCCTGGATCACGTTGACAAAGTCGTACACCACGCGGCGCTCGCAACCCATGATCAGGTCGAGGTTGCGCAGGCCCACGTCGAAGTCGATGACTGCGACCTTCTTGCCGCGGCGCGCCAGTCCAGTGGCAATGCTGGCGCTGGAGGTGGTCTTGCCGACGCCGCCCTTGCCTGATGTGACTACGATGATTTCTGCCAAGTTGGCATTCTCCGTTGAAGGGTTGTCTACGCTCAGTCGAGCGCGGCGAGCTTGAGTTGACCTTGATCCAGCCAGACCTGCACGGGCTTGCCGCGCAGTTCCGCTGGAATGTCTTCCAGTACCTTGTAATGTCCAGCTACCGCGACCAGTTCGGCATGGAACTCGCGGCAGAAGATGCGTGCGTTTTCGTCGCCCTGCGCACCGGCCAGTGCACGGCCGCGGAGCGCGCCGTAGATATGGATCGAGCCATCTGCGATCACTTCCGCGCCGGCGCCGACGGTGTTGACCACGGTCAGGTCGCGGTTGTCCGCGTAAATCTGCTGACCCGAGCGCACCGGCGTTGAATGCATGAGTCCCGGACCAGCCTTGGATTGCGTTGGCGTGGGTGCAGCAGTTGCCTTTGAAGACTTGGCAAGAGCAACATCGGCCACAACCGGAGATGCGGGCGGTGCAGAGGTGCCGCTCGCTGATTCGTACTGTGCGCGGAACTTGGATAGCAGGGGCAAGCCAATCGCCTGCGACAGCGCATCGACGTCCTTGGTCCCGTAGGCCAGCGCCACCGGAAATACACCTGCTTCATGCAGTCCTGCAACTAAGGCGCGTGCTTCATCCAGCGAGGGCACGTTGCTCAGGCCACCGAAATCCAGCACCACGGCCGCACGTCCAAACAGGTGGGGCGCACGCTCCACGCGTTCGCGCATCTCGTTAGCCAGTTGCTTTACATCCAAGGTCCGTACGCGCAGGTTCGCGATGCCGACCTGGCCGAATTTCAGCTCACCCGCCTGGGCGTAATCGACGACCGCACTCATGCACACGTACCGGTGGCGCGGTGATCTTGCTGCAGGCTGCGTGGACGCGATAACCATGCCACGTCAGGCAAAGCATCGCCATAGGTCTCACGCACCCACGCGTAACTGCAAAGTGGCTTCATCAACATCGCCGCGCGCAGTTCATGGCCCGGCATCACATGCTGGCCCACCTCACGGAAACCGAAGCTGCCATGGAATAGAAGGGCGTGGTCGGTGCCAGTCTGCAAGAAGACCTCGCAGGCCATTTGCGGATAACGAAGTTCGGCATAGCTCTGCGCGTCGGCATAAAACGCGCGGCCGACACCGCCGCCACGCCTGCGACTGGCCACTACCACGCGGTCGATGTAGAAGAAGTCCGGATAGCGCTGGCCGAACCACGCGAAATTGCTGCTGTCATGGCTCAGGGCGGAGCCGAATCCGATCAGGAAACCCGCAAGCGTGCCGTCGCGCTCGGCCACGCGGAAATACTCTGCAGACCCGAACAACTGATGCAACTTGGCTGCGTCAAGGGGGAGGATCGCAGGTCCCGCAGCGTTGTTGAGGGCGAGGACGGAATCCAGCTCGTGCTCACGCACGTCGCGGATGGCGATCGACATTCCTTTGACTCCGTGGCTTGTTGCGGATGATCCGGGTCGTCTGTGACCTGTCAGTTGATTATCGCACGCACCGATGCGTGCGGCCATGACCTTCGGTGCAGGCGCGAACGGGGTGGAAGGGGTTATAACGCGTCATGCTTGCCCGCCTTTCGCACACTCGCCTGTTACGCCTCGCTGGCCTGTTCACTTGGGCGATGGCGTGCCTGCCCTTGTTTTATTCATGGATTGGCCAATGGCAGGAGCCGTTACCCGAAGACGTCGTTACCCACGTCATGCCGTGGGAAGGCTGGGCCTGCTACCTGGCTTTTGGCGTCGGCTACTGGTGGTTGACGCGTGGCTTGGGCCAGCGTCAAAAGGCGCTGGATTACCTGCTGTTGACGGCTACGACGCTGGCCGCCATCGGTTTGGGCTTTTACAGCGAGACCGGCCTCGGCAGCGTGCTGCTGATGGTCGCGGCCTGTGTCCTGCCTTGGCTGTTGCCACTCAGAATTGGCGTGGTCTGGTTGATCGGCGCGCAGCTGGCGATGGTGCCGGTCTTCATGCTTGGCCTGAAATTCCCCCTGTTCGTAGCCATGATGCAGTCGATGCTGTATGCCGGCATCTCAGGTTTCGTGTTCATCACCAGTCTTGTTGCGCTGCAGCAGTCGCAGGCGCGGGAAGAACAGCGCAGGCTCAATGCCGAGCTGCGAGCGACCCGTGTACTGCTCGCGGAAAGTGCGCGCGTCAACGAGCGCACCCGTATTTCGCGTGAATTGCATGACCTGCTGGGCCATCACCTGACTGCGCTGAGCCTGAACCTGGAAGTAGCGGGCCATCTATCTGATGGGAGGGTCAAAGAGCACGTGCAACAGGCGCATACCTTGGCCAGGTTGCTGTTGACCGACGTGCGCGAAGCGGTCAGCCAGTTGCGTGACAGTGGAGCAATCGACTTGGGTGCTGCGCTGCGCCCCTTGGCCGAAAATGTCCCCAAGCTTGCTATCCACATGGATATCCAGCAGCCGTTGACCGTGGACGATCCGGAGCGCGCGCACGTGCTGTTGCGGTGCGCGCAGGAAGCCATCACGAATGCAGTGCGCCATGCTGGTGCTCATAACCTGTGGTTGATTGCTGGCAATAATGGAGAGTCGATCACCCTGCAGGTTCGGGATGATGGTTCCGGCACCGATCAGCTTGCCAACGGCAACGGGCTGCAGGGCATGCGCGAACGCCTGCAGCAGTTCGGCGGTCAGTTGCAGGTCGAAACCCGCGCTGGGCGAGGCTTCCAGCTCACCATGACACTACCGGCCGGCGCCAATGCCGATGTCGGCATCCAGAAAGGAGTGGCTGCATGATTCGACCCGCCTCTATAAGTGTGTTCCTGGTCGATGACCAGACCCTGGTCCGCCAGGGAATCCGTTCGCTGTTGGCATTGGCTGAAGGTATCGAGGTCGTCGCCGAAGCGTCTGACGGCCGCCAAGCCGTCGAAACCATTCCGCAGGTGAAACCTGACGTAGTCCTGATGGACATGCGCATGCCAGTGATGTCGGGGCTTGAGGCACTGCAGGCGCTCGGCCAAATGGGCCAGCTTCCTCCGACGATCATCCTGACCACATTCGACGATGATCAATTGGTGCTAGCCGGGATCAAGGCAGGGGCCAAGGGCTACATGCTCAAGGATGTCTCACTGGAACAGTTGGTTAATGCCATCCAGGCGGTGGCCAATGGCGGCTCATTGGTGCAGCCAGCCGTGACCCAGCGCCTGCTGTCGGGTCTGGAACACATGCGCAACGACTTTGTAAGCCTGGACCGCCCCGACCCATTGACTGACCGTGAGACTGAGATCCTGCGGCTCATGGCATCGGGTTTCTCCAACAAGGAGATCGCCAATTCCCTCGGGGTGGCCGAGGGCACCATCAAGAATCATGTGTCCAACATCCTGTCCAAGCTTGGCGTGCGTGACCGTACGCGGGCGGTACTGAAGGCGTTCGAATTGCAATTGGTGTAATCGGTCGCGATTTCTTGTTGTTTCCCCTCGCCCGCACGGTGGATGGTTTGGTAGGATGGCAGGCCTGCGCGGCCACCCCGCGAGCGGCCTTCCCGGAGATTCCTGAATGACTCGTTTGATCGAGATCCTGATTTCCCTCGCAATCGTTGCGGGGCTGTACTTGATCGTGGCCTTGGTTCTGCCCTCGGAACGCCATCTGTCCGAGAAAATCGAAACCAATCGCAAGATGACCATCGTGTTCGATTCCTTGAACAGCATGCGTCGCTTCAAGGCGTGGAACACGTTGATGTTGCGTGATCCAGCCGTCAAGTTGAACCACTCCGGACCGGAGTCAGGTGTCGGTGCGCGCTTGGACTATCTGTCCCAGAACAGTCGGATCGGCAAAGGCTCATGGGAAATTACCGAGAGCGTCCCGCGCGAGAAGATTTCCTACAAGATCGACAATATAGAGCGTGGTAGCGACAAGCGGACTTCGTTCAATTTCAAGCCGACCGGCCGAAATAACCGCAATGTCGAGATCACACAGACCTACGACGTCGACTACGGCTGGAACCTTATGGGTCGTTATGCCGGTCTGTATGTCGCGCGTCATGTGGGCGATGACATGAAGCTCGGCTTGTCGCGCATCGTAGCCATGTTGGCCGCGGTTCCCAATGTCGACTACGCAGTGGCCGGCAGCAAGATGACCGCACCGAAGATGGTGCAGAATCCGGCGGAGGACTTGCTGTTCGTCACGGCGGGCAACGTGGACCGCGCCAATTCGAAAATCCAGGAGTCGATGACGGCTAATACCGAATGGATCCGTCGGGTAATGGAAGCCAATGGCCTGGAAGCCGCAGGTCCATTGCGACTCATCACCACCGAGTTGGGCCGTGAAAGCTATAACTTCGATGTCGCCCAGCCCGTTCGCAAGAAGGGCGGCGGCGAAACTGGCAAGGTAGCCCTGCAGGGACCAGTACAATTCGTACATACCAAGCCTGGCAAAGCGGCCATGGTCTCCTATACCGGTTACATGGCAGAGCTTGAAGCCGTTCGCAATGCATTGCGTGCTTGGGCGATCACCGCAGGTTACGAGGTCACTGATCGTGCGTACGAATCCTACAAATCCGGCATAACGGGCTCGTTCACCGAGAACGGCGAATTCGACGTCTACTGGCCCTTGAAGTAAGCAGGCAATCTCGAAGTGATCAACAAACGCCGCGCTTGTCGCGGCGTTTGTTTTTTGAGCGCACTCACAAGCAATTCACATGTCAACGAAGACTCAGGGAGCTTGCACTTGTCCTGTTGATTCAGGGGCTGAATTCAACGCTCAAAGGTAACGACAAATGACATGAAGAAATCTGGATGCTGATTGGTTGGATAGACAGCCTTGGTCAACTCTCGTTCAACACAACGCACCATTGGTACATTGCTGTTACGCCACGAATTCAAGGAATGTCCAGCAGGATCCAGCTGCAGGGCAATGGTGAAATCTGGAAGTTTTCCTGGCGCGAGATCCACGCAATTAGCCATGGCCGCCTTCAGGGTAGTGTCCTGACTCCTAACTAGCGTTGCCCTTATTGTTGGATCTAGTGCGGCCTCATTCGTGTCAGCTCGCTTGAGTGCGTCACTGAATTCAAGTGGCAAGGACGGTGCAGCCACCGCTTGCGTTGCTAACACCAAGGCCACCATTAGAATCATCTTGATCTTCAACACTCTGTTCAAGTTGGACTGCAAAGCGGGCACTGGCGTTCTGCATGCCACGATAGCGCGTGAACCAAGCCGCGAAGCGGTCTCCGCTTCGACGAATAATATGTGTGACTCTACTTTTCGTAATTGACCTTGAATACGATAGGAATCGTTCGGCTCGTAAAGTCTGCTGGCCTTGATGCGGCGACTCGCAGATTCGCTATGTCCTGGGCAAAGCAGCGGGTCGTATCACTTTCTGGTTGCACTGCGATGTTCGTGAATTTCCCATGCTGATCAATGTCTGCAACCAGCGTGAAGTTGTCTTTTTTTAGCGCGCTCGTGGCGTAGCACTCTCCAATGAAGGAATTGATCACTGGCCCGTGTTCATTCAGCAGGGATGTCATGTAGAGCCCCCCAGCCGGCATGCTTTCGAGGCTTTCAGCTTCGGCGACCCGTTCCGAAAATGGAGCAGGTGACTGTTGGCTACAGGCTGACAGCAATAAGACTAGAAAAACTAGCTTGCACTTCATGAGGGCGAACACCTAGTCAAGTGGGGCTGCATAGCAGCACGCTGGGGTGATACACGATACAGCGTGAGCCGAGCATTAAAACGGCTCCAGCTTGCGCTACTTGTGACGCTTGTACCGACTTAGCTGCGAAGGCTGTCTATGACGTGCTTCGATTCACGCAATGAAGCTGCAGTTTCCACGCGGTAGAGCTTGATCGCTTCAATGATCCTGTCCTGATTGACCAGCGTTCGCACCGCAGGCGAAGGCGTGGGTAACTCGACGACCGCATGACAGACTGTTCTCCTGCTGTTGAAAAATGCGACCACCAAACAGATGATGATGGCAATCACACCCATGAAAATGGTGATCAGGAGCCTCTACCTCTGCTGCCAAGAAGGTTGGTTAAACCGGGTCGCTATGCAGCACGGCGCCGTGTAACACAATAGCGGCTGAGCCCAGCCGCAAAGCGGTTTCAGCTTGACCGATAGTTAGGCGGCTGATCCCCATGTAAAGATCCACATTGCCAGTAGAACGGCAGTCAAGCCGGACAGCACGAAGGGCACGGCATTTCGTGTGTCATTTGTTCGAATCAGGACTGCCTGAGCCTTGTTTCTCGGGTTGTAGTAAGCAGTCACTTCGCGACCGGGGAGAACACCTGCAACAAGACGGACAGCTTCTTCGTAGGTGAGTCCAGAAGTTGGTTGGTAGGTCAGGCATGTCGAGTGATAAACGACTGAACTGATCTTGTATGAGTACGAAATTTTCGCAGAATAACTGATCGACTCAAGGTCGTTTGGGTTTTTGTGCTCGTCAATAGATACCTTGAGGACCTGGCATTGGATCGCGTTCCATTCCCGGGATGCCAAGCCAAGTCGAACCTTCCGCCACTCAACGAGGCAGTAAACCGCCGAAGCGGCAAACAGCAGCCAAAGAATCGGCGATGAATTCATTTCTGACGTCCAGTATCTGGATCAAGTAGGCCCGCATAGCGGGCGAGCGTTCTGCTGCAAGATGGCGCATGAGTCGATCCGCATGGCGGTCTCGCCTTAGACTCAAGAGTAAACCCATCGCTGGCTGTTGTAATTGCTAGTCTTACCTAGAGGTCCAGTGCTAGGGGCGGAAGATCCAAGGAACTGCACAGAGCGCGGCCCCAACGACCAGCAAGATGGCAACACTGGAAACGAAATACGGAACAATCATAAGCGCCAGTCCACAAATTAGTGGGCGCATGGCGCCTTGTTTCTTGCCGTAGATGAAATAGCCAAGGCCAATCGAGCTAAAGAGAACCCCAAGAATGAGAATTAACGAGCTCAAGAACGTTTCATCTGTGGTCTAGCCTCATTGAAGCCGGAGTGCGTAGCAGCGCGGTGGAGTGGCACAGGTCACGGCTTGAACCGAGCCAGTAAGCGGTCTCGGCTTGAAAAATACTTAGGGCCCGGTGCTAGGTACTTTTGTTACAACCTCGTACGGGGTTCCGGTGGCGGAGTTTGATCGCACAACGAGGCGCACCTCATCTCCGACCGAAAGCGGACCGGCAGTAACGATCTCTGCTACCACGAGTGAACCATCAGGCAAGCGGACTGAGGCAGTCTGGGCGTCGGACCCGGAAGCGGTAGATACGTTAGAAGAGTCGACGAATTCAACTTTGCCGTGGAGCGGCTGCCAGTCTGAGGTTGACCAGCGATAGGCCACTAAGATGCCCAACACGACAGCGGCCAAAACTAGAACCATCTTGGAACGGGATCTGGGTTCCTCCAAATCTGCGAACTTGTCTGACATGAGCCCTAACACCTGATTTAAGTCGGGCCGCTGCGCGGCGGTGGGGTAAACGATACCGCATGAGCCGAGACCGTGAAGCGGTCTCGGCTTGAACCATTCGTTAGGCATCACTCTCAGGATCGAACTTGAAGACCGCGTGGCGTTCCCTGGCCCCCTTGGCTGCCAAGCATGTAACAGAAACGTCATTGCCGTTGGCGCGAAGCTTCCCTTCAGCATGCAGGGTGTTGCCACTTTCAAAGTGACGGCCCGTCCACTGATAAGTTGTGACGCCTTGTCCCGCGTAATAGGCGCGTGCTTCCTGCTCGCACCACGACAGGAGTTGGCCTGCTGAACTGAACACGATCTCGCGGTCGCGGTGAGGCGTGGGGTGCTTTTGGGCGGCTGCTGTACTAGCAAGAGCAAGAACGATGGCTGCAGTCGCGATTCGCATAAGGCCTCCATATGCCGGGATTTGAATCAGAATAATCCACGGATTTACAACGTCGCCACAATGCTTGCTAGATGAGCCCTAACACCTAGTTTAAGCCGGACCGCGTAGCGGTCTTGGCTTGAACGAATAGTTAGACTCCGCCCGGTGTCTTGTGCAGGGCAATGAGCAGCACTCCACCTGCAATGAGCGAAATGCCGAGCCACTCTTGAGGAGATGGCCGCTCACCCAGCAAGGCGTACGCAAAGACAGCGACTAGAACGACGCTCAGCTTGTCTACGGGTGCGACTTGAGATGCATGGCCAATCTGAAGTGCGCGGAAGTAGCAGACCCAAGAAGCACCGGTTGCCAGAGCCGATAAGGCCAAGAAGATCAGTGTTTTGGATGAGAGCGAAAGTGGATTGCTCCACTTGCCGGTCAGCCAGACGAATGGGCTTAGAACCATCAAGATGATCACGGTGCGGATGAGCGTAGCGAGATCTGAGTCGACCCCACGAATGCCAATTTTTGCAAAGATCGCCGTCAGCGCTGCAAAGCACGCTGAGAGAAGCGCCCAAAGAACCCAGCCAGATGGAATAGTCATTGGTAGTGGCGTCTAACACCTGAGTTGGGCCGGGACGCGCAGCGGCCGAGCGGTGTGCTACACGATAGCGCAACAAGCGAGGCCGCGAAGCGGTCTCGGCTTGAACGAATAGTTAGGCCAAGCAGGGTGATGAGCGAAGCCGGGTTGTTGCGCCTGTGATCCAAGCTGGGAGCCGATTGTAATTCGCTGAAAGCCGGCAGGAGTTGGCGGTCAGTGCTCGACCATCCGAAGCCGAACCCCGGAGTCTACTTCCCGAGCGAGAACATTCGACCTGTTGTCACCGAA
>JBBSRO010000010.1:0-63955 GCA_038242955.1 Lysobacterales bacterium
AACACCTGCATGGAACGTTCCAGGTAATTGCCCATGAACCCCTGTAGTGAATCACCGTAAAAACGGATCAGCTGGCTCAGTAATTCGGTGGACAGCATCGGCTGGCCGTCTTGCTCATGCTCGGTGATGATTTGCAGCAAAACTTGGCGGGTCAGGTCGGCACCTGACTTGGCGTCGCGCACCTCGAATGACTCGTTGTCGATGATCAGCTGTCGCACGTCCTCGATGGTGATGTAGCTCGAGATCTCGGTGTCGTACAACCGGCGGTTCGGATATTTCTTGATGATGCGGATTGCAGTCATTGAGCAAAAACTCTAGCGATGCCGACTGCAGCATGGCGCAGCGCAACAAGGCTTGCAACCGGAGAAAATAAACAGGCCGGCAATGCCGGCCTGTTGTTGTGTGCCAGGGCAGATCGCGCGGCCTCACCAACCCATGTGGTGCCCGCCATTGATGTCGAGGTTGGAGCCGGTGATCCAGCTCGCCTGCTCATCGGCGAGGAAGCCGACGCCGTAGGCAATTTCTTCCGGCGTGCCGAGGCGGCCGGTCGGGATGTCGGCCACGATCTTCGCGCGGACTTCCTCGGGCACTGCCATCACCATATCGGTGGCGATGTAGCCCGGCGAGATGGTGTTGACGGTCACGCCGTTGCGGGCGTTTTCCCGTGCCAGTGAAATGGTGAAGCCGTGCATGCCGGCCTTGGCGGCGGCATAGTTGGCCTGGCCATACTGCCCCTTGAGTCCGTTGATCGAGCTGATCTGGATCACCCGGCCCCACTTGCGTTCACGCATGCCCTCGATTACCGGACGAGTGACGTTGAACACCGAATTGAGATTGGTGTTGATCACGTCGCCCCACTGGTCGGCCTTCATCTTGTGGAAAGTGCCGTCGCGGGTGATGCCGGCATTGTTGATCAGGATATCGACTGGACCAAGCTTGGCTTCCAGCTCGCGGACCATGGCTTCGGCTTCGGACGGTGAGGTCACGTCGCCCTTCACCAGCGTTACCTCATACCCATCGGCTTTCATTTTTTCCTGCCAGGCGAGTGCGCGTTCTTCGTTACGATAGTTGCTCGCGACTTTGTGGCCCATGTCGGCCAGACGCCTGACAATGGCCGTACCAATACCGCCGGTACCACCGGTTACGAGTGCGATTCTGGAAGTCATGGGGGTCTCCAATTGGTAATCCTGCGGAAGCATCCATTCTAGTCGCGCGATGTTGTCGCGGTGTTGTGCACTGCGGCGGATATCCGCAGTGCGTGGGGTGGAATCCGATCAGGTTGGAAGGCTTGCACTGCGGCATCGAGGAATTCGGCAGGGGTAATCATCGAAGCATCGCTCAAGGGAATTTGCCCCAGGCACTGCCACAGGGCGTGCAGAGTGGGCAGTGGAGCGCTTGCAGCCACGGGTAAGGCGGCATCTCGGACTTGGACAGTTTTTGGCCATCCCCGTCGAGCAACAGCGGAAGGTGTGCGTAATTCGGGGTGGGTAAACCCAGCGCACGCTGCAACAGGATCTGGCGTGGCGTCGAGTCGAGCAGATCGGCGCCGCGCACCATGTCGGTGATGGCTTGCGCCGCATCGTCAACCACGACCGCGAGCTGGTAGGCCCACAGCCCATCGGCGCGCAGCAATACGAAGTCGCCAACCTCACGGTCCACGCACTGGCTGACGTACCCATGCACGAGGTCGTTGAAGGCGATCTCGCAATCGTCTGGAACGCGCAGCCGGATCGCGGGATCCGGCCGCTTTGAAACAGCCACGCAGCGCCGATGGACACCGCGCGCCGCGGCCAGTTCTGCGCGGCTGCAATGGCATTCAAAGGCTAGTCGGCTTGCGATCAACCCGTCCAGGGCTTCGCGATACAAGGCGCCGCGTTGGCTCTGGCTGACGACTTCGCCATCGGGTTGCAAACATGAATCGGCCAGCGTGCGCAATTGCGAGCTAGCTGCGCCGGCAACTTCGCGTGGCGGGTCCACGTCCTCAATCCGCAGCAACCACTGACCGCCCGCTTGCCTGGCCAGAAGCCAGCTGCCCAACGCCGCCAGCATAGAACCCGCATGCGAGGGGCCAGTGGGCGAGGGTGCGAAGCGCCCACGGTAGACGTGGCTTTCGTGCGCGGCGTGTGAAGTCGGAATAACCAAATCCAGCGCGGTGCAACTCAGCTGAAGTCGTAATTCATATCCGGGCCTGCAGGCGCCAGGAAGTCACCCTGCACGAAATGAATCCCGGCCGAGAACAGCATGGTCATGCTGGATGCATCCTCCACGCGTTCGGCAATCGTGCGGATATTGCGCTCGGTGGCCTGGTGGGAGAGGTTGCGGATCTGCTGCTGGGAGTCGGTACTCTTGGCCAAGTCGTCCATGAACTGCGGGTCGAGCTTGAGGAAGGCCGGATCAAAATGCTGCAACAGCTGCATTGAATTCAGGCCTGCGCCGAATTTTTCCAGTGCTGTGCGCGCGCCAAAGCCCGCGATGGCACTTACAAAATCCTGGGCTGCACGCAGGTTAGTGAAGACCTTGGCCTCGGCGATCGCCAGCACGAGTTGCTCGCCCGGCACGCCAGCCTTCTTCAGCGTAGTGGCAATAAAGCCGGCCATGCTGGCGTCCTGCAATGCCTCATGCGACAGCGACAGCAGCAGGCTGGTCTGCTTGCCAGAGGCTTGCCGCTCGCTTATCAGCTGCACCGCCTTGCTCACCGCCCAGCGGTCGATGTCACCCAGCAGTGCATTCTCCTCGGCGATCTGCATCCAGCAATCCGACAGCACGGGTTCGCCATCGCTGCCCTGCATGCTGAGGAACACTTCGTACATCTCGCTGCCATCACCCTGCAACGAGATGATCGGCTGGAAATCGAGCCGGAACCCGTCGTTGTCCAGCGCGTCGCGGATGCGCGCAACCCACGCCGCGATGCGTTCTTCCTCGGCACGGTCCACTGCACCAGAGTCGAACAACTCGAAGCGGTTGCCTCCGACCCCGATCGCCGACACCACGCCTTGGCTGGCTTTCGCCAATACTTGGCTGGTACTGGCGATTTTCTCGCCGATCTGGACGCCACCAATACTCACGGTTGCATTCAGCGAGCTGTCGCCGACTTCAAGAACGTGATCAGCGAATGCGGCGCATACGCGGCCGGCAAGCGCCTTGGTCGCGACGTGGTCGCAGTTGCGGATCAGCAATGCCAACTGATGGTCACCGAAGCGTGCCGTCATTGCGCCTTCGGCAGCCTTGTCCAGGCGCTGTCCAAGCGCTGCGATCAGGTCATCGGCAGCGTCCAGACCAATCACGTCCAGCAGCTTGGCGTAGTGATCCGGTTCGATCAGCAGCAGGCCATGCCCGGAACCTTGCGATGCGGCATCGGCCACCACGTCTTCCAGTGCGGCCAGGAATGTGGCGCGGTTGAACAGGCCGGTTGCCTGATCGCGCTGCTTGAGCTCCATGACCTGGCGCGCCAGCTCCGGGTCCTGCTCCTGTTCTTGGTGACGGAAGATGACTTGCTGGCAGGCCTCGCCCTCATAGGTCGCAGCAGTGAACTCCATGACCGCAGGGAAGGGATTGCCTTCAATGTCGCGTGCCGTCAGTGCATAACTCGGTGGCGGCGCCTCGCCCTTGGACAGGCGCTTGAGCAGTTGCTTGAACTCGGCGACATCTGCACTTGCCACCAGATCGAGTAGTGACATGCCTTCGATCTCGTCGAAGGTTTCCAGCCCGAACATTTCCAGGTAGGCCTGGTTCGCGCGGATATGCATACCTTCATGGATGTAGGCGATCGGTTCGCGTGATGAATCGATCAGCGCATCACAGCGGCGTTCGGTCTCGCGCTTCTGCGCTTCGAGGGTGCGTTGCGAGCGTCGCGAGTCGAGATCGTGCCATTCGGTGCGCACGGTCTTCAGGAACTGCTGTGGCCGGCCACGCAGGGCGACGGCTTGCGCACCCAGTGCCTGCACGCTATCCAGTATCTCGTCGGTGATGCCGTCCAGCACGGCCAACAACGGCACGTCGCGGCCGCACCCCATCACGATGGCTGCAACTTCATCGAACGGCAATTGAGTAGAAGCATGTTCGGCCAGTACCAGGTCGACCGTGTGCTGGCCCAACATCTGCGCCAGTTCGTCCAGCGATTCCGGCCGTAACGGTCGAACCGCGATGCCCGCATTTCGCAAGCTGCTGACGAGCGCCTCTGCCTCGTTGACTTGGTCGTCAACGAGCATCAATCGTAGTGCTGTGTCTTTGCTGATCGCCATGAGGTTAGAAGCTCTGCAATCCGTCCTTGAAAGAGAAGGCTACATCATCCTGCAGCGGTTGCGCTGCCCACCGGGGCCATTAATGGGGTCTTGCCAGTTGCGCCGGCGACTTCGCGTACGAGTCTTGGCAGCAGATAGCCGGGCAGTCGCGCGGCCAGCGCCGCATGCAATGTCAACGCCCGTGCATCGTCGATCTCGAAGTGCGCGGCGCCAGCGACTTTGTCCAATTGGTGGAGGTAATAGGGCAATACGCCGGCTTGGAAACCCCGTTCGCACAATTCTGCCAGCGCATCCACCGAATCGTTGATCCCGCGCAGCAGGACTGCCTGGTTGAGCAGGGTGGCACCGGTCTTGCGCAAGGCAGCCAGGGCCGCATCGACCTGCGCATCGAATTCATTGGCATGGTTGGCGTGCAGCACCACGGTAACCGGCCACGGCAAGCTACCAAGCCAAGTCAGCAGGCCGGCGTCGACACGTTCTGGCAGCACCACTGGCAGCCGGGTATGGATGCGCAGCCTGCGGATGTGCGGAATGATGCGTAGCGCATCCGTCAGCTCGGCCAGCTTGTTGTCGGCCAGGGACAGCGGGTCGCCGCCCGACAAGATGACCTCATGCAGGCTTGGGTCACCGGCGATGAGGTCTATAGCCTCACGCCAGCCGGCGGCGGCAGCGGTGTCCTCGGCATATGGATAGTGACGGCGAAAGCAATAGCGGCAATGCACCGCACAACTGCCGGTGGCGATGAGCAGGGCGCGGCCTTCGTATTTGTGAATGACACCGCCACCTCGGCGGGCCTCGCCGTCGCCTACTGCGTCGAATTCGAAACCGGGAACGATGCGGTCTTCATCATCCAGTGGCAACACCTGCCGGAGCAGTGGATCGTTGGCATCGCCATGGCGCATGCGCTTGATGAAGCCACGCGGTACCCGTAGCGGGAACTGGCCCGTGGCGGACAAGTTTCCCGCCAGTGATTCAAGGCCTAGGATTCCGAGTAGTTCGTGTGGATCGCGCACGGCATCGCGCCATGCCTGGCGCCAGTCCTGCAGGGTGCCGGCAGTCTGGGAGCGCATTGGCTGCAGCGCAGCGGGAGCAACGGTTATCATGTGCGGCTTGGATCCAGGGTCGTTGCGGTCGTGCCGGAACCGCGAACCCGGATTTTAACCTTTAACCAATAGCCGCCCTGCGGGCAGCGCCGAGGAGTTCCCATGGCCACTTTGGGCCTGAACGATGTCAAGAGCGGCCAGAAAATCCTGATCAACAGCGATCCCTGCGTCATCACCGATTGCGAATACGTCAAGCCGGGCAAGGGCCAGGCGTTCACGCGCATCAAGTTTCGCAACATCAAGAACGGTCGGGTGCAGGAGTTGACCATGAAGGCGACCGATAGCCTTGAACTGGCCGACGTGGTCGATACCGACATGCAGTATCTGTATGCAGACGGCGAACACTGGCATTTCATGAACCAGGAAAGTTTCGAGCAATTCCAGTGCGACAAAGCCGGCATGGGCGGCGCAGAGAAGTGGCTGAAAGGTGAAGAAGAGTGCGTGGTGACGTTGTGGAACGGCAGCCCGATCGCGGTGCAGCCGCCGAATTTTGTCGAGCTCAAGATCGCCGAGACCGATCCCGGCGTGCGTGGTGACACCTCCGGTGGCGGCGGCAAGCCAGCCACGCTGGAAACCGGCGCGGTCGTGCGCGTACCGCTGTTTGTCGGCCAGGAAGAGACCATCAAGGTCGACACCCGCAGCGGTGAATACGTGTCGCGGGTGAAGTAAGTCGATGAGTGAAGCCGCCCTGCAAGCCTGCGATGTCCTCATCGAAGCCGGCTGGGTCGTGCCGGTCGTTCCGCACGGCGTGGTCCTGGAGGATTACGCCGTTGCCATATCCGGCAACCGAATCATTGATGTGCTGCCCACCGCCGAGGCTCGTCTGCGCTTCGCGGCGACCGAAACAGTGTCGCGCCCGCATGCCGCCTTGATCCCCGGTTTGGTCAATGCGCATACGCATAACCCGATGACATTGCTGCGCGGGATTGCTGACGACCTGCCGCTCAAGGTCTGGCTGCAGCAGCACATCTGGCCAATCGAAGCGGCGGTCATCGGCCCAGATTTCGTGGCCGACGGCGTGACCCTGGCGATTGCCGAGATGCTCCGTGGCGGCACGACCTGCTGCAACGAGAACTATTTCTTCCCGGATGTACAGGCCGCGACCTACAAACGCCACGGCTTCCGCGCGAGGGTTGGCCTACCGGTGATCGACTTCCCAACCGCTTGGGCAAGCAGCGACGACGAATATTTCGACCGCGCCGGTGAGGTCCACGACAGCTGGCGTGATGACGCGCTGATTACCACGGCATTCGCGCCGCATGCGCCGTACACGGTCAGCGATGCCAACTTCGAACGCGTGAGGATGCTGGCCGACCAGCTCGACGTTCCGGTGCATTTGCACCTGCATGAGACCGCGCAGGAAGTGCAGCAGTCTGTCGACGAACACGGCCAGCGGCCGATTGCGCGACTCGATCGGCTGGGGTTGGTCAACGACCGCTTGATCGCAGTGCACATGACCCAACTGACCGAAGCAGAGATCCATCTGTGTGCCGAACGGGGCGTCAGCGTGGTGCATTGCCCTGAATCCAATCTCAAGCTGGCTTCGGGCTTCTGCCCGGTCTGCGCCTTGCAGCGTGCAGGCGTGACCATCGCCATCGGTACCGACGGTGTCGCCAGCAATAACGACCTCGACATGTTCGGCGAGACCCGCACTGCCGCCCTGCTGGCCAAGGCCGTGGCCGACGATGCCGCCGGCTTCAATGCGCATGAAGCGCTGCGCGCCGCGACGTTGGGCAGCGCCAAGGCGATGGGATTAGACGAGCAGATCGGCAGTATAGAAATTGGCAAGCAGGCAGATCTTGTTTGCGTCGACCTGTCAGCGCTGGAAACCCAGCCGCTGCACAACGTGGTGTCGCAATTGATCT
Organism: Lysobacterales bacterium; assembly: GCA_038242955.1. Classification (GTDB taxonomy): domain Bacteria; phylum Pseudomonadota; class Gammaproteobacteria; order Xanthomonadales; family Xanthomonadaceae; genus Thermomonas. The sequence goes on from JBBSRO010000010.1 coordinate 7,210, forward strand.
ACGCGACCGGCCGCCATCAGATCAGCGATGTGTGGATTGCCGGTGCAGCGAAATTGCGCCAGCGCGTGCTGGTGGATATCGATCTGGATGGCGTAATTGCCAACGCGCGCCAATGGCGTGATCGCATCGCATTAGTGAGAACGGGATGAAACCAACCAACAGAAATTTCAGTCAAAGCGAACTCGACAAGTTCGATGAACTTGCCCAGCGCTGGTGGGGAGAGGTGGCGCGTTTGCGAACCACTGGTTCGCGCGCCGTAGGTGCACACCGCCGTGGATGGCTCCAAGAGGGCTGCTCCCGATGAGTGCGAATACGAACAGCAACTTCAGCCAAAGCGAACTCGACAAGTTCGATGAACTCGCCCAGCGCTGGTGGGACCCGCAAGGTCCGCAGAAAGCATTGCACGCGCTGAATCCTGCGCGGCTCGGCTACGTGGCCGAGCGCACGAAGCTGGCCGATGCCGCCGTGTTGGATGTCGGTTGCGGCGCCGGCTTGCTCAGCGAGGCGATGGCCCAGGCCGGCGCGCGCGTCACCGCGATCGACCTGGCGCCCAACTTGCTCAAGGTCGCACGCTTGCACGGTCTCGAAACCGGAATCACGGTCGATTACCGCGAAACCTCGGTGGAGTCATTGGCTGATGCGGTGCCCGCCTCGTTCGACGCCGTGACCTGCATGGAGATGCTGGAACACGTGCCCGACCCGGCATCGATCATCGAAGCCTGTGCACGCCTGCTGAAGCCGGGCGGACGGTTATTCGTGTCCACCCTCAATCGCACGCCGGCGGCATTCGCCCTGGCGATCATTGGTGCCGAATACATTGCCCGCATATTGCCGAAGGGTACCCACCAATATCGCGATTTCATCAAGCCTTCGGAACTTGGCGGCTGGCTGCGCACGGCTGGATTGGCCTTGGAGGATGTCAGTGGGCTGATGTACGAGCCATGGCGGAGCAGCGCGCGGGTCGTGTCGCGCACTGACATCAATTACCTCGCCTGCGCGCACAAACCAGAATGAACAGCGTTACCGATGTCGCAATTAGCGGCGAAGTCGCCAGGTTTCCAAGACTGGTGTTGTTCGACCTTGACGGCACTTTGCTGGACAGCGCGCCGGACATGCTGGCCACGGTGAACCGTATGCGCGCAGCGCGTGGGCAGGGACCGATGCCGCTGGCGGAGTTGCGCCCGCATGTCTCGCGTGGTTCGCGGGCAATGAGTGCAGCCGCATTCCCCGGACTGGGCGGCGATGTGTCGCCCGACATGATCGGCGAATTCCTGACGATCTACGAAGAGGAACTCGGGCGAAACAGCGTGTTATTCGAGGGGGTGGCGGAACTGCTGGAGGCCATAGAAGCCGATGGCGCGCGCTGGGGAATCATTACCAACAAGCCGGAATATCTTGCGAAGCAAATCATGCCGCAACTAGGTTGGGAGTCGCGCTGCGCGATCCTGCTGGGTGGTGACACCTTGCCGCAGCGCAAGCCACATCCGTTGCCACTGCAGCACGCAGCAGGTTCGCTTGGCGAGTCCATCGATGACTGCGTTTACGTGGGCGATGACCAGCGCGACATTGACGCGGCGCGTGCGGCAGGCATGCGGTCAGTGGTGGCGCTGTGGGGATATCGCGGCGATAGCGAGCAGCCAGAGAGCTGGGGCGGCGATGTCATGGCGACCCTGGTGGGTGAAATGCTTGGGAACGATTTCTGGCAGGCATTGCGATGAGCGACCGCGAGGCATTGCAGGGCTTCATGGATAAATGGCTGTCGCAATGGCCGGAGTGGTCCGTGGCTGAAGTCTTCGTGCCTGCCGAGCAGCGCGATTTGGCGCGGTCCTGGTTTTCGCTGCGTGATGAACTGACTGAGGCCGCTTGGGGCGGTGAAGATTCCCGGCCGGGCGACGCGAAGCTGGGCTGGTGGGCGGAGGAGCTCGACGGCTGGTCCCGCGGTGCGCACAGGCATCCATTGGGGCTTGTCCTGCAGTCGAAGCCTGCGGCATGGGAAAAGCTTGCTGCCGGCCTCCCAGCATTGCGTGCAAGCCGCGAGCGCCCCGAAGATCTGGACGCTGCCTTGTTTTTCCTGGAGCCCTATGCTGAGGCACTGTCGGGCGTGGCTCAAAAATTATTTGATGCGCAAGCGCCAGCGCCCTCACGCAGTGTCGTGCTTTCCCTTCTGGCGGAGCGAGTGCTGCGCCATCCCCACCATGCCGCGCCAGTGGGCGACACCGATGCCCGCGGTTGGGCCGGAAAGCTGTTGCAGCAGTGGCCGCTGCCCGGGCAAGGCACCTGTGTGGGGCGCATCCATGCCGCGCTTGTGCGGGGCCGCCTGCAACGCTTCGCTGCTGGCAAGCCACAGGTGTTGCCGCGCCTGTCGGCACTGGCTTGTGCATGGCGCGCTGCGCGCGCTTGATCCGCACGCAAGCGCACTAACAAAACGCGGTGTTGCATGGGCGTTGGCGCGTGCCTCGTTACACTATGCCAATGACAGATTCCGGTTCTTCATCCATCGTCCGGGCGCCCTCGCGGTCGAGTCCTGATTCAGCCTTGCCCGATGTCGCCGCCGACCAGCCCGCGCTGGCACGTGCGTTGGACTGGGTTGGCATGGATGGCATCTGCCTGCCGATCTGCCTGCCAGGTTCGGGTGGGCAGCTGATGCAGGTACCCGCGCAAGTCGATGCCGCAGTTGACTTGCAGGATCCATCGGCACGCGGAATCCACATGTCGCGCCTGTACTTGCTGCTGCAAGGATCCTTGGCGGGCCGAGGGCTGAGTGCGCCCAACCTGCGCCAACTACTGGATGCCTGTATTTCCTCGCAGCAAGGCTTGTCCAGCGCAGCACGCCTGACCCTGCGCTACGACCACCTATTGCTTCGCAACGCGCTTTCCAGCGACAACGCGGGCTGGAAGCGGTATCCGGTCACGGTCCAAGCCATCCTGCGCGATGGGCACCTGCAGTTGTTGCTGGATTTCAGCGTCGAATATTCAAGCACCTGTCCTGCATCGGCGGCGCTCTCGCGCGAATTGAATGCACGGCGCTTCAATGAGGATTTCAACGACGGCTTTGCCGGGGCACGTCCGCTGTCGAACGCAGGGGTCAGTGACTGGCTCGTCTCCGAGCGAGGCATGGCGGCTACCCCGCATGCGCAGCGCAGCCGCGCCGAGGTTCGGGTCGAATTGAAACCTGCATTCGACGAACTGCCGTTGCAGTCGCTGGTGGACGCAGTGGAAACCGTGCTCGCTACGCCGGTGCAGACTGCGGTCAAGCGCGAGGATGAAATGGCATTCGCCGCACTCAATGCGGCCAACCTGATGTTCTGTGAAGACGCGGCACGCCGGGTTTCGCAAGCGATGTCGAGTGACGTGCGGGTCAGTGCCTGGAAAATCCGGGTCGCCCACTACGAGAGCCTGCATCCGCACGATGCGGTGGCGAGCGTCAGTGGGCGCAACGCATAGGGTCTTGATGACGGGGAGACCGTCGGGTCGGTCGCGCAGCGGTATTTAGAGCCGCGTAGCCAACACCCGGCTGTAGAGACCGTCGCTGCAGAGCCTACTTACTTCCGTTCAAGCACCAACAGCGGATCAATGCGCACGTCGAACCAACTCATGCCCCAGTGCAGGTGAGGCCCGGTAACGCGTCCAGTCGCGCCCACTGCGGCGATCACCTGATCTTGTTTGATGCTGTCGCCGACCTTCACGTCGATCCGCGACAGGTGCAGGAAATTGCTGCTGATGCCATGTCCGTGGTCCAGCACCAAGGTTCCGCCCGTGAGGTAGAGGCCTGGGTCTGCGAAGGTGATAACGCCATCGGCAGGAGCCTTGACCGGGGTGCCAGTGGGCACGGCGATATCCATGCCCGAGTGCGGGGATTTCGGCGTGCCGTTGTAGATGCGCTGGTTGCCGAAACGACCGCTGATCCGGCCCTTGACCGGCCAAATGAAGGCTTGCGCGAAGCCTGTGCGTGCATCGTCGCGGGTGCGTGCGGCGGATACCCGTGCCTGCTCGCTCGCGATGCGTGCGGCAATCGCCTTGGGCGGGTTCACGGTGGACGGCGGCACGCCATTGATGTGCTCGATCGGCCAGTCGCGTGCCGTCACCCTGATTGAAATCATCTTCGTGGGTGCATTTTGTGGTTGAACGCTGACCTGGAGCGGGCCCTCTTCATCACGGCCCACGCCGAACACTACCGTGCCGTAGGACGTGACCTGCAAGTTGCGGCCAGCATGTGTCACCACGCTGCCAGCTGGCACCTTGCCGATCACCATCGCACCCTGCGACACGGGTGTCGGAAACACGATGCCGAGCACATCGGCGGCATCGCGCAAGGTTGTCGGCGGAGGCAGAGCGATATCAGGGCGTTGTTGTGCCGGTATGGGCGAGGCCACGGTCAGCGCCAAGCAGATGAGGAACGCACAGGAGGGCAAGCGTTTCATCGATCGAACCGCAAGCGCTGGCCGCCCGGATCACCCAGCAATGTCTTGCCATCCCATGCCAGGTGCCCGTTCACCCAGGTCGCGGCGATCCGGGTGTGGAAGGTCGTGCTTTTGAAGGGCGACCAGCCACATTTGCTGAGGACGTCGCTGCGCGGCACGGTGTACGGCGTGTCATCCACCAGCACCAGGTCAGCGGCGTAGCCTTCGCGCAGGAAGCCGCGCTGGCTGACATCGAACAACTGTGCCGGCGCATGCGCAAATTTCTGCACAACTTGCGCGGTGGTCAGTTTGCCCTCGTGCACCAGTTCCAGCGCGGCGTTGAGCGCGAACTGCACCAGCGGCAAGCCACTGGGTGCGCTGGCGTAGGGCAGGGCTTTTTCTTCGAGCGTGTGCGGTGCGTGATCGGTGGCCAGCACGTCGATGCGATCGTCGTTGAGCGCGGCGATCAGCGCGTCGCGGTCGCTGGCATCCTTGATGGCCGGGTTGCATTTGATCAGGTTGCCCAGTCGCGCGTAGTCCTCGCGGGCGAAGCGCAGGAAATGCACGCAGGTCTCGGCGGTGACGCGCTTGCGGCTGCCGTCGGCGCGGATCAGCGGGCTCTGTTCGAACACGGCGAGCTCCTCGGCGGTGGAGATATGCAGCACGTGCAGGCGGGTGTCGTGGCGGCGTGCGAGTGACAGGGCGAGCAGGGTGGACTTGATGCAGGCTTCGCGTGAACGGATGTCGGGATGACACTCGACCGGGATGTCATCGCCATACGTCGCCTTGAATAGCGCGAGGTTGGCATCGATCGTCGGCGTGTCTTCGCAGTGGGTGATGATCGGCACCGGGGTGTCGCGGAAGATGCCGGCCAGCGTTTCCGGGTTATCCACCAGCATGTTGCCGGTCGAGGCGCCCATGAATACCTTGATGCCGGGCGTGGCCTTCGGGTCGATTACGCGGACATCGGCCAGGTTGTCATTGCTCGCGCCTATGTAGAACCCGTAGTTGGCGCGACAGCGGCCATCGGGGCGGCGGTATTTATCCTCCAGCGCATCGCGGCTCAGTGTCGGCGGGTTGGTATTTGGCATGTCCATGAAGCTGGTCAAGCCGCCGGCGACCGCAGCGGCCGACTTGATGGCCATGTCGACCTTGTATTCCATGCCGGGTTCGCGGAAATGCACCTGGTCATCGATCATTCCGGGCAGCAGGCGCCGGCCCGCGGCATCCACCACGGTCTCGCCTTCACGGGCGGCCAGGCCACTGCCGATCTGCTCGATGCGTCCGTCCGTGATGCGCAGGTCGCCGTCGAACTCACGGCCTTCGTTCACGCCGCGGGCATTGACGATTAGTGTGTCGTTCATGAACTTTCCTTGTCGCTGGAAGGTGGGGCTGACGGGGGGATCGGGTCATGCCCGCCCGGATGCAGGGGGTGACAGCGGCCAATGCGGCGCAGCGTAAGCCAGCTGCCCCTGATTGCGCCAAAGCGTGCAATGGCCTGCTTCGCATACTCGGAACAGGTCGGCACGAACCGGCAGTTGGTGCCAAGCACGGGGCTGATAAAACGCTGGTATCCGCGCACAAGCGCGATGAGCAATTGATCGATCACGGTATGTGGATGGCACCCTGCACAGACAGGCGCGGTTGCCGCTGTGTGCCCATCAGGGTATAACAGCGCGCTTTCCCCCCTCAAGGGAACATGAGGAATATCTGTTCGTGGCAGCGAAAAAACCAGTGAAAAAAGCCGCTAAGCCGGCCCCGAAGGCCGCCAGTAAGGCGCCTGTAAAGAAACCCGTCGCGCCAAAGGCCGCCAGTAAAGCTGCGCCTGCGAAAAAGCCTGTCCCCGCCAAGAAGGTGGCCCCCGCGACAAAGAAAGTGGTCGCGAAAAAAGCCGACACGGTCAAGACGGCTCCCGTAAAAAAGGCCGAGCCGGTCAAGAAAGCGGTGGCTGTCAAAAAGGCAGCCCCGCCCAAGAAGGCCGCGCCCGCCACGAAGCCGGTGCCAGCTCCAAAGGAGGCGTCTGGCAAAAACGTGACGCCAGCCCAGAAAGCAGCTCCGGCGGCGACTGCGAAGCCGACTGGCGGCAAGTCAGGCAAATCAGGCAGGTCCGGGAAGTCCGCCAAGCAGGCGGAGCCCAAAGCCGTGGTGATCTCCAGCGCGCAGAACGCGCCACGCAAACCCGGAAAGGTCGCCGTGGCTGTGACCGCCAAGCCGTCCGCGCCGGTGCCCAAGGGCAAGTTCAAGGTCGTTCCGTTCAGGACCGATGACACCAATCGTCGTCCAATTGTGCCTAACGGCTACAAGCCGGGCGCCGACGAGGAATACATGAGCGTGTTGCAGCTCGAGTATTTCCGCCAGCTCCTGCTGAATTGGCGTAGTGACCTGGTCGAGGAATCCAAGCAGACCATCGAGAATCTCAAGGACGAAGTGCGCGATGTGGGCGATGAAGCCGAGCGTGCGACTCGCGAGACCGAGAATTCGCTGGAATTGCGCACCCGCGACCGTTACCGCAAGCTGATCGGCAAGATTGACAGTACCCTCAAGCGACTGGACAACGGCGATTACGGCTATTGCGTGGAGACGGGCGAGGAGATTGGTCTTGACCGCCTGGAAGTCCGCCTGACCGCCGAGCGGACCATTGACGCGCAGGAACGCTGGGAACACATCCAGAAACAGATGGGCGACTGAGTTTGCTGGGGTTGCCCAGCTGGCCACGGCTCGCTGCGGCTTAATACTCCCGTCCCGATAAATCCAACCCCGCTCCGGCGGGGTTTTTCGTGGACGTTCTACTCGGTCGCTGGAAGCGTATGGACTCGACTGCATCGCGCGCCCGAGATGCAACGCGTGATTCAATGCAAATCGCGCAGGTCAAGCCGGCGCAGCTTCGGCGCCCTCAATGCGGTGATTCCGACAATCCCGATCGTCACGCAGCCTCCCAGGACCACCGAGGTGACCATGCCGAGCAAGCGCGCCATCGAACCGGCATAAAAGGCGCCCAATTCGTTCGAAGAACTGATGAACAGCCCATTGACCGATGACACTCTCCCGCGCATTTCATCCGGCGTGGCCAGTTGCAACACGGTCGAGCGCAGTACCACCGAGATGCCGTCGAACACGCCTGACAGAAGCAAAAAGCCCACCGACAGCCAGAGCACTGTGCTCAGGCCGAAACCGATCATGCAGGCTCCAAAACCTGCGACTGCGAACAACATGATCCGGCCGGCATTGGCTTGCAGCGGCCAGCGTGACAAGCACAACGCCACTGCCACCGAGCCCAGTGCAGGTGCCCCGCGCAGGATTCCCAGCGCCTCCGGCCCTGCATGCAGCACATCCTTGATGAACGCCGGGGCGAGCGAAATGGCGCCACCAAACAGCACCGCGAACATGTCCAATGCCAGTACGCTCAGCAGGATCTGGTGGCCGAACACGAAGCGCAGTCCTTCGCCAATGCTGGCCAGCACGGGTCCGCGTTGCAGTCGCAGCGGCGGCTCGGTGACCGGCATGCGCACCAAGGCAAGCGCCGCGGCGATCGCAAATGTCGCCGCGAGTCCATAGGTCCAGGACTTCCCCACAACCCCGATCAGCACCCCGCCAATCGCCGGTCCGAGTACCAAGCCCGTCTGGAAAATCACGCTGCCCATGCTGGCCCCACGGGCGAACTGTTCGCGCTTCAGCGCGCGCGCGAACAGTGCGTTGTAGATCGGGCCCAGGAACGAGCGTCCAACGCCGCCGACTGCGATGGCCGCGTAGATCGTCCATAAATGATCCACGCCCACCTCATGCGAGGCGATCAGTGCAAGGGCGCCCGCATTGACCGCCAATCCTATGCAAGCGACAGCGCCCAGCTTGCGGCGCGGCAGGCTGTCGACAAGGTGCCCAGCGAATGGCGCCACGCAGAAGTACGGGATAACTTCGGCCAAGCCGACCAGGCCCAACGACCACGGGTCGCCAGTGAGCTCGTATACATGCCAGCCGACCGTCACCGCAACCATCTGGTAGGACAGCAGGGTCAGGATGCGATACAGCATTAGCCAGCGGAATCCCGGAACGCCGGCTGGCGACATCGTAAGCGTGGCGTCGACAGCTCCAGTCACTTCGCCAGCATCGTCGTCTGACGCTTCGCTCATGCGTGCAGCGTGCTGCGTGCATGGTCCTGGATAAACGCCAGCAGTGCCGTCAGTCCATTGCTGCGCGTCGGCGACAGGTGCTTGGCTAACCCAATGGCGTTGATGAAATCCGGCTCGGTCGCGACGATCTCATTTGCACTGCGGCCGGAGTACACGCGCAGGGCGAGGAACACCAAGCCGGAGACGATGACGGAATCGCTGACGGCTGCAAAGTCCAAGTGGGTGGCGTCACCCGAAGGAACGATCCATACCATCGACTGGCAGCCAAGCAAGCGGTGTTCTTCGACTTTCCATGCATCCGGAAATTCCGGGAGCTTGCGGCCTAGGTCAATCAAGTACTGGTAGCGCTCCGACCAGTCACCGAAGAACGCGAATTCTTCGGCAATCGTCGCCTGCGCTTCGGCGGGCGTGGGCTCGAGCGGGAAGGGCGAGTCGCTCATGCCCGCTTCCAGCGCACGCCCTGTGGCGTGTCTTCCAGCAGGATGCCTTCATCGGCCAACTGATTGCGAATTTCATCCGCACGAGCAAAGTCGCGGGACTGCTTCGCGGCGGCGCGTTCGTCGGCCAGTGCCTGGATCCGCACATCGTCATCGCCGGAAGCGCCGCGTGCAAACCATTCTGCAGGTGTTTGCTGCAACAAGCCCAAAGCCAGCCCGGCACCGAGCAAATCCGATTTCAGACGCTGTTTGTCGTCTGTGGACACCGCTTTGCGTGCTTCACCGGCGATGCGCGCCAGTTCGGCCATTGCCTGCGGGGTATTGAGGTCGTCGTCCAAGGCAGCTTCGATGCCGAATGGAATCACCGCATCGGCATCAACATCCGCCAGGTCGCGCAGCGTGCCGTAAAGCCGGTCCAGTGTCCGCACGCTCTGTTCGATCAATCCATCCGACCATTCCAGCGGCTGCCGGTAATGTGCGGAGAGCAGCGCGTGGCGCAGCGCTTCCGGTGGATGTGTGCGCACGAGGTCGTGGATTTTTTCGATGTTGCCCAGCGACTTGCTCATCTTGGTGCCGCCGAAGTTGAGCATGCCGTTATGCAGCCACCAGCGTGCGAAGGGCGCGCCGCCATGGGCGCATTCGCTTTGTGCGACTTCGTTCTCGTGGTGCGGGAACTGCAAGTCGATGCCGCCGGCATGGATGTCGATGGTCGGGCCCAGATGTGCTTCAGCCATTGCCGAGCATTCGATGTGCCAGCCGGGGCGGCCAACACCCCACGGCGAATCCCAGCCAGGCAGGTCGTCGGTCGACGGCTTCCACAGGACGAAATCCCCTGCATTGCGTTTGTAAGGAGCCACTTCGACCCGAGCGCCGGCCAGCATCTCGTCGGGGTCGCGGCGCGACAGCTTGCCGTAGCCATCAAAACTGCCAACTGCGAACAACACATGGCCGTCGGCGGCATATGCATTTCCGCGCTCGATCAAGCGTTCGATCATCGCGATGATCTGCGGAATATGTGCGGTGGCTTCAGGCTCGATGTCGGGCGGGGAAACGCCTAGTGCAGCCATGTCCTCGCGGTAGGCCGCAGCGAAGCGGTCCGTGATCGTAGCGATCGGGACGGCTTGTTCGCGCGCGGCGGCATTGATCTTGTCGTCGACGTCCGTGATGTTGCGCGCATAGCGCAAGCCGCCATGACGGCGGCGCAACAACGCGGCCAGCACGCCGAATACCACCGGACCGCGCGCATTGCCGATGTGCACGTAGTTGTAGACGGTCGGCCCGCACAGGTACATGGTCGGGGAGGTTGGATCGAGCGACGTGAACGCCTCGACCCGGCGTGTCAGGGTGTTGTAGAGATGCAGGCTCATGGCGTCGTTTGCGTGGGATGTCTCATTGTAACGGGCCAATGCCCGCAGCCGCCCCGAGCTAGCGCCGTGTTCGTGCCAAATGCCGAGTGGTGCCATTACATAGGCGATTCAGCCCATGTAGCGCGTGCGTCGCTAGACTTGCGCCATGTCGCTGCCTGCCACGGTCCTACAAGCCAGCCTTGCCGCCGCTCTCATGATGGCGGCAGCGGGTGTGCGTGCGCAGGACCCCGCAGCCGAGGTAGTCATCCCCCAGGAAAACGTGCGCTACGACTATGCGCAGGTGCTGAGCGTCGACCCGGTGTATCAGGTGTTGAAGACATCGCGCATGGAGCAGGTCTGTGACGTGGTCAAGAAGCCGACTGGGAGCAGTGGCCTGTCGCGCGTGGTGGAGGTAGTCAAGGAGCGCTTGGCTGGAACCTCCGGGGCCGACGACGAATACGAGAATTGCCGAATGCAGCCCGTGGTTCGCGAGTTCCGAAGGCCCATCGCCTATGACGTGGATTATGTTTACAAGGGCAGCAAGTTCCGCACCCGCATGGCGCGCGACCCCGGCAATCGCCTTCGCGTGCGGGTATCAATAACGCCGCAGCCGGCCCACGACCGCTGATCCGCGGCCCGGCTTGCGCGCATGCAGACGGCATGCGAGCATGCGCGCCTGATGAACCTGCACCTTTCCACGCGCCACGCAAACAGTGCCCGGATGGCCTCGGGCATGACTTCGCGTGCGCGCCGACCGGAAACCTCACTTCTCACTGGGTAGCCGGAGCGCAACATCGTTGTCGCAAACTTCCGAACCCAGCCAACGTGCTGGGTTTTTTCGTTTTCGATGTGCATGGATGCACGAGTGCCGCAAGCGCAGGATGCGCAAGTGCGGCAAAGGATCGAACCACATGAAGCATTTCTTGAATACGCAGGACTGGAGCAGGGCTGACCTGGACGCGTTACTGGCGCGCGCGGCCATGTTCAAGCGCTCGAAGCTGGGCGATGAACTCAAGGGTAAGTCGATTGCCTTGGTCTTCTTCAATCCGTCGATGCGGACCCGCACAAGTTTCGAACTTGGCGCGTTCCAGCTTGGTGGCCACGCCATCGTGCTGCAACCGGGCAAGGACGCGTGGCCGATCGAATTCGACCTCGGCACGGTGATGGACGGCGATACCGAAGAGCATATCGCCGAAGTCGCCAAGGTGCTGGGCCGCTATGTCGATTTGATCGGTGTGCGTGCATTCCCGAAGTTCATAGACTGGTCACGCGACCGTGAAGATCTGGTGCTACGCAGCTTCGCGAAGTATTCGCCGGTCCCCGTCATCAACATGGAAACCATTACCCATCCTTGCCAGGAATTGGCGCACATCCAGGCCCTGCAACAGCACTTCGGCAGTACCGACCTGCGCGGCAAGAAATACGTGCTGACCTGGACTTACCATCCGAAGCCACTCAATACCGCGGTGGCCAATTCGGCGCTGACCATTGCCACGCGCATGGGCATGGACGTGACCCTGCTGTGCCCGACGCCGGACTACATCCTGGACGAGCGCTACATGGGCTGGGCCGCGCAGAACGTGGCCGAAAGTGGCGGCTCGCTGGAGGTCAGCCATGACATCGAAAGCGCCTATGCCGGTGCTGACGTGGTTTACGCCAAGAGCTGGGGTGCGCTGCCGTACTTCGGTAACTGGGGGCCAGAGAAACCCATCCGCGACCAGTACCAGCACTTCATCGTCGACGAATCCAAGATGGCGCTGACCAATGAGGGCGTGTTCAGCCATTGCCTACCGCTGCGCCGGAACGTCAAGGCGACCGACGCAGTGATGGATTCACCACGTTGCATTGCAATTGATGAAGCCGAGAATCGCCTGCATGTGCAGAAGGCGATCATGGCTGCGCTGATCTCCCAATAATTCTGAGCTTTCGAGCGCCCTCACCCCAGCCCTCTCCCGAAAGGGAGAGGGGGAGTCGAAATAAAATATGAGCAATCAAGACATCGTTCTCGCCTTTTCCGGCGGCCTCGACACCAGTTTCTGCGTGCCTTACCTGAAGGAAGCAGGTTGGAACGTGCATACCGTGTTCGCGGACACCGGCGGCGTGGATGCCGCCGAACGTACTTTCATCGAACAACGCGCTGCGGAGCTTGGTGTGGCTTCGCACGTCACCATCGATGGTGGCCCGGCAATTTGGGATGGTTTCGTCAAGCCGTTCATATGGGCAGGCGAGGGCTACCAAGGACAATATCCGCTACTGGTGTCGGATCGTTATTTAATCGTCGATGCGGCGCTGGCACGCGCCAATGACCTTGGTACCAAGGTCATTGCGCATGGTTGCACCGGTATGGGTAACGACCAAGTGCGCTTTGACCTGGCGGTGAAGTCCAGCGGTGATTACCAGATCCTTGCGCCAATCCGCGAGATCCAGAAAGAGCACACCCACACCCGCGCGTATGAGCAGGCTTACCTGGAGGCGCGCGGCTTCGGCATACGCAGCAAGCAGAAGCAATACACGATCAACGAGAACCTGCTGGGCTTGACCATGTCTGGCGCAGAGATCGACAGCTGGGATGAGCCGGGTGATGGCGCGCGCGGTTGGTGCGCGCGCCGCGAGCAATGGCCGGCGGAAGTGATGCACGCGACGCTGCGTTTCGTAGGTGGCGAAGCAGTCGCGCTGGACGGCAACGAGATGCCGGGAGAAAAATTGCTGTCTCGCCTCAACATCATGTTCGCCCAGTACGGCGTGGGCCGCGGCATGTACACCGGCGACACCACGATTGGGTTGAAAGGCCGCATCGTGTTCGAGGCCCCCGGCTTGACCGCGTTGCTGGTCGCCCATCGCGCGCTAGAGGAAGCAGTGCTGACCAAGCAACAGAACCGCTTCAAGCCGGACGTCGCACGCCGCTGGGTAGAACTGGTGTACGAGGGCTTCTTCCACGATCCGCTCAAGACCGATCTGGAGGCTTTCCTGGCGTCGTCGCAACGAATGGTCAACGGTGAGGTAACGCTGCGCACCAATGGCGGGCGAGTCGATGCCGTCGCCGTGCGCTCGCCACACATCCTCAATTCCCAAGGCGCGACTTACGCGCAGTCAGCAGATTGGGGCGTGGAGGAAGCCGAGGGCTTCATCAAATTGTTCGGCATGAGCAGCACCTTGTGGGCGCAAGTGAATGGCAGCAATGAGTGACGTGCTGCCGCAGGTCTTGCGCCATCTTGAAGCACTGGTGGCATTCGACACCCGCAATCCGCCGCGCCTGATCGGTACTGGCGGCATCTTCGACTACATCCGGGCGCAACTTCCAGGCTTCCGCATCGAAGTCACCGATCATGGCGACGGCGCAGTATCGCTACTTGCGCTGCGTGGTTCGCCGAAGCGTGTGTTCAATGTGCATCTGGACACGGTGCCATCATCGGAAGCGTGGCGAACCGACCCGCATGTGCTTCGCGTGATCGGCGACCGTGCGATTGGCCTAGGTGCCTGCGACATCAAGGGTGCCGCCGCCGGTTTGATTGCGGCGGCCAACGTGACCAGTGGTGATGCCGCATTCCTTTTTTCCAGCGACGAAGAAGCCAACGATGCACGCTGTATCGGAGGTTTCCTTGCCGGCGACCGTGGTTTCAACGAAGCCATCATCGCCGAGCCAACCATGTGCGAGGCAGTGCTGGCCCATCGCGGCATCAGCTCCGTGTTGTTGCGCTTCAAAGGCGAAGCGGGGCATGCGTCCGGCGCGAATGCATTACAGGCAAACGCGTTGCACCAGGTCATGCATTGGGGTTCGAACGCGTTGGCGCTGGTTGAAAGCGAGGCGGCTTCGCGCTTCGGCGGAATGACTGGCTTGCGCTTCAACATCGGCAAGGTCGAAGGCGGGATCAAGGCCAACATGATTGCGCCCAGCGCCGAGGTGCGGTTCGGGTTCCGACCGTTGCCGTCACACGATGTGGATGCGATGCACTTGCGGTTTGGCAGTTGCGCGCGCGTCGGCGCGTTGGAGCGCTACGAAGAAACTTTCCGTGGCCCGTCATTACCGTCTGGCGATGTGGCTGCGGCTGAAGAGCGGCGGCTTGCTTCGCGCGACCTCGCTGATGCAATGAATTTGCCTATCGGCAACGCGGTCGATTTCTGGACCGAGGCTTCGCTGTTCTCACAAGCCGGACTGACCGCATTGGTTTACGGGCCAGGCGACATCGCCCAGGCGCATACGGCAGGCGAATGGGTCGCGCTCGACCAGTTGTCCACTGCGGCTTCCAACTATCAACGCCTGCTGGATGAAACTGCATGACTGCACTTGCCAATGTACGTTTCAACACCATCGATCCCGCCACATCCGTCCAATCGGGCGACCGGGGGATGCTTCCGGCATTCCCGGTATCTGCACGCTGAGCACAGACTGACGATGACCGACATGCGCAATACGATCGTCCGCCTGCTGTCCAATATGGCCAGCGCGAAGGAGATCCAGCAATACCTGAAGCGTTTTTCGCAGATCGATGCCGCGCGTTTCGCCGTGGTCAAGGTCGGCGGGGCAGTGCTACGCGATGACATCGACGCACTGGTGTCGTCGCTGGCGTTCTTGCAGCAGGTAGGACTGACTCCGATCGTCGTGCATGGCGCTGGCCCGCAACTGGACGAGCAAATGCGCATGGCTGGCATCGAAAAGCGCACGGTCAACAACCTGCGGGTGACCGACGCGTCGGTGCTGTCTGTGGTGCGCCGGGTGATGCGTGAAGAAAACCTGAAATTGGTCGAGGCCCTGCAAGCGCAAGGCGTACGCGCAACGTCGATCCAGTCGGGTGTGTTCGAAGCGGAGTTCCTCGACCGCGAAATCTATGCGTTGGTTGGCAAGGTCGTGCGCGTGGATACCGATGGAATCCAGGCGGCGATCAAAGTCGGTTCGATTCCGGTGATTGCCTCGTTGGCGGAAACCTGCGAAGGCCAGATCGTCAACGTCAATGCGGACTGGGCCGCCAGCGAACTGATCAAGACCCTCCAGCCTTACAAGATCGTGTTCCTGACCGGGACCGGCGGGTTGCTGGACGAGCACGGCAAGGTCATCGACTCGATCAACCTGTCGACCGAATACGAACACCTGATGGCGCAGCCCTGGCTCAACGGTGG
Organism: Lysobacterales bacterium; assembly: GCA_038242955.1. GTDB lineage: Bacteria > Pseudomonadota > Gammaproteobacteria > Xanthomonadales > Xanthomonadaceae > Thermomonas. The sequence continues at coordinate 22,635 of JBBSRO010000010.1, forward strand.
CATGCAGGTGAAGATCGAGCAGATCAAGGAGCTGCTTGATGCCTTGCCGTTGTCATCTTCGGTCTCTATTACCCGGCCGGCGGAATTGGCCAAGGAGTTGTTCACCCATCGCGGCTCCGGCACTCTCGTGCGTCGCGGCGAGCGCGTGTTGCGTGTGGATTCGTGGATTGGACTGGATGTAGTGCGGCTGCGTGGCCTGATCGAATCCGCGTTTGGCCGCACCCTGGCGCCCGATTATTTCGATCGCACCTCCTTACACCGCGCCTATGTCAGCGAGAACTATCGTGCGGCGGTCATTCTCACTGCGGAAGGTGCTGGCACGTACCTCGACAAGTTCGCGGTACTCGACGACGCGCAGGGCGAAGGCCTGGGGCGCGCGGTTTGGCAAGTGATGCGCGACGAAAACCCGCGCCTGTTCTGGCGTTCGCGACGTGGCAACCCAGTCAATGCGTTCTACTGGAACGAATGCTACGGCAGCATCAAGCAGCCGCTGTGGAAGGTGTTCTGGTACGGCATCAACGACTTCGCCGAGATCGCGCGTTGCGTTGAACATTGTGACGCGCGCCCGGCGACCTTACTGGACCATCCATCAAAGGAGCAGGCCAAATGACTGGTACCGCACCCATCCGTCTGGGGATCGTGGGCGCTCGTGGCTACGTTGGCGCCGAGCTGATCAAGCTGGTCACCTTGCATCCGCGCTTTGAGTTGACTTACGTCTCGTCGCGCGGTTTGGATAGCCAGCGCGTGGCCGACCACAACGCGGACTACACGGGTGAACTTCGCTATAGCGCGCCATCGCATGAAGAGCTTCCAGCGCTGGGCGCGGATGCCGTAGTGCTGGCACTGCCGAACGGCAAAGCTGCAGAGATCGTGCAGGCGTTCGATGCGGTTTGCGTCGATCCAGTCATCATTGATCTGTCAGCCGACTTCCGCTTCGATCCATGCTGGTACTACGGGCTGCCGGAACTGACCCGCAAGACCTATTCAGGACAGCGCCGGATCAGTAATCCGGGCTGTTACGCCACCGCGATGCAGCTCGCGATTGCCCCCATGCTCAACGTGCTGGAAGGGCCGGTACAGTGCTTCGGCGTTTCCGGTTATTCCGGCGCAGGCACCACGCCGTCTGACAAGAACGATCCAGACAAGCTACGTGGAAACCTGATGCCGTACGCACTCATCGGGCATGTGCACGAGCGCGAGGTCACTCATCGGCTTGACCATGCGATTGAGTTCATGCCGCACGTCGCGCCGCATTTTCGTGGCATCACCCTCATAGCGAACATGCATCTTTCAATTGCGTTCGACCATGACGAAGTACTGGCGCGTTACCACGGTCGTTATGCCAGTGAACCGCTGGTGCGAGTGATGGATGACGCGCCTTGGGTCAGCCTGATTGCCGGTGCACAGCATGTCGAGCTGGGTGGCTTTACTCTCAGTGGCGATGGCAAGCGGCTGGTAGTGGTGGCGACGGAAGACAACCTGCTCAAGGGCGCGGCGACGCAGGCGTTGCAAAATCTAAATCTTGCATTCGGGCTTGACGAGTTTCTCGGCATTCCGTTGCCAAAAATCCACGCGGAGACGGCCGGATGAGCGACTTGTTATGGCAAAAGCCCGGCTTGCAGGTAGATGCACGTATTCAGGCCTTCTTGGCTGGCGACGACGTGGTGCTGGATCGCGAATTCTTCCTGCATGACATCACCGCCAGTGCCGCGCACGCGGAAGGGCTGCAGCGCATCGGCATCCTCACAATGGATGAGCTGGATGGCCTGAAGCGTGAACTCGCCGTGCTGGCCGATGATTTCAGCAGTGGCGAGTTCATCCTGGACGAACGTTTCGAAGACGGACATTCCGCCATCGAGGCAAGACTGACAGAACGCCTAGGCGATGCCGGCCGCAAGATCCACACCGGCCGCAGCCGCAACGACCAGGTGCTGGTGGCAACGCGGTTGTGGCTGAAAGAGAAACTTGGCTGCGTGGCGCAGCTATCACGCGACATCGCCAAGGTCGCACTGGATCGTGCGGAAGCCGAGAAAAATTTGCCATTACCGGGTTACACGCATATCCAGCGTGCCGTCGTGTCATCGGCGGGCATGTGGTGGGCGGGCTGGGCCGAAGCGTTCATCGACGATGCGGTGCGTGCCAACGACACGCTGCGGATGATCGATGCCAATCCACTCGGTACTGCCGCTGGCTATGGCGTCAACCTCAAACTGGATCGTGAACACACCACGCAAGCGCTAGGTTTCGCGCGGATGCAGGTGTCGCCGATCTACGCGCAATTATCGCGTGGCAAATTTGAATTGGCGGCATTGGAATCGCTGGGCAGCGCGACCCTGGACCTGCGCCGCATGGCGTGGGATCTGTCGCTGTTCACCAGTGCCGAGTTCGGTTTTGTCGCGTTGCCGGCGCAGTACACCACGGGCAGTTCGATCATGCCGAACAAGCGTAATCCGGATGTCATCGAACTCATGCGCGCCACCCATGCCAGCGTGGCGGCCGCGCGTACCGAAATCGAACAATTGCTGTCGCTGCCGTCCGGATATCACCGCGACTTGCAGGCCAGCAAGGGTGCGATCTTCCACGGCTTCGGTCGTGGCCTGGCTGCGCTGGAGCTGCTGCCCGACCTGCTGGCCAACCTGGAATGGCGCGAAGACCGCCTGCGTGCCGCCATCGATTCCGGCATGTACGCGACCGACGTGGCGGTGGACGCCGCAATAGCCGGCGTGCCATTCCGCGATGCCTACAAGGCTGCTGCTGTATCTGCAGCCTCGGCTGGCCAGGGACGCACGCCAGAAGGCAGTCTTGCCGCGCGAACCTCGCCCGGTGCCGCGGCCGACCTGCGACTGGATGTCTTGAGGGCACGCTGGGAGGCCCTGACCTGAGCCGAGGCCGGTTTCCCTACTTGATTACGTTTAGACACTTAACGAGGGGTAGCGGGCTGGGCTGCCTGTGTCGTTTCGGCAGTAGGCCTGCCGATAAATATCGACGTTAAGGGAAACGGGCAATGAAAAGTTCAAATCGATGTCTAAGTCATCGTAATTTGTCGTTGCTAGCCCTTTTGGGCGCCTGCTGGATGGCGGTGGTCAGCCCCGCAGCCCACGCCAGTTGCGCGCCAGCTGGCGGTGGCCCGTACACCGGTCCGGTCGTTTCGATGTCGCTGCTGGTGGCTTCGCAGGCCATCGCTCCTGCGCCAGACGCACCCGTGGCCGCGATGGACATCAAAGCCGAGGCGCGCCGTGCATTGGCGGCGATCGAGCGGATCGAGGACGCGGACACGGCGTTGTCGCTGGCCGCCGATGGCGCGGCGCTGTACGAGCGCGAGGCAGTCAAGCTGGACGGCTACGCGTATTGCAGCCAGGCGGTTGAACTGGCGGAGAAGGGCGAGTTCCGTGAGAGCACGCAGGCAGCTAGCAAGGCCTTGCACGTGGCGCTGTCGTCCGGCAACACGGATTTGCTGGGCAAGGCGTACCGAGACCTGGCGATTGCCTTCAGTTATGGCGGCCAGCTGGAGCGTGCGGAACAGTTCGTCGATCTTGCACTTAAGTACCCGGGCGTGGACCCGACTCAGGTCAATGGCCCTGCACGCAAGACGTTGGCCGACGTTCGCACTCGCCAGGGGCGCTATGACGAAGCCATCGCCAACTACGAGCAGGCGCAAAAAGAAAGCTCGGACCGGTTCCGTCCATTGGTGGATGCCTCGCTGGCCAATGCTCTGATCCTGTCGGGCAACCTCGAACGTGCGCGCAGCACGCTGGACGCACTCACCGCGCCGACCGATCCGGTCCAGCTAGCACAGCTGCAACGCACGCGCGGACGGCTGCTTTTGGCCGAGAACAAACCCGCTGAAGCACTGTCGCTGTACCAGCAGCTGGCTGATGCACCGGCCAACGGCGATGAGGACTTCTACCGCGCCTGGGCCCTGGACGGCATCTCCAAGAGCGAGGCCGCGCTCGGCAATGATGCGCAAGCAGTGCAAGCGCTGGACCAAGCACTGGGCGTGTTTGACAAAGCACGCTCACAGTTCCGCAGCGACGAGTTCAAGATGGGTCTGTTCTCGGACCTGCAAAAGGTGTTCGAGCGCGCGATCAACTTGCACAGCAAGCTCGGCCAGACGGCGCAGGCGTTCGATATCAGCGAACGCAGCCGCGCCCGCGCCTTGCTCGATGCCGTGGCCGGACGTGCGGACGTGGACAATGACACTGCCGCGGCGATGGATGCCACGGCCCTGCAGCAGATGCTCCAGCCCGATGAAGTGGTCGTGGCCTACCACTCCTTGTCGGACCGGCTGGTGGCATGGGTGCTGTCCAATGAAGGCGTGCGCGAGGTCAAATTCGCCACGCCCCTGCCGCGCAAGGACCTGGCGCGGCTGGTGGATGCGTATCGCGACGCCCTCATCAAGCTCAACCCGAACGCAGCCGGGATCGGCGACCAGATTGGCCAGTTGCTGCTGGCGCCGCTGGGGATAGAAGCGGGCAAGCGGCTGATCATTGTTCCTCACGGTCCGCTGCACTATCTGCCGTTCCAGGCATTGCGGCTGGATGGCAAGTACCTGATCCAGCGCAACCCTATCTCGATTGCGCCCTCGATCAGCATCGCCGCCAGACTGGCAACGCGAACACCGACTACCACGGCGCAATTGCTGGCGTTCGGTAATCCGACGGTCAACCCGGACGTGGCCGACCCGCTGCCCGGCGCCGAACGAGAGGTCCGCGAGCTGGCCCAGCAGTTCCCGGGCGCCAAGCTCTACTTCAATGCCGATGCCAACCAGACCAACTTCCGCGCCAATGCGCCGCAGTCCAGGCTGCTCCACATCGCTGCACACGCGATGGCCGACACACTGGATCCACTGCACAGCAAAGTGTTGCTGGCTGACGAAAACGGCCAGTCGAACTACCTAGAAGCCAAGGACGTGCTGGGCATGAACCTGCATAACGTGGCGATGATTGCACTGTCGGCCTGCGAGTCAGGTCTTGGACGAGTGGACGATGGCGACGAGGTGCTGGGCTTTACCCGCTCGTTCCTGTCGGCAGGTACCTCGACGATGCTGGTCTCGCTGTGGCCGGTGTCCGATGCCGCGACCGAGAAGCTGATGACGACCCTGTACACCGATCTTGCCAAGGGCGACCAGGTGCAGGACGCGATGCGTGACGCTCAGCTGGCAGTGATGAAGAATCCGGCCACGGCGCACCCGTTTTACTGGGCCCCGTTCAACCTGATTGGCAACTGGCGCCTGAGGGTCGTCAAGTGAGCGCGGCCATGCGCGATACGTCAGTCAACCGCCTAGACGGCGACAGGGCCACCACGATGCAAATGCAAACCACGCGGCGCGTGCCGCCTTCGATGACCCTGCTGGCCACGGCCATCCTGCTGGCCTGCACCTGCCTGGCACACGCGAGCGAAGGTGTGGTCGATGCGACCCATGCCATCCCCGCCGATGACGCGGCGCAGGACGCCACGCCAACCAATGCAGCGCCGCAACAGGCGCAAGCACTGCCCGAACCGCAGATGGCCGCACAACCCAGCTTCGTGCTCAAGGCCGTAGCCTTCGATGGCGCCAGCGGCGTGCCGGTGAGCGAGCTGCAGGCCGCCGTCGCCGATAAGATCGGTAGCACGGTGACCTTCGCCGATTTGGAAGAACTGGCCAAGCGCGTCGTGGCGCTCTATCAGCAACACGGCTTTGGCCTGGTGCAGGCCTTCGTTCCCGTGCAGGAAGTCGTGGACGGACAGGTCAGGATCACCGTCAGCGAAGGCATGCTGGGCAACGTGAGCATTGATTTGGCGGATGGCACGCCGGTGCAGAAGGACCGCATCGCCAAGACACTGGCGATCCTGGAACCGGGCAAGCCACTCAATGGCCGTAACTACGAACGCGCGATGTTGCTGTTGTCGGACTTGCCGGGGATCAAGCCGCAATCGGCGATCTCAACCGGCGCGGTGACGGGCACCACCGACCTGATGGTCAAGGTGGGCAAGCGTGACCGCATGCAGTACGGACTGGAACTGGACAATTACGGCACCCGTGACTCTGGGCGTCACCGCATCACCGGCAGCCTGCGCTGGGCCAGCCCGTTCGGGCGTGGTGACAATCTTGACCTGCGGATGATGGTGGCCCAAGGCGCGCATACCGCGTTCGGGCGAATCTCTTATGAGACGCCCGTGGGCTATCGCGGCCTGCGCATTGGCGGCGGGTTGGCGCGGGTGCAATACGAACTGGGCGGGCCGTTCGCGGCGCTGGAGCCAACCGGCACCGGCAACGTGGCGGATCTGTCGTTCAGCTATCCGATTATCCGCCAGCGTGCGACCAACGTGTTCCTGCGCGGGATGCTGGACAACAAGGACCTGACCGATCGCTTCGAGGCAGTGGGCTTCGAGTCCCGCAAGCGGATCCGCGGCGTTGGCATGGGCCTCTCGCTGGAGAAGCGCGACAAACTGCTGGGCGGTGGTTACAGCAGCGCCAATGCGTTGTTGTACAGCGGCAACCTTGATCTCAAGGATGCGATGGGTGAAGCGTCCGATGCGCCGCCGTTCGGGCATGGTACGCAGGGCAGCTTCACCAAGTTCACGATGCAGCTGGCACGGCTGCAATACGTCACACCGAAGGTTAGCCTGTTCGTCAGCATGGGCATGCAACGTGCCAGCAAGAATCTGGACGCCTACGAGAAGCTGTCAATGGGTGGGCCGAAGGGCGTGCGCGCATATGCAAGTGGTGAAGTGCTGGCCGATGACGGATGGCTGGGCACCGTGGACTTGCGTTATGCAGTGAACCCCGGACTCACTTTGTCAGCGTTTTACGATGCCGCACGCGGCGAGTTCTTCCATGATCCACGGCCGTTCGACACGGCAAATTCGCGCAGTCTTCGCGGCTACGGGCTGGGGATGAATTGGAGCAAGCCCGGCAAAGCGACGATGAGCCTGACCTTGGCTTGGCGCCAGACCGGGCTTGGCGTGACTGATAGTGGCGACCGCAATCCACGTTTGTTCTGGTCCATCCAGAAAGCGTTCTAGGAGCAGACCCATGCGCACCAATCAAAACAGCAACCGATTCCTTAGATTCAGCTGGCGCCGGCTAGCGCTGACATTGGTCATCGCCTTGGCCGCACCGTTGACCATGGCGCAAGTGACTACGCCACCAACGCCAACACCAACGCCAACACCACCAATATCAATACCAACACCGCCAACACCGCCAACACCGCCGATATCAATACCAACACCGCCAACATGCCCGACATGCCTGCCATATTTTGGCCGGGTAGCGACTGCGCCCGGCTCAGAACCCGATGTCACGTCCAATTATTCCAGTGGCGGTGTAATCCGTGGCGATTACACCACCCCCAATAAGCAAATGATGATCACCCAGACGACGCACGGGGCAATCATCGATTGGGCCAGTTTCAATATAGGGAGCGGTTATGAAGTCAAGTTTGAGGTGCCGGATGCCTCCGCAGTAACCTTAAATCGGGTAGTCAGCTTTTCGGGGGCGGGTTATGACGTATCGTCCTCGCTCATTGACGGAAAGTTGAGCTCCAACGGCAACGTATTCATCATTAATCCCGCCGGAATTACGTTTGGGTCTGGTTCGCAAGTCAACGTTGGTGGCTTGATTGCATCGACGTTGTGGTTGAGCGACACGGACTTCGGTAACGGTTTGAAGACTGGTGATTACAACTTCGAAGGCTTCAACGGTGATCCTGCCACCACCCATCAGATCCGTAATGATGGCGAGATCATCGTGGGTGCAGGTGGCGCGGGATTTGTGGGTACCACCTTACGGAACAGCGGCAATATCACGGCCAGTAACGGCGGAACCATAGGGTTTGGTGCCGGCGAATCGGTTCAAATCACCATTGACCCGTTCGGCGATGGTTTGACCCAAGTCACAGTTGACGGACCACGGGTTGGCTCCACGATCATTCAAGATGTTGCTGGCTCGATGATCGCCAATGGCGGTAGCATCCAGCTGCTCTCGGGCGGCAACGTTGATATCAGTGGCGCGTTGCGTGCGCAAACAATGGCGAGCGTCATCGGCAGCGATACGGGTGGCATCATGCGCGCTCAAGCAATGGCGACCGTCAAAGGTAGTGATGCGGGTGGCGACGTGCTCGTGCGCAACCTCACGGGTGACTTGATCCTTAATGCTGACATAAGTGGCTCAAACATCGAACTGGTCACTGCTGGCCGCCTGCAGAACCAAGGTGGAGCGAGCCTGAATGCTTCTGGTCACTGGAATGTGTGGGCAAATACCTGGGAAGGCGAGACCCGTGCTGGGCTCAGCGGAAGTGGCGATCTCCCAAACTTGTACGGACGCGAGTACCCATGCGCGTGTGACGTGACGGTGACTGCTAACGACAACCACTTCATTTACGTCCAGCAGCCGACAGCATCGATCACATTCGCTGATACCAGTCGTGAATATGGCAGGGACAACCTCGCACTTAACTTCTCTGTGACGGGTGCGATCCTTGGTGATCGGCCGGCCAATGTCGCCACTGGGGACAAGGCCAGCACCATTGCAACAGTCACCAGTGATGTAGGGCTGTACCCAATTACTGGAAGCTTTACGTCACTGGCCGGCTACCGAATCCAGTTGGTTCCGGGCACCCTTTCCGTCACGCCGGCGACCCTGTTCTTCACGGCTGATTCGGCGGTGCGTTATCTGGGAACACGAAACCCGAAGTTCACCGGCACTGTCACTGGTTTCCGCAATGGAGATAGCGTCGAAAGCGTGTTCGGCACTGCCGATATCTGGTCTTCTCCTGCCGACTTTTCCTCACAAGCGGGATTCCATTCGATCAATGGTGGTTCCAGCGCAAAGAATTATGTCTTCGACCAAGCTCCAAGCAACGCAACCGGGCTGCAGGTAATCCCCTTGTCGCAATTGTCCGCTACGCCGATTGACCTGGTCCGCGAGACGATCAATACCTACGTGTATGACCGGAACTTTGGCGGTGCCCCAGTGTGTGCCTTGAGCTCATCTCTATCGGACGAGAAGATTGCATCGACTGGGGATGCGCTTTCCAATGAATGGTCGAAGGTGCGTTCGCGTCCCAATTTGACCAATTGCTTCGAGACTGAGCGCAAGGATGGTTGCGGCAGCTTCTAATGACTGTTGCCGAGGCTGTTGTCACGGAGATGTATGTGGAGAAGTTGCCGCGAGCCGGCTTTATGCAGGACCCGGAATGGAATTCATCCAAGCCGAATGTGGTATCGAAATTGCGCGTACCGCGGTGCAGGCTGCGGTGATTTACAAGGATTCACGCGTCTGCCGATGTAATTGCATGCCAAATGCAATACGCACCGCGTGCGTGAGAGCTTCCCGGCCAATATGGCCTGATTTAAATGACCAAGGACTGACATGAAAACGAATAAATTTCTTCGTCCGGCGCTAATGATTGCACTGCTGGCTGCCTGCGGCGGTGCCTTTGCACAGGACGCACCGACTGCCCAGAATCCGCCTTCCGTGGACTCCATCATCAATAGCCTGAAGACGGATACACCTGCAGTTGACCAGGGCCAGACCCGCGCTTTGCGCCCGGGTGCGGCATCCATGTCGACCGCACCGGCGCCGGCACCAACTGCGGTTGCCAAATCGGCATCCATCAACATGCAGATCAACTTCGATTACAACTCGGCGGCGATCTCTGGCAGTTCCAAACAGACCATGGCGACCCTAGCGAAGGCGCTGGCCTCGCCGCAGCTGGAAGACCGCAAGTTCACCGTGATCGGGCATACCGATGCCAAGGGTTCCGCAAGCTACAACAAGTCCTTGTCGGAACGCCGTGCTGCCGCTGTGCGCAGCTACTTGCTGAACAACGGAGTTGCGGCATCGCGGCTTAAGGCGCTAGGAAAGGGCGAAAGTCAGTTGCTTAACAGGGATGATCCGAACGCGGCGGAAAATCGTCGGGTCGAGATCCTAGCTACGGGCGGCTGAGTAGGATGCAAATGGAAAAGGCGGTTTTGGCCGCCTTTTTCGTGTCTGGAGTTGTAATTCACGGAAAGTGCTGTGGGCCCCTTCAAGAAGGAAAAATGTCCATGCCTGCCGGTGTAATACAAAAAATTTCTGATGCGTTCCATGGTTAGGGCAATGCGCCATCGTGCGAGTCCCACGCACGCACGCAACCGTGCGGAACTGCAGTGGTCGATGCCTATGACATGGCTGGCTGGCTTGTTACTGCTGATCGTGTGCTCGGCCAGCGCGAGCCAGCAAGCTCCTGTCGGCCAGGATCCGAACGAGGTCGATCCCTTGGTGCAGGATGCTGCATCCAGGCCACCCGTCGAAACACGCGGTGTTTCCGTACAGGGGGCAAATGAAGCGGCCGCCGCACAACCTCCGACGGCATCTCAAGACCCGCAGCGAGAACAGAAAGCACAGGCTTCGACGCAGCAGGTATCTCCGGCTAGCGCCACGCCGATCATGATCGACGCCACGCATGGCGTGTTGTTCCGGGTATTCCCGCCTATGACTGCCTCGCTGCCGGCAGAACTTGCCGCTGCCAAGCCAGCGCAACCGCGGTCAAGTTATCTGCTGGGCACCATCCATTTCGGTACGCCAGAGGAGCAAGGCGTCGATTACGCCATCCTCGAGCAGGCGCTGGCTAGTACCGAGACCTTCGTCAACGAAGCCAATCTCGACGAGCCATGGGAACCCTCTTACGACGACTATCGCTGGCTGCCACCTGCGCAATCGCTGTCGGCGATGCTCAGCAAGAGCAGCTATGCGATGGCACATTCGCTACTGCGGAATGTGCGTGTGCAGGAGCTGTCGCGGATGAAACCGTGGTCGGTGCTGGCATTGCTGGAAGCGCGCGGAGAGACTGGTGGCGATGCGACCATGGACGCAAGCCTGCAGCGCATTGCACGTGCATCAGGCAAACGCCTTGTGCACCTGGAAACATTGGAACAGCAGTTGCAGGCGCTGGATTGCGTGCCTGCCAATGAGCATGCGTTAGTACTCGAGGAGCGTCTGCGTGCGCCCTGGATCCTGCGCGATGAATCCACAGCAGCGATGAACTATTACCGCGCCCGCAACTTGGGTGGATGGCTGGCCGACATCGACCGCATGTACGGCCTGAGCTACGCAGGCAAGGCGATCGAGCAACGTTCGCGGCATTGCCTGCTTGAGGAGCGTAATGCGCGCTGGATCGGGCAACTGGAAGTGTTGTTCCAGGATGGGCCTAGTTTTGTCGCAGTCGGTGCGGTGCACCTCGTGGGTCCCGAAGGGCTACTTGCGATACTGCGTCGGGACGGGTATCGGATCGAGGAAGTGCCGCTATGAGCGGCTTGTCGTGCTTGTGGCGATGCCTCTCGCGAATTCCTGAATTCCTGAATTCCAAAAAATTGCTGGAACATCGCAAAAAGCGGATATGAAAAACCGCCTCTCGGCGGTTTTGACGTAACACCTTGAATCTATTGGTCGGGGAGACAGGATTCGAACCTGCGACCTCTACGTCCCGAACGTAGCGCTCTACCAGACTGAGCTACACCCCGACGGTGTAGCCGAGCATTGTAGGCAATTAGGGGCAGGTTCGGCAACAGGATTTTCAAAGCCTGCATCGCACATGGGCGGAACCGCTAAACTTGGCGGCTACCTGCGCCGGAGCTACTTTCTTGATCAAGCCACGCACACCGCCCGGGGTCATGGAACTGCTGCCCCGTGACCAGATTGCCTTCCAGCGCATGTTGGACACGATCCGGCAGACGTTCGAGCGCTTCGGGTTCCTGCCGGTGGAAACACCGGTGATGGAGCTGTCCGAGGTGCTGTTGACCAAGACTGGTGGCGAAACCGAGCGCCAAGTGTATTTCGTGCAATCTACAGGCGCACTTGAAAAGGGGCCGGGAGATGGCATGCCGGAGCTGGCGCTGCGCTTCGACCTGACCGTGCCGCTGGCGCGTTATGTGGCCGAGCACGAACACGAATTGGCATTCCCGTTCCGTCGTTATCAGATGCAGCGCGTCTATCGCGGCGAGCGCGCTCAGCGTGGCCGCTTCCGCGAGTTCTACCAGTGCGACATCGACGTGATCGGCAAGGACAGCCTGTCGCCGCGCTTCGATGCGGAGATTCCCGCCGTCATCGCATCTGTGTTCGAGCGCCTGGCAATCGGCGACTTCACGATCCAGTTGAACCACCGCAAGTTGCTGCGCGGCTATTTCGAAGGCGTCGGCATCGAGGGCGACCAGCAGTTCGCTGTGCTGCGTGAGCTGGACAAGCTGGACAAGCGTGGCGAAGACGCTGTGCGCGAGACACTTGCTGGCGAAGGCTTCAGCTTGCAGGCGGATGCCATCGACAAGCTGATGGCCTTCGCGCGGGTGCGCTCCGAAGGTCATGACGACGCGTTGGCCAAACTCGATGCCCTTGGCGCTGGTACGCCACTGTTCGAGGAAGGCCGTGACGAGTTACGCGGCATCCTGCAGCAGTTGCGCGCGCTCGGCGTGGTGGAGTCGCGCTATGCGCTGAATCTGTCGATTGCGCGTGGACTGGATTACTACACTGGCGTTGTTTACGAGACGACGTTGGACGCACACCCGCAGATTGGCTCGATCTGTTCTGGCGGGCGGTATGACAATCTGGCCAGTCATTACAGCAAGTCGAAGCTGCCGGGCGTCGGTATTTCCATCGGACTGACGCGCTTGTTCTATCAGTTGCGCGAAGCCGGCCTTGTCACCACTGCGGAAAGTTCGGTGGACGTGCTTGTGTCCTTGCTCGACGACGATGGCCTCGCGCATGCGCTGGCACTGTCGCAGCGCTTGCGTGCTGCCGGCTTGAATGTGGAAACGCAATTGGAACCGCGCAAGCTGGCCAAGCAGATGCAGTACGCCGACCGCGCGGGTATCCGCTTCGTGGTGATCCGTGGCGAAGACGAAATCGCGCGTGGCGTGGTTGCAGTCAAGGACCTGCGTCGCGGCGAACAGTTTGATGTCGCCGAAGCTGAGCTTGCGGCCACGTTGCAGGTGGAGCGCGAACAGCTGCGGACGCAAGGGTTGCCGGCATGAGCAAGAAGGTCAACGCAACCATTGAACTGGACGGTGTTTCGCTGACCCGCGAACAACTGGTCGCGGTGGCCAATGGTGCGCAGGTCAGTTTGGCGAATGCATCACTGGGTGCAGTGGAGCGTGCGGCTGAATTCCTTGCCGAACAGGTCCGCCGAGAAGAGCCTATCTATGGCGTGTCCACCGGCTTCGGCAGCAATGCCGACAAGCTTTTGGGCGCGCATCCGCTTCGTGATGAACTACCGGGCGCCACGCGATCCGGTCGTTCGTTGCATGTAGAGCTGCAGCAAAACCTCATCGTCACCCATGCGGTTTGCGTAGGCGAACCGTTCGCACCGGACGTGGTGCGGGCGATGTTGTGCATCCGCATCAACACCTTGTTGCGCGGTCATTCTGGTATCCGCGTGCAGACCTTGCAGGCACTGACAGCGATGCTTAACGCCGGCATCGTCCCGGTAGTGCCGCAACTGGGTTCGGTGGGTGCATCGGGCGACCTTGCGCCGCTGTCGCATCTGGCGATTGTCTTGTTGGGTGGCGGCGAAGCGTTCGTGAATGGCCAACGCATGCCGGGCGCGCAAGCACTGGCGCAAGCGGGCTTGCAGCCGGTCACGCTGTCCTACAAGGAAGGGCTGGCGCTCAACAACGGCACCGCGCAGATGCTGGCGACCGGTGTGTTGGCGCTGCACCAGTTGGACGAATTATTGGACACCGCCGACCTTGCCGCGGCGATGACGATTGATGCGTTCGCAGGCCGCCTGGGCGCGTTCGCGTCCGAAGTGCATGCGCTTCGGCCGCATCCGGGACAGGTGCGTGTCGCGCAGAATCTGCGCACATTGCTGGACGGTTCGACGCTGGCCGATATCGCCTACCACCTGGTACCCAAGTTCCGGCAGTGGTTGCCGACCTCTTGGGATAGCCCGGAAGCACAGCAACTCAGCTTCGATATCGGTTGGGACTGGGTGCCGTTCGGCCAGCGGCATGGTCGCGAAAAATTCTATGAGCGCTTCCGCCCATTCCGTGGCGGCAAGAAACACCAGCCGCAGGACAGTTATTCGCTGCGCTGCATCCCGCAGGTGCATGGCGCCGTGCGCGATGCGGTGGAGCAGGCCAAGCGCGTGTTCGATGTCGAGCTCAACGCAGTCACCGACAATCCACTGGTGTTCCCGGACGCGCAGTCCGAGCACGTGGAGCAACAGGTGATTTCGGCTGGCCATTTCCATGGCATGCCGCTGGCGCTGGCGATGAGTTACGTCAAGGCTGCAATTCCAGTGTTGGCGTCGATTTCCGAGCGCCGCCTCAACAAGCTGGTCGATCCCGCCACCAATGATGGGCTGCCAGCCTTCCTGATCGGTAACGAAGACGGCACAGAGTCGGGCCACATGATCGTGCAGTACACCGCAGCGGCCATCGTGAATGACCTGACCAGTCGGGCGATGCCGGCATCCGTGTATTCGATCCCGACCTCGGCCAATGCCGAAGACCATGTCTCGATGGGCGCCAACGAAGCACGTCACGTGCTGGCGATGACCAGCGACCTCGGCAAAGTACTTGCCCTTGAGCTGTACACGGCAGCGCAGGCGCTGGACCTGCGTCGCGACATGATCAATGCCGCGCGTGACTTGGCTGATCGTGCGGATGCGCAGGCATTCGCCACAAAAGTTCAGGGTGGCCCGTTGCCGGGTGACCCTCAGCATGAGCGCTTCATCACCGAAGTGGACGCACTACGTGCCGAACTGGCTGCAGCCGAGCCATTCAAGCCCGCACCTGCTGTCGCTGCGGCACACGCTGCGATCCGCGCACGCCTGCCGTTCTTGGATCGTGACCGCGCACTCGATGGTGAAGTCGCGACCATCGTGCGGATGGTTGCCGATGGAGATGTACTGAAGGCAGCACGGGCCCGTAGTTCCGCCTGATTGCTTTCGCCACGGCCAAAGAACCAGCAAAGAATTTTTCCATCTGATCCAACCCGATGCATATTCGGGTTGACGGGCTGCCAGTTATTGCATTAATGTACTAGCGTGTTATTACATTAATCCGCTTAATTGACTCCCAACCGACCTTCGTTCGCATGAAACAACGCCCACAACCCTTGCCGGAATATGACGTCGCCACAGCGCTGGACGCGTTGGCGCATGCCTTGGCGTCGCTGAAAACGGGTGAGGAAGTGCGGGCGTTCCTTGAAGACCTTTGCACCCCGGCCGAGCTGGAGTCGATGGGTGACCGCTGGAAAGTAGTGCCCTTGCTGCTCTTGGGCGTGCCATACCGTGAGATCCACGAACGCACCAAAGTCAGCGTGACCACTGTTGGTCGCGTGGCGCGCACGATTGACCGTGGCACGGGTGGTTACACCCTCGCCGCACGTCGCCTGCGCCTTCCCCTCGCTTCGCATTAAGGCAAACCCATGACTCCACCCGCCAATCCAGCGGTGCGTGATCGCCTGCGCATCGCAATTCAGAAAAACGGTCGCCTCAGTGATCCCGCACGCGCGCTGTTGAGTGCCTGTGGTTTGAGCTGGCGCGAAAGCCGCGACCGCCTGTTCTGTTACGGCGAAAGCGCGCCGATCGACCTGCTCTTGGTGCGCGATGACGACATTCCCGGCTTGATCGCCGGTGGCCTGTGCGACCTCGGTATCGTCGGCCGCAACGTCATGCTTGAACAAGCCGGCGAGCGAGAGATCGCGGGAGAGCCTCCCGCATTCCGCGAACTGCGACCGCTGGGCTTCGGTGGCTGCAAGCTGATGCTGGCCGTGCCGGACGAGTGGGATTGGAAGTCACCCGAACAGTTGTCCGGCAAACGCATCGCCACTAGTTATCCGGCATTGCTGCGTGCCTGGCTGAAAGAATCTTCGATCAATGCCGATGTCGTCACCTTGTCGGGCTCGGTCGAGATCGCGCCACGGCTGGGGCAGGCCGATGCGGTGTGCGATCTGGTTTCGAGTGGCGCGACGCTTGCCGCCAATCACCTCAAGGCCGTGCACACGATCCTTGAAACCGAGGCAGTGCTGGCTGGGCCTGCATTGCCATTCGGCGATGCGCGTGCTGACCTTGCCGACATGTTGTTGCGCCGTTTGGATGGCGTGCTGCGGATCCGCGACAGCAAGTTGCTGCTGTTCCAGGCGTCGCGCGACAGCCTGGCCGAGGTCATCAGCCTGCTGCCGGATGCCGAGGCTCCGACCATGATGCAGGTAGACGGCAGCGATTCGATTGCGCTGCAGGCGCTGTGCCACGGCGTCATCACCTGGCAGCGCATGGAAGACCTGAAACGTGCAGGCGCACGTGGGCTGATGGTGTTACCGGTGGAAAGGATGCTGGCGTGAAGCGCATTGATTGGTCGAGCTTGGATGATGCAGCAAAGGTGCAGGTACTGCAGCGCCCGGTGCAGGCAGTTTCCGCGACCGTGCGTGATGCGGTGTCACGGATTCGTGCGCAAGTTGCCGACGAGGGTGATGCAGCACTGCGCGCATTGACCGCGCAATTTGATGGCGTGCAGTTAGACAGCTTCGAGGTTGGTGAGAATGAATTCGTTGCCGCAGAAGCTGCCGTGCCGGCGGCACTGCGCGATGCCATGCGCGAAGCTGCCGGGCGCATCGAAGTCTTCCATCGCGCGGGAGTGGCCAAGCCCTATGCGGTTGATACGGCCCCGGGAATGCGCTGCGAACGTATCCAGCGAGCCATCGCAAGGGTGGGCTTATATGTGCCGGCAGGTAGTGCGCCGTTGCCATCCACCGCATTGATGCTGACGATGCCGGCAGGCCTTGCTGGTTGCCGCGACATCATTCTGTGCACGCCGCCACGCGCGGATGGTCGGGCGGATCCGGCAGTGCTGGTCGCCGCCAGGATGACGCCGGGCGTGCGCGTATTCAAACTTGGCGGTGCGCAGGCGATTGCAGCCATGGCTATTGGCACCGAAAGCGTGCCGCGCTGCGACAAACTATTCGGGCCAGGCAATGGCTATGTCGATGAAGCCAAGCGGCAAGTGACGCAGGAACTTGGCGGCCCCGCCATCGACATGCCTGCCGGACCGTCGGAAGTGCTGGTGATCGCCGATGACGGCGCCGATGCTGTATTCGTCGCTGCCGATTTGTTGTCGCAGGCCGAGCATGGCCCGGACTCGCAAGTGCTGCTGCTGACCGATTCGGTGCGTTTGCTGGATGCAGTGTTGGCGCAGGTGCGGCAGCAGCTTGAGAGCTTGCCTCGCGCGGATATCGCACGCGTTGCACTTGGCGCATCGCGCGCCGTGCTCGTGGACACACTCGACATCGCATTCGACATCAGTAACACCTATGCGCCAGAACACCTCATCCTGGCCTTGCGCGAGCCACAGCCGTGGGTCGAACGCGTCACCAGCGCAGGGACTATTTTTCTCGGTGACTGGACGCCGGAAGCACTTGGTGACTACTGCAGCGGCAGCAACCACGTATTGCCTACGGGTGGCGCTGCACGTGCATGGAGTGGGCTGAGCGTGGCAAGTTTCCAGAAGGCGATCACGGTGCAAACGGCAAGCCGTGAAGGCATCCTCAATACGGGTCCTTGCGCCGCGACGTTGGCCCACGCCGAAGGCTTGCAGGCGCATGCGCGTGCGGTTGAACTACGTCTTGAACGGGCAAATTCGGAGCTTGCAGTATGAGCACGGTTTCAAAGTTGCTTCGCAGCGACCTCCGCGATTTCGGCGGCTATAGCTCGGCACGCAGCTCTAAGCTTGAAGGTGATGTCTGGCTAAACGCCAACGAATCGCCATGGGCGAATTCCGGTGCATCTGGAAGTGATCTGCGCCGCTATCCATCGCCGCAGCCCGAACGCCTGCGCAGTGCGTTGGCTGCTCTATATCAAGTCTCCCCCGAACAGGTGCTGGCGGGGCGTGGCAGCGATGAAGCGATCGACCTCCTGCTGCGTGCCTTTTGCATGCCCGGGCAGGATCGCATCGTGATCGCGCCGCCGGTGTTCGGCATGTATGCGGTGTGCGCGCGCTTGCATGGCACGGCCGTGATCGAAGTGCCGTTGGTTGACGATGCTGCAGGTCTTAATGCTGATCTCGACGCGATGGGCGATGCCGTCATCGCAAATGAGGCACGCCTGCTGTTCTTGTGCTCGCCGGGCAATCCATCTGGCGAAGCGTTATCGCTCGATGCAATCGCAAGTGTCGCTGCGCGATTGCGCGGTCGCGCGATTGTCGTCGTGGACGAGGCCTACGCCGAGTTCAGCGAGCAGCCTTCCGCGACTGTATTGCTGGATGCACACGACAACCTGGCCGTGCTGCGCACCTTGTCGAAGGCACATGCATTGGCGGCGGCACGGATCGGTTGCGTGATTGGCTCCACCGAAATGATCGATGCAATGCGCCGTTGCCAGGCGCCATATCCGATCCCGCAGCCGTGTGCAGACGTGGCCTGCGAGGCATTGGCGGACATCGCCTTGGCGTCAACACGCGAACGCGCTCGTGAAATTCGCGAGGAACGTGCACTGGTTGCAGATGCCATGGCGGGATTGTCTGGCGTGCGGCGGGTGTACGCCTCGCAGGGCAATTTCCTCCTCGTGCGGTTCGATGATGCAGAGGCTGCGTTTCAGCGTTTGTTGTCCGCCGGCGTAGTGGTGCGCGACATGCGCAGCCAGCCGCAACTTGATGATGCTTTGCGGATCACGATTGGCAACCACGAACAGAACTTGCAGGTGCTTGCAGCGCTTGCATCAACCAAGGCGGAAGCAGCATGAGCAAGGGCACACCCATCCTGTTCGTTGATCGCGATGGCACCCTGATCGAAGAACCTGAAGACTTCCAGATCGATCGGCTCGACAAGCTGCGCTTTGTGGTCGATGTGATCCCGGCGATGCTGCGCCTGCGCGATGCTGGCTATGAATTCGTGATAGTCAGTAACCAAGATGGGTTGGGTCAGCCTGCCTATCCGCAGGCAGCGTTCGATGGCCCGCAGGCCTTGATGATGCAGGTCTTCGAAAGCCAAGGCATTACGTTTCGCGAAGTCCTGATCGATTGCAGTTTTCCCGCAGACAACGCGCCGACGCGTAAGCCGGCCTTAGGTCTGGTCCAGCATTACCTGAAGGATCGCGGCATCGACTGGACGCGCAGTGCAATGGTCGGTGATCGCACGACCGACATCACCTTCGCCGACAACCTCGGTATTCGTGGATTCCAGTTGCGCACGCCGCAGTTCGGCGGTGAATGGGACTGGGACGGGATTGCCCATGCGCTGGCCGATGCGCCGCGCACTGCAACGGTGAAACGCGATACCAAGGAAACCAAGATCGAGGTTGAACTTGATTTGGATCGCAGTGCAGAGCCCGACATCAAGACCGGGCTTGGCTTCTTCGACCACATGCTGGAACAGCTTGGCAAGCACGGCGGATTTGCGTTGCGCGTGCGTTGCGAGGGCGACCTGCACATCGACGAACACCACACAATTGAAGACACCGCGATTGCGATCGGCCAGGCGCTTGCCGAAGCACTGGGTGACAAGCGCGGCATCGGTCGTTATGGCTTCGTGCTGCCGATGGACGAGACGTTGGCCAGCGCGGCACTGGATTGTTCGGGGCGGCCGTGTTTTGAATTCAGTGGCTCGTTCGCGCGTGAACGCGTCGGTGACATGCCGACCGAACTGGTTCCGCACTTCTTTCACTCATTGTGCGATGGCGCGCGCTTGAACTTGCACCTGACCGTCACTGGTGACAACGATCACCACAAGATTGAAGCCTGCTTCAAGGTCGTCGCGCGGGCATTGCGTCAGGCGCTGCGGCGCGAGGGCAACGAGCTGCCAAGCACCAAGGGCATGCTGTGAAAATTGAGTTCGCGGGCGACGTTGCGCTAATCGATGCCGGTGGTGCCAACCTCGGCTCGGTGCGCTATGCGTTGGAGCGGCTGGGCGTGGATGCACGCATCGTGCGCGATGCCGATGGCATGTGCGGTGCGCAGCGGGTGATTCTGCCCGGCGTAGGTGCGGCACCGTTGGCGATGAAACTGTTGCGCGAACGCGGGCTGGATGTCGCCTTGCGTGCGCTTGACGTGCCATTGATTGGTATTTGCCTGGGCATGCAGTTGTTGTTCGACGCGAGCGAAGAGGGCGATGTCGCTTGTCTCGGCTTGCTGCCGGGCACGGTGCGTCGGATGCAGGGCAGCGCCGGTCTGCGGGTTCCGCACATGGGCTGGAACACGTTGGAGCCAGTGCGCGAATCTGCGCTGCTGGATGGCATCACAATGCCCGCACATGCCTATTTCGTACATGGCTATGCCGCGCCGGTCACCGACGACTGCATTGCCAGCAGCACGCATGGCGGACCATTCGCCGCCTGTGTCGAACGTGGCCGCGTCGCCGGCATGCAATTCCACCCGGAGCGCTCGGCCGAAGTCGGTTCGAAGTTGCTCGCCAATTTTCTGCGTTGGAACCCGGCATGAGTCATCTCCCCACAAGTACTCTCCTGTACCCGGCCATTGATGTGCGCGACGGGCGCGTGGTGCGCCTGCAGCAGGGCGACTATGCACGTGAGACGCGCTATGCCGATGATCCGTTTGAGCTGGCATCTCGCTATGCAGCGCAAGGCGCCACCTGGCTGCACTTGGTTGATCTTGATGCGGCACGTGATGGCGGCTATGCACAGACCGATCTACTTGCGCGCATTAAATCCGCGACAACGCTCAAGGTCCAGACCGGCGGCGGCATTCGCGATGAAGCCGGCGTCGATGCATTGTTCGTAGCGGGTGCCGATCGGGTGGTGGTCGGTTCGCTGGCAATCCGCGAGCCTGAGCGCGTGAAAGGTTGGCTCACACGTTATGGTGCCGAGCGCATCACGTTGGCACTGGATGCCAGCTGCAATCCGAATGGTGAATGGATGCTGCCGTCACACGGTTGGACGCGCGCCAGCGGTGCAAGTCTGTTCGCACTGCTGGACGAGTATCTCGATGCCGGTGCGCGCCATGTGTTGTGTACCGACATCGCCCGCGATGGCATGCTGGCTGGGCCGGCGCTGGAACTCTACGGTCAATTATTGGCACGCGCACCGCAGGTGCAGTTGCAGGCCTCCGGTGGTATTCGAAGCGTGGACGATATCCGTGAAGCGGCAAGAATGGGTTGCGCAGGCGTGGTGTTGGGCAAGGCCTTGCTGGATGGCCGTTTCGAATTGAACGAGGCGCTGGATGGCGCTGCGTCATGTTGAGCCGCCGCATCATTCCCTGTCTGGATGTGCGCGATGGGCGCGTGGTCAAGGGCGTGCGTTTCCGCGACCACGTCGACATGGGTGACATCCTGACGTTCGCGCGTGGTTACCGTGATGCGGGCGCGGACGAACTGGTCTTCTACGACATCACCGCCAGCCCGCAAGGTCGCAGTGTCGACCGTGGCTGGGTGGAGCAGGTGGCTCGGGTGCTGGATATTCCGTTCTGTGTCGCTGGCGGCATCCGCAGCGTCGCTGATGCGCGCGCCGTGCTGCATGCAGGAGCGGACAAGATCTCGATCAACTCGCCAGCACTTGAACGGCCGGACTTGATCGAAGAACTTGCCGAGGCGTTCGGTGTGCAATGCGTGGTGGTCGGCATCGATTCGCAACGTGAAGCGGACGGGCAATGGCGCGTGCGCACCAATACGGGAGATCCAGACAACATGCGTGCGCCAGGTAAGCGCACGTTGGACTGGATTGTCGAAGCACAGTCGCGTGGTGCCGGAGAGATCGTGCTGAATTGCATGGACAGCGACGGCGTGCGCAGTGGCTTCGATATCGACCAGCTGCTCGAAGTGCGCGGCATCTGCCAGGTGCCATTGGTGGCATCCGGTGGTGCCGGTACGGCGCAACATTTCATTGATGTGTTCCGCGATGCGGACGTGGACGCGGCGCTTGCGGCCAGCGTGTTCCATTCGGGCGCGCTGGCGATTCCTGATCTGAAACAAGACCTGCGCGATGCAGGCATCGAGGTGCGGCTGTGAGCAATGCGTGGATAAATGAATTGGCATGGGACAAGCAGGATGGGTTACTGCCAGCGATCATCCAGGATGCAAGCACGCTGCGCGTCTTGATGCTGGGTTACATGGATCGCGCGGCATTGCTGGCGACCATCGACTGTGGCGAAGTCACCTTCTTCAGCCGTAGCCGCCAGCAGTTGTGGCGCAAGGGTGAGCAGAGCGGCAACGTGTTGCGGTTGGTGACGATCGAAACCGATTGCGACCAGGACACGCTGCTGGTGATGGCCAATCCACTGGGCCCCACGTGTCATCTGGGTAGTGCGAGTTGTTTCCCGAACGCGCCACATGACGTGTTATCTGCGCTGGATGTGCGTATTGAAGAGCGCGAACGCGAGCGGCCTGCGGGCAGTTACACCACGACCTTGTTCGAGGCCGGCGTGCACCGGATTGCCCAGAAAGTCGGCGAGGAGGGCGTGGAGACAGCGCTGGCTGCCGTGGTGCAGGACGATGCTGCGTTGCTTGGCGAAGCTGCAGACTTGCTCTACCACTTGCTGGTGTTGCTGCGCGCGCGTGGCCTGTCGCTAGCCGATGCAAAAGCCGTGCTGCAATCACGCGGAAACTGAAATGCATATGCGACGTTGAGACTTAGCTAAGCGTTGGGCTATTTTTCAGGCAGCAGTAACCGAATGCCGCACGCAGTTGCGGCCATCGTCCTTGGCCCGGTACAAGGCCTCGTCGGCGATACGGATCACTTCTTCCGGTGCCGTTTCACGGCTGGCCTCGAGCGTATGTACGCCGATGCTGGTACTCATCTGAATACCGTGTTCGCGCGATGCAACCGGTGTCTGCTGGATGCGCAGGCGGATCGCTTCGGCAACTTGCAAGGCTTCCTGTGCATTTGTGTCGGGAAGCACTGCCACGAATTCTTCACCGCCAAAGCGTGCGACCAGACCACCACGCGTGGCGGTCACTTCCTCCATGCAGCGCGCCGCATGGCGCAGGCAATCATCCCCGGCCAGGTGTCCGTAGCGGTCATTAATCTTCTTGAAGTGATCAAGGTCCAGCAACAGCAGCGCCAGCGGCTTGCCACTGTCCTGGCGTGCCAGTAATGCCTGCTCGAATGACTCGCGGAAATGACGGCGGTTGTAGACGCCGGTCAACGGATCGCGCTCGCTGTATTCGCGCAGCTGCACGTTGGCCTCGCCCAATTGCGCCATCGTGGTGCGCAGCTGCTTGGTACGGTCGACCATGCGGCGCTCCAGCTGCTCGTTGGTTTCCACCACGATCCTGATGTTCTCCACGCGCAGGCTGGCATAGCGCGATCCAAGTGCCAGCGACAGCAGCAACATTTCCATCGCGGAACCGATCTGCACCCCATTCAATGTCCAGAAATTACGTGGCACCAAGCCGAAGGCGAGGAGGGTGAACATCGTGGTGCCGATCAGGAAGAGTGCCCATGCCAGCAGGAACAGCTGCGCCGGCTTGTAGCCACGCCGCAGCATCACGATGGCGGACACGATGATCCACAGCACACCGAGTAATACTGCCTTGGAGGCAAGTGGCGTCACCACGTGGTATTCGACTTGTGTCGAGATGACGGCCAGTACCCCGAAGAATGCACTGATGCCAAGACTGATCGCATTGCCCGTCGGCCACCGTTGTTGCAGCTCAAGGTAGCTTCGCGCGAAGAGTTGCATGCTGATCAAGGCCAGGCATATCGACAGTGGTACGGCGGCATCCGCCATCCATGGCCATTGCGGCCAGAGATATTCGAAACCGTAGCCATTGAGGGTAAACAGCACCAGGCCGAATGCAGTGATATGGAGCACGTACCAGAAATAGCTCGAGTCGCGCAGCATCAACCACAACACCAGATTGTAGATCAGCAGCGCAAGCACGATGCCGTAATACAGGCCAGTGGAGAACTGTGTATCCCGCAGCTCTTCGGCAAAGGCGCGTGGCGTGTACAGCACCAGCGGGACCTGCATCGAACTTTGGCTCTGCACCCGCAGCAGCACCTCGACGGGTACATCCAGCGGAAGGTCGACGCGGAAGTTGGGATGGCGATAGCGGATGAACCGGTTTTCAAATGGCACATGGTCACCGCTGCTCTGGTGCTCCACGCGCCCGTCCGGATAGCGCAGGTACAAGTCCAGGTTGTCGCTGAGTGCGTAGCCTTGGACCAGGATCCAGCGCGGTTCATCACGATCACGGTTTACCACCGTGAGATGGAACCAATAGGCGCCCTCCTGGAAGCCCAGGCTTGGGTTGCCATTCGGCAGCAAGGCGTATTGCCCCTCGGCTGCGCGCCGGAAGGCTTCGCTTGCACCATCGCTTGCAAATGTGTCGTGTCGGTAGCTGATGCGTGCGCTCAGCGGCACGGCAGTCACCCGCCATCTAGGACGAGTGGTTGTCCTGCGCGCGCGATGCTGCTGGCGGCGAGCAGGAGCATCGCCATTCCAAGCCACCTTCGATGAATCACACGCATCATGTCGTGTAACCGACCCGTTGCTTCATGGCCCCCGCGGCTCGGCCGATTCTAGTGCATCCGATGCAAATCCATTTGAGTGCGTGCGGGGCATAATTGTGGCTGGAGGTGCACATGCGCACGTTGATCGCGTTGACCCTTGGTTCCTGGATGCTGTTTGGCAGCCAGTCGGCACGGGCGGCTGACTGCACGCCGGTTGTTGTCGAGACCAAAACTCCGCAAGTACAGCAGAGCGTGGTGCGGTCGCCTGCTACCTGCATCCGCTACCTCCCGCAGCCTGCGAGCCGCGCAAAGAAGGCGTCGCTCGAGGTGCTGGTGTTCGGCGACCCGCAGCCCAAGTCGGTGGTGGATGCCGACTATTTCCGCCGTGACATCATCGAACCATTGCGCAGACGGACACAGGCTGGACTCGGTTTATCGCTGGGCGACATTGTCGATGACGCGCCGACCCTCTATCCATTCGTGAAAGCGGCGACCGCCGAACTTGGCGTGCCGTGGATGTACCTGCCGGGCAACCACGACATTGATGCGCACACGACCAGTGATGCAAATTCGCTGCAGAGCTTTCATCGCGCATTCGGTGCCGATACCCATGCCCGTGAAACCGCGCTGGCCACGTTCATCGCACTTGATGATGTGATCGCACTGCCGGGCCAGAAGCCGGCTTACATAGGTGGCTTTCGCGAGGACCAGTTTGCCTTCCTTGAGGCCTATCTGCCGACCGTGCGCAAGGAACGCTTGTTGGTATTGGCAATGCATATCCCGTTGTTCGAGAAGACGGGCAAGGACAGTTTTCGCGATACCGATCGCACGCGACTGTTCGAGCTGTTGCGCGACTTTCCGCACCTAGTGGTCCTCAGCGCACACAGCCACACCCAGCAGCATGTGTTCCACGATGCTAGCGACGGCTGGCATAGCGTGCAGCCACTGCATGAGTACAACGTCGGTGCCACTTGCGGCGCGTTCTGGTCAGGCATCAAGGACGCTGAAGGCATTCCCGATGCCACCATGGCCGATGGCACCCCGAACGGTTACGCCGTGCTCACCGTGCAAGCCGGAGGCACGTACGCGCTTGCTTGGCATAGCGCACGCGATGCAGCAGATACGCAAATTGGCCTGCATGCGCCAAAAGTGCTGCGCCGTGGCGCCTATCCGGCGTGGGGCGTGTATGCGAATGTCTTCATGGGCATGGACGATAGCCGCGTCGAGTATCGCGTCGATGGCGGCGACTGGGCGCCGATGCGCAAGGTCCTGCAGTCGGATCCGGCATTACTGGCGGAAAACATGCGCGATGACGAAGCCTATAGCCTGCGCGGCTACGATCGTTCGCCCGAAGCAGAGCCATCACGGCATTTGTGGCGTGCCGCCTTACCGACCATGCTGGCGGTTGGCGAGCATCAGATCGAAGTGCGCACGTTCGATCGCTGGCGCGGCGAGTTGCGGGCTACTACAACCTATCGACTTGAGGATGCCGTGCCTTGATGCATCGCGAAACTAGGGATTGATTTCCGCGAACGACTCCACCCGCGCATGGTCGTGTATGTCCTCGCCGGTACGCGGCTCAGGGTAGTCCTCACGACGATCCAGCAGGATCGTGCGCATGCCGGCATCGCGTGCGGCGTCAAGTTCGGCGACCACATCGGACAGAAACAGGATGTCGCCCGGGCTGCGATTCAGCGAATCGGCGATCAGTCGGTAGCTGTCGGCGTCGCGCTTGTGGCCGACTTCCGTGTCGAAGTAGTTGCAGAACAGATCCGACAGGTCGCCAACATCGGAATTGCCAAACAAGAGCTTCTGCGCAGGTACGGAACCGGAGGAATATACCGCCAAGCGATGCCCGCTCTTGTGCCAAACCTGCAGTTGCGGTGCCACGTCCGGGTACATGTGCGCGGTGAAATCACGGTTGCGATAGCCAGCCATCCAGATCATGCCCTGCAGCGCCTTGAGCGCGGTGTGCTTGCGGTCCTGGTCGATCCAGCGTTGCAGAGTTTCGGCGATGACCGCATCGTCGCAGATCGCGCCGTGCTCAGTGGCGATCACGTCCAGCCAATGGCGCACGTCCGGCTCGTGGCCGTGATCACGGATGAAGCGCGGTAGCTCGCGACGCGCGTACGGGAACAGCACGTCCTTGACGAAGGAAATGGAGGACGTTGTCCCTTCGATGTCGGTAAGAATAGTGGTCTTCATTCGCGCGCTGCCCCCACGTCATAGCGCGGAAAGCGTGTAGCGATGTCGGTGCCGGTGAAATGGCCAACCCAGCCGTCCGCTTCGGTGAAGAAACGGATAGCGACGAAGCTCGGTTCCGGGCCCATGTCGAACCAGTGCGTCATGCGGTCGGGCACTGAGATCAGGTCGCCGGCTTCGCACAGTATCTCGTAGACCTTGTCGTCCACGTGCAGTGTGAACAGCCCAGAGCCTGCGACGAAAAAACGCACTTCGTCTTCCTTGTGGAAATGCTCATCAAGGAATTTGGCGCGCATCGCCTCGCGGTTCTCGTTGTCGGCGGCGATGCTGACTACGTCAATGCTGCGGAATCCATTGGCGTAGACGATGCGATCAATGTCCTCTTTGTAAGCGGCCATGATGACGTCTGCTGCATCGCCCGGCTGGACAGATTGCGTGGCTTCCCATTGCTCAAAACCGACACCAATCACCGCAAGTTCCTCTGACACTTCAGCGGCATCGGACGTGGTCAGGCGCGGCACGTCTGGCGCGTGTTCCGCAAAGATCCTCAGGCGGCTCATCGCTGCAACCTCCGTAGTTCCAATTCGCATGACAGCAGGAACTCGAATGCTTCCAGATGCCGCCGAGTTTCAGCCATGTCGCGGCCCCACGCGTACAGACCGTGACCGTCGATCAGGTAACCCCATAGTTGTTGACGGTCGAGCAGGGCATCGACCTGCGCTGCCAGTGCCGGCATGTCCTGGGTATTGGCGAATACCGGCACGTCAATGGCGGCTTCATGCGTGGTGTTGCCGGCGAAGGCCTTGAGCAGTTCATAGCCTTCCAGGCGGATATGGCCATCGGCCGCGTACAGTCGCGAGGCGATGGTCTGCGACTGAGAATGCGTATGCAGCACGCAGCCGACTTCTGGAAAGCGGTGGTAAAGCTGGGTATGCAGCAGGGTTTCTGCGGATGGGCGGTGATCGCTTCCGACGGGGTTGCCATGGAAATCCACGACCATGATGTCGGCTTCCGTGAGCTTGCCCTTGTCGCGGCCGGATACGGTGATCGCCGCATGACGCTCGTCCAGTCGCAGGGAGAAGTTGCTGCTGGTCGCAGGGGTTAGTCCAGCGCGCGACAGCTCGCGCACGTTGGTGATGATCTCGCCAGCAAGGTGGCGCAGATGTTGTACGTCATAGGCATCTTTCATGGGTCCAAGTGTAGCGAATCCGATGTTGCGCTTCTGCAACAGCCGGCAACAAAAAACCCGGCCGAAGCCGGGTCCTCTGATTTTTGCCGGAAGCCGAGAATCAGGCCTGCGGACCCTCATGGAACGGTGGTTCGTCATCCATGCGCGGACCGCCTTCAGGACCGTCGATGCCACGCGCCATGTCGCTACGCTTGTAGCCGTACAAGCGGTAGACCACCAGGCCGATGGCGGCCCAGATGAAGAACAGGCTGATCGTGTACACCGATAGATTCACGAACAGCAGCAGGCAACCAGCCACCGCGAGCGGGCAGACCACCCATACCAACGGGGTGCGGAACGGGCGATGCCTATTAGGCTGCTGCTTACGCAGGATCATGACGCCGATCGACACCATGATGAAGGCGAACAGCGTGCCCGAGTTGGAGATATCCGCAAGGATGCCAACCGGGAACATCGCACCGAACAGCGCCACGAAGACACCAGTGATGATCGTGATCACGTACGGGGTCTTGTACTTCGGGTGGATGGTCGAGAGACGCTCCGGCAACAAGCCATCGCGCGACATGGTGAAGAAGATGCGGGTTTGGCCGTAGATCATCATCAGCACCACCGAGGGCAGGGCGAGTGCTGCCGCCAAGCCGATCGCGTTGCCAACCTTGCCGAACCCGATCATGCGCATCACGTGCGCCAGCGGTTCTTTGCTGCAGACCAGTGCATCGGCATGGGCCAGACAGGCTTGGGCCATTTCTGGCGTACCGGGCGATAGCACGACGCCATCGGCGCCCACCATCGGTGCGGAACCCGCTGCGCCGACAGCTCCATAACCGACCAGCAGATAGAAGACGGTGCAGACCAGCAGCGAGCCGAGCAGGCCGATAGGGATGTTGCGGTTCGGGTTCTTGGTTTCTTCGGAAGCCGTGGACACCGCATCGAAGCCGACGTATGCGAAGAAGATCGAGGCTGCAGCGCCCAACACGCCAACGCCACCCATCGGGCTGCCCCAGCCGGTTGGGAAGAACGGTTCGAAGTTCTGGTTGTTCACCGCCGGAAGTG
The DNA here is from genome assembly GCA_038242955.1 of Lysobacterales bacterium. GTDB lineage: Bacteria > Pseudomonadota > Gammaproteobacteria > Xanthomonadales > Xanthomonadaceae > Thermomonas. The sequence continues at coordinate 51,435 of JBBSRO010000010.1, forward strand.
CGATGACGATGAAGGCGATCAGTGCCGCAATCTTGATCATCACCAGCACGGCGTTGACCTTGGCCGACTTGGAGGTGCCGAGCACCAGTAACCAAGTCACCAGCAGCGCGATACCGAATGCCAGGATGTTGAAGGTGCCGCCGTCATAGGGGCCAGTCTGCAGCCAGCGCGGCATGGATAGCGAACCGACCTCCACAAGACCGAACAAGTTGGTATGTGTCAGTAGCCCGTTCATGTAGCCAGACCAGCCCACCGACACAGCGCCTGCCGCGACCGCGTATTCAAGCACCAGTGCCCAACCCACGACCCACGCGAGGCCTTCACCAAGCACGCCATACGTGTAGGTGTATGCGGAGCCCGCCACCGGGATCATCGATGCCAATTCGGCATACGCAAGTGCTGCAAGCGCGCACACGACGGCTGCGATGACGAATGCGATCATCATTGCCGGGCCAGCCTTCTGGCCTGCCTCGGCGGTCAACACGAAGATGCCGGTGCCGATCACCGCACCGATGCCCAGCATGGTCAGCTGGAATGCGCCAAGCTGACGCGTTAGCGCCTTCTTGCTGGCAGTTTCAAGAATCTTGTCAAGCGGCTTGACGCGCCAAAAAAGCATTGTGTTCTCCCCAAACAATTCAGACCAAGCACGATGAACGGTGCACATTGATGCAAGTCGCCGACCTTACCGGGCGGGTGGGGTACTGCACAAGCGCCAAACGGCTATTCAGCGGCGATAATCAACGCTCCCGATCATGATGCGATGCAGCATGCCAGCTACCGATCTTGCCTTTAGCGATGATTTGTCCACCTATGCGCGGCGGTTCCCGATTGAGCGCGACACGGTGGCGCTGTTCGAACAACTCATGTTGGAGGAGGAGGACCCCTTCCGGCGCGAGCGTCTGGCGGGTCACTTCACCGCATCCGTATGGCTGGTCAGTACCGATGGTAGTCGCGCGTTGCTGACCCATCACCGCAAGCTCGGCATGTGGTTACAACTCGGCGGCCACGCCGATGGCGAGCATGACCTGAAGATCGCGGCGCTCAAGGAAGCTGAGGAAGAATCCGGGTTGCACGATTTGCAGATCGAGCCGGGAATTTTCGATCTCGACCGACACCGCATTCCCGAGCACAAGGGTGTGCCCGAGCATTGGCATTACGACGTGCGTTATATCGTTCGCGCGGGCGGTAACGAGACATATATTGTCAGCGATGAATCGCATGACCTGGCCTGGCGCGATATTGCCGAGCTCGCCGACAGCACTGCAGCGGATGCTTCGGTGCGGCGGATGGCCGGAAAGTGGATCGCGCGGCTAGCGCGCGGTGTCGGCCAAACGTGAATCCAGGTGGTCGCGGATTGCGGGCCATTCTGGTGCGGTAATTGAATATACGAACGTATTTCGGAGTGAGCCATCCTTGTGGCGTCTATGTGCGCGCAAGATGCCATCACGGTGGGCGCCCAACCGTTCGATCGCCGCTTGCGAGCGAAGGTTTAGGTGGCTGGTGTGGAAATACACCGATTGCACGCCCAGCGTATCGAAAGCATGGCCCAGCAGCAGGCGCTTGTTGGCAGTATTGACGTGCGTACGCCACACCGACGCTGCGTGAAACGTGTAGCCAATCGCCAGTGTCGGCACGCCAAGGTCTATGTCATAAAAGCGCGTCGTGCCTACGATGTGATCATCATCAATCACGACGAAGGGAAGCTCGCGCCCGGCTTCCGCCATGGCGAGTGCGTGGTCGAGCCATGCACCCATTCCCTCTGGTTTTGGTACGGCGACGTAATTCAACCCGCCGACATCACCATCAGCGACGGCTTCCTGCAGCGCGGAGAGATGCCCGTGTGCCAGAGGTTCCAGCCGAACGCGCCAGCCTGACAATACAACTGGGCCGAAGGCAATCAATCTGCGCGCCCACCGAATTCGCCGGTCGCGGTGCTGACCCAGACTTTTTCGCCATTCGCGATGTATTCGGGCACCTGGATCTCGATGCCGGTGGATAGCCTCGCCGGTTTCGGTCGTTTCGTCGCAGTGCCGCCTTTTAGTTCGGGTGGCGTATCGATCACTTCCATCACCACGCTGCTGGGCAGCTGCAATGCGACCGGCAGGTCGTCGATGATCTGCACGAAGCAGCCAGTCAGGTCGTCAACGATGTAGCCGGCAGCATCGCCAATCACGTCTGCGTCCAGCGTGTAGGGCGAGTAATCCTCATCGTCGAGGAATACGAAGGCGTCCCCATCGCGATAGGAATACGTCACCTGCCGACGTGACAGTTCGACTTCCTTCAGTTCGTCATCGCCACCTAGGCTGAGATCGTATTTCACGCCGCCCGGCACGCTGTACATGGTGAAGCGGAACTTGACGTTGCCGCCGCGGCCTTGGGGTGAGCTGCGCTCGATGTCGCGAATCTGGTAAACGGTGCCGTTGTGTTCGACCACGTTGCCCTTCTTGGTGTCGTAAGCCTTCATGCGGAGGTCCGATGTAGATTGGAGGTTGCAGGAAATTACTTGGGTGCCAGCCGGGTCGCGCCGTCCAGGCGGATGGTTTCGCCGTTGAGATAGGTATTGCCCAGAATGTAAGCGACCAGGTCGGCGAACTCCGGTGGTTGGCCGAGCCGCGACGGGAACGGGATGGATGCCGCCAGCGATTCCTGCACGGAATCCGGCATGCCATCGACCATAGGTGTCCAGAACACGCCGGGTGCAATCGTCATCACGCGAATACCGAAGCGGGCCAGTTCGCGCGCCATCGGCAGGGTCATGGCGACCACGCCGCCCTTGGATGCGGAATACGCCGCCTGGCCAATCTGTCCTTCATAGGCCGCTACCGACGCGGTATTGATGATGACGCCGCGCTCACCATCGGTGCCGGCTTCGTTGTGCTGCATCAGGTTGGCGGCGGCCTTGGCGACGTTGAAGCTGCCAACCAGATTGACCATGACCGTGGACTGGAAGTTGGCCAGCGGCATCGGCGCTTCGCGGCCAAGCATGCGCCCGGCGCCGAGGATGCCAGCGCAGTTGATCGTGGCATTGAGGCCACCCAGGAACTCACGTGCAGCGTCAACATTGGCAGTGACACCGGCTTCGTCGGTGACGTTAGTCTTGAAGTAGCGGGCGTTGGCTTCACCGAGCGAGGCGACTGCGGCAGCACCTTTGTCGTCATTGACGTCGAACAGGGCGACTTTGCCGCCGTGCTTGACCAGGTGTTCTGCCACGGCGAGGCCGAGACCGGAGACGCCGCCGGTGATGACGGCGCGGACGTTGGCGAGTTGCATGGGCAATCCTGCGAAAGGAAACGGGAATTCGGCATTTTACCGGAAGCGGGTGTTCCAACTACGCCTGAGGCGGCGCCTACCGCCGAGTGATCGCTGCGCGGCTCGAAATGCCGCCACGCGATCACGCGACGGTCTAGCCGCCTTTCCAATAATCCTACAAATCCAAAACGTAAAACGCATTGCACCCGCCGTGGCCGGTTGCGCCCATGGGGGTAGAAATGCGCTGGAAGCCGCTGCGTTCGTACAGGCGCATCGCTGCGTCCATGCCAGCCAGGGTTTCCAAGTAGCAGCGTTTGAAGCCCGCCGCGCGCGCTGCATCCAGGCAGCGCTGCATCATCGCGGTGCCAGCACCGATGCCCCGCGCTTCAGGCAAGAAATACATCTTGCGTAGTTCGCAGATGTCGGCATCGCCTCCGATCAGCGGTGCCACGCCGCAGCCACCAAGCACACGGTTGCCAGCTTCGATCACGAAATACGCATGACGCGGCTCGGCATAGGCGCGGCTCATCCAGTCGACTTCCGGATCGGAAATCGCAAAACCGCTCCCGATGGCGCCGAATTCCGGCATTACCGTGCGGATGACATCGGCCATGGCCGCGGCATCCGCACTACCGATCGGGCGAAGTTCATAGCGGTGTGGAGGCATCATGCTGAGTCCTGTTGTGCGGCCACGCGCTTGGCGAACTCACCCGGCAGCAAACCGGGCGCGAACAGGAAGCCCTGGCCAGTGGTGACGCCAAGCCGCAACAGGAAATCCCGCTGCGCTTCATTCTCCACGCCCTCGGCAACCAAGCCGAGCCCCAGGCTCTGGGCGATACCGGCAACTGCCTGGCAGATCGCGTTATCCGATGGCGTACCGGGTACGCCCTTGATGAACGAGTGGCTGAGCTTGAGTGCGTGGATCGGCAACCGGCGCAGATAGTTGAGCGCGCTGTAGCCCTCGCCGAAATCATCGATCGACAACTGCACGCCAAGCGCACGCAACTGGGTGAACACGGCGAGGCTATCGGGGCTGTCGTCGACCAGCACGCGCTCGGTGAGCTCAAGCTCGAGTGCTGATCCAGGTAGTTCCGCTTCCTGCAGCGCAAGGCGTACATTCTCGACAAGATTTTCGCCGATGAATTGCCGGTAGGACACATTCACCGCCACCCGCTGGATCGGCAGTCCCTGTTCGCGCCAGCGCCGCATCTGGGTGCAGGCTTCGTTGAGCACCCAGTTGCCGATGCGGACGATGTCGCCGGTGCTTTCGGCCAGTTCGATGAAGTGATCCGGGCGCATTTCGCCAAGTCGCGGATTACGCCAGCGCACCAGTGCTTCGGCATAGACGATGCGACTGGTGCGCAGGTCTACCTGTGGCTGATAGACAAGGTGGAACTCGCCATTGTCCAGTGCACGGCGCAACTGGTTTTCGGTCTGCAGTCGCTCATGCTGGCGCACCGCAAGTTCCGGCGAAAACGATTGCCAACCATTGCGATGGCGCCGCTTGCTGTCGTACATCGCCACGTCGGCGCTCTGGGTGAGTTGCTGCGAGGTTTCGCCATCGTTGGGAGCGCGGGCAATGCCAATACTGGTGGTGACGTTGAATTCCTCGCCCTGCAGGCGAAACTGGTCGGTGAAGGCATGCTGGATGCGGCGTGCCAGTTGTTCCGGGCGGTCGGCGTCCTCGTCCATATCGCACAGCACCACGAACTCGTCGCCACCGAAGCGGGCGATCAGGCCTTCGGTGCCGATAGCGTCGCGCATGCGCGATGCCGCCGCGACGAGCAATTCGTCGCCGGCGCCGTGGCCAAGCACGTCATTGACCATCTTGAAACGGTCAAGGTCGATGTAGAGCAGGGCAAAGTGGTTTCTCTTGGGATCAGACAGGCGTGCGTCCAGTTGGGCCAGGATCGCATCTCGGTTCATCAGTCCGGTCAATGCATCGGTCTGTGCCTGTATGCGCAGGTTGTCTTCGGCATATTTGCGCTCGGTAACGTCCTGCACGGTGCCGGTCAATTGGTCGACACCGGGGCCCTCGGATTCAGACTCGCCAATCATCTTGATCCAGAATGGCGTGCCATCAGCCTGGTTGCCTTGCAGTTCTAGTTCGAAACCGGTTCCCTCATCGATTTTCGACACCATGTCATACATGCGGCGACCATCGCTCTCGCGCAGGCAGGCAAGGAAAGCGGCCATGGTCCCTAGTTCAGTGCGCGCGCCTACGATCCGGATTGCCTCGTCGGTCAGGTACAGCGCATCGGTCATGCGATCCCATTGCCAGCCGCCTATCTGCGCCAGCTCCTGCACCCGCACGAAGAGTGCAGTATCGCGTTTGAGCGAGGTGATATCTGAGCTCAACGTGAGCACGTGCTCAGCCGTTTTCGCGCCCGGCGCGAACTGCGGCACCGCGGTTACCGAAAGCCAGACCAGTCGTCGTGTACTGCGCCGGAACAAACCAATCACCACGCTGCTGATCGCGCTGCCGCTATCCAGCGCACGCATGGCCGGGAACTTCCTCTGTGGGAGTGGCCGGCCGTGTTCGTCTACCACCATCCAGTCGCTCCAATCAGGAGTCCGCGTGATGTTGGCTTCGTTGCCAAGGCCGTAGATACGCAGGCCCGCGGCGTTTACGTAGTGCACATGGCCGTCACGATCCTGGATCGTGATGGCCTTGTCGATCCCCTCCACCAGGCTGGCGTAACGTGCCTCAGCGTCGTTCCTGGCGGTGAGATCACGCGCAACTGCAACGACCGCGGCTTGGCCGTCGTAAAGCAGTGATGCGGAGTGCACCTCGATTGGGAACCGCGAGCCGTCGGCCCGCATGTTGGTGACTTCGACCACGTAGGTTTTGCCCTGGTCCAGCGCGTCGAGCACGGGCCCCATGTGGTCGTGTGGCAACTCCGGATTGAGCAGCTCGATCGGCTTGCCGATGATGTCTTCGCGCGGACGCTGGTAAGCGGCGATGCCGGCCTTGTTGAGATCCAGCACGGTGCCATCGCGCGCGATCACGCTGACCGGGTCTGGCACCGCGTCGAAGAGCGCACGATAGCGGGTGCGTTCGGCATCGATGGCATCGCGTGCGGCGTTCAATTCACGCGCTGATTCAAGTATCAATGCCTGGATGGCAACGGACAGGGCAGGGTCGCGCGCAACTTGTTGCAACGACTGCACCAGCGCCTCCAGCGCAGGACCTTCCGACATGGCCGTGGGGTCAATCTGCGTTGGCGGCTGTGGCGCGTTCATCCTGCGGCCAGCGCCTTGCCAACCTTGCTGCCATTCTCACGGCCCAGCAATACAGCAAGCCAACGGCCGACTTCGGCGAGTGCATCGAGGTCGATGCCAGTTTGGATGCCGAGCCCATGAAGCATGTAGACCACGTCTTCACTGGCAACATTGCCGCTGGCGCCCTTCGCGTATGGACAGCCGCCAGCGCCGGATACCGCGCTGTCGACTACCGCTACGCCTTCTTCCAGGCAGGCCAGCACGTTTGCCAGAGCCTGCCCGTAAGTGTCATGGAAATGGATAGCGAGCGCCGACATCGGCACGTCTGCTGCGACTGCTTTCAACATCGCGCGTGCCTTGGCTGGTGTGCCAATGCCGATGGTGTCGCCCAGCGATATTTCGTAGCAGCCCATCTGGTGCAGGCTACATGCGACGCGCACGACATCGGTGACCGGCACTGCGCCCTGATAGGGGCACCCGAGCACCGTGGACACATAGCCACGCACGCGCACGCCATCAGCTTTAGCACGTGCGAGTACCGGCTCGAAGCGACGCAGTGATTCGTCGATGCCGGCATTGGTGTTTTTGAGGTTGAACGCTTCCGAGGCTGCTGTGAATACCGCGACTTCCTGGGCACCTGCCGCGCGTGCGCGCTCGTACCCTTGTTCATTTGGTACCAGTACCGGATAGCGGATGCCATCGCGCCGCGTGATGCCGGCCAGTACCTGGCTGGCATCGGCCATTTGCGGCACCCACTTCGGACTTACGAAAGCGGTCGCCTCGATAGTGAGTAGCCCGGTCGCCGAGAGTTTGTCGATGAGAGCGATCTTGTTTGCAGTAGTGATCTCCGCCTTTTCGTTCTGCAGGCCATCACGAGGCCCGACTTCGACGATGCGTACTTCGGCTGGCAGGTTCACGGCTATTGCTCCAGCGTCGCCAATACCGCATCGGCTTCGACGAACTCGCCGGCGGTCGTGCGGATTTCGGCAACTATTCCATCGCGTGGGGCCTTCAAGGCCAACTCCATTTTCATCGCCTCGATGACCATCACCACGTCTCCCGCGCTTAATGCATCACCAGGCTTGGCCTGCACCACCACCACGCGTCCCGGCATCGGTGCCCGGATACGGTGCTCGGCAGTATCGCTGCCAGTGGCCTTCCGGACATACGCCTCCACCGAATCCGCGCGCAGCCGCCGCCGGCCATCGTGGACCAGCACCCGGGCGGCATCGGCGCTGGCGTGGAAGCGCTGCATCGCGCCATCCAGCCGCAGGCTGAGCACTCCCTCGTGCAGGCGTGCGCCACCAATCTCATGCGAGGCGTTGTCCAGTTCAATCCTGTACTCCCCCGCGTGGCCATGTGCGACCAACGTGATGCGCGTGTCGCCGTGGGCGAACGCGAGCCGGCGTGCGCTGCCTTGGCCTAGTCGCCAGCCATCCGCGATAGCCCACGGCGAGCTAGGGTCGCTGCTGTTCGCAGCCCGTTCGCGCGCCTCGGCTTCCTGCGTCAGCAGACGCGTCGTCGCGGCGGCAAGCAGCAAGCGCGGGTCGAGTTCGGTCGGTGACAGGAATTCGTCCAGATGTTTGTCGAGATAGCCCGTATCGATGCGCCCTTCGGTCACCGCCGCGTGGCGGGCCAGGCGTTCAAGGAAATCGATGTTGGACTTCGGTCCCACGATTTCGCAGGCGGCCAGGGCATCACGCATTCGTGCCAGTGCGCGTGGGCGATCTTCGTCCCAGACGATGAGCTTGGCGATCATTGGGTCGTAGAAAATGGTGACGGTGTCACCTTCGATCACGCCGGAATCAATCCGCACATGGCGCGAGGGCGTAGGCAGGCGCAGCGTCTGCAAGGTGCCAGAGCCGGGCAGGAATCCGGCATCAGGATCTTCCGCATAAAGGCGCACTTCAATTGCATGGCCGGTCTGGGTGACTTGCTCTTGTGCCAGCGGCAAATGCTCGCCAGAGGCAATCCGCAATTGCCATTCGACCAAGTCCAGGCCGGTCACTTCTTCGGTAACCGGATGCTCGACCTGCAGGCGGGTATTGATCTCCATGAAATAGAAATCGCCACTCTGGGCCACGATGAATTCCACTGTGCCGGCATTGGCATAGTCAATCGCATGTGCGGCCTGTACTGCAGCAGCGCCCATTTTTGCGCGCATCTCAGGTGTCAGGAATGGCGATGGCGATTCTTCGAGAACCTTCTGGTAGCGGCGCTGCGCTGAACATTCGCGTTCGCCCAAGTGAATGGCGCCACCATAGCTGTCCCCGAACACCTGGATTTCGATGTGGCGGGGCTGTTCAATGTAGCGTTCCAGAATGACGCGGTCACGGCCGAATGCATTTCGCGCTTCGCGCTGGCAGCTTTCCAGATTGGCCGCGAATTCGCCTGATTCATGCACGATGCGCATGCCCTTGCCGCCGCCGCCGTGCGCCGCCTTGATCATCAGCGGGTAGCCCATCTTGTCAGCTTCGCGTTGCAGCAGATCGGGCGACTGGTCTTCGCCGGTGTAGCCGGGTACGACCGGCACGCCAGCAGCATCCATCAAATCCTTGGCACCGGCCTTGCTGCCCATCTTGCGCATCGATGCCGCTTTCGGACCGATGAAGGTGATGCCTGCGGCCTCGACTTCATCGGCGAAGTCTGCATTTTCAGAAAGGAAGCCGTAACCCGGATGGATGGCTTGCGCGCCCGTGCGTTTGGCGACCTGGATGATTACGTCACCACGCAGGTAACTGTCCTGCGGGCGCGGTCCTCCGATGTGGTGCGCCTCATCGGCCAGGCGCGCATGTTGCGCGTCGGCATCGGCATCGGAATACACGGCAATGGTGCGGATGCCCAGCCGGCGCGCGGTGCGGATGACCCGGCAGGCAATCTCGCCACGGTTGGCGATGAGGATGGTGTCGAACATCAGGCAGGTAGCCTCATTGGATTATCCTCATTAAACAGACCTCATTGTGCAGTCCAGTTTGGCTTACGTTTCTCTAGGAACGCGGACAGGCCTTCCTGGCCTTCTGGCGATACGCGCAAGCGCGCGATCAGTGCTGCGTTGTCGGCATCATGGAGGTCGCCATCGGTGTGCGCGCAAACATCGCGCACCAGTTGCTTGGCCGATGCCGACGCCATCGGACCAGCCTTGAGCAGCAGCGACACTTGCGCCTGCACCGCAGCATCCAGTGCCCCGGCATCGACCACTGCGTGCAGCAGTCCGATTCGCATCGCTTCGGCGGCATCGAAAATTTCCGCGGTCGCGAAATAGCGGCGCGCCTGGCGTGGTCCGATCGCGGCGATGACATACGGTGAAATCACTGCCGGCAGCAAGCCGAGTTTCGATTCGGTCAGGCCGAACTTCGCGCCTTCGGCGGCAATCCCGATGTCGCAACAGGCCACCAGTCCGACGCCGCCACCGAACGCCGCACCTTGCACCCGGGCAATCGTCGGCTTCGGTAATTCGTCCAATGTGCGCATCAGGCGGGCGAGGGCCAGTGAATCAATGCGGTTGGCATCTTCGCTGGCGGAAGCCATGCCGCGCATCCAGTTAAGGTCGGCGCCGGCCGAGAAGGAGGCGCCCTCGGCTTCCAGCACCAGCACGCGCACGCTGGCATCGGCCGCGATCTGTTCCAGCGCGGCTGTGAGTTCGCCGATCAGTTCGGCATCAAAGGCGTTATGGACCTGCGGCCGGGACATGCGCAGACGAGCCACGGCTCCCTCGCGCAGGTTCAACAGTGGCTGGCTCATCAATGCGGAAATCCTGGGCGGGCAGGCCCCGATGATAGCTGCAGCCACGGTTGGAGCGTGTACGGCAATGATTTGAGTGATGCGATCAATTCTCATTTCCATGTAATATATGTGCCTGCCCGTCCACCGTGATCCTCATGATCAACGTACTGCGCTGCCTGATTATTTCCCTGCTGCTCACGATCTCCATGTCCGCACATGCCGATCCTGGCGCGCAGACTGTCTGGCGCCTGCTCGATTACATCGCCGTCGATTACCCTGCGGCGATCCAGGACGGGAACGTCGTGAGTGCTTCCGAATACGCCGAAATGGTGGAGTTCGTAGCCTCGGTGCGCGAACGCATGGCGGAGTTGCCGCCGTTGGAGGCCACTCCGCGACTGTTGCAAGCTGCCGAAGAACTGCAGGCGGCGATCCGCGCCAAGCGCTCACCGGAAGCCGTGGCTGGGATGGCACATGGGCTAGCGAGTCAGCTGCTGCGCGCCTACCCGGTGCCGCTCGCACCTTCTGCGCCTCCCGAGCTTGCGCACGCGGCAGCGTTGTACCAGCAGGAATGCGCCAGTTGCCACGGCGCCACCGGCGCTGGCGACGGCGCCGCTGGCGCCAGCTTGGACCCGGCCCCGATTGCTTTCACCGATCGCATGCGTGCACGTGAGCGCAGCGTCTTCGCGCTGTACCAGGTGATCGAGCAGGGTCTTGAAGGGACTAGCATGGTCAGTTACGCGCATTTGTCGGTCGAGGACCGGTGGGCGCTCTCCTTTTATGTTGGCCAACTTGCTTATCCGGAACGGCTTGCGAGCGAGGGCAAACAGTTGTGGAACGGGGCCGACGCCGCTGCGGCGCGAGCAGCCATTCCTGATCTTGCCGCGCTGACCCAGATGACGCCGGCCAGTCTGGCTGCACGTGTCGGCGAGGACGATGCGGCGGCGATCACGGCGTATCTGCGCCGCCAACCCGAGGCCACCGCGGTTGCCCAGGCGGTTGCGCCGACGGGTTCGTTGGCATTAGCCCGTGCGCGCCTCGCCGAGGGTGTCAAGGCGTATGCCCGCGGTGAGAAAGGCGCTGCCCGTGACCTGGTTTTGTCGGCTTACCTGGATGGCTTTGAGCCAGTAGAGGTCGTGCTTGCGTCGCGCGATGCCGCATTGATGGCACGCATCGAAGCCGCAATGGGCCGGCTGCGTTCGGGCATCGGCGGCTCGGCGAGCCTTACCGAGGTACAAGCGCGGGTCGATGAGGTAGACAGCTTGTTTGACGAGGCCGAGGCCGCACTGTCGGTGGAGAGTGCCAGCAACGTGTCGGCCTTTGTTGGTGCGTTAACCATCTTGCTGCGCGAAGGGTTGGAGGCGCTGCTGATTATCATTGCGATGATTGCGTTCCTTCGCAAAGCCAATCGCACCGAGGTCTTGCCGTACGTGCACGCGGGCTGGGTTAGCGCTTTGCTCGCCGGTGGATTCACTTGGTTAATCGCGACATATCTGGTCAGCATCAGTGGCGCGAGTCGTGAGCTCACTGAGGGCTTTGCGGCGTTGTTCGCGGCAGCCGTGCTGCTGTTCGTCGGCATCTGGATGCATGGCAAGAGCCAAGCGGGCGCATGGCAACGCTACATTCGCGAGAAGCTCTCGCACGCACTGACGAAGCGCTCAGCGTGGTTCTTGTTCCTGCTCTCGTTCGTGGTCGTGTACCGCGAGGTGTTCGAGACTGTGTTGTTCTTCGCGGCCCTGTGGAGCCAAGGCAACGGCATGGCGATCTTGGCCGGCGCGGGGGGCGCCGTCGTGCTTCTCGCGGCGATGGCATGGGCGATGCTGCGCTATTCGCGCAAGCTGCCGATAACCCAGTTCTTCAAAGTCAGCTCGCTGTTAATTTCGGTACTGGCGGTGGCGCTGGCCGGCAAGGGCATCGCCGCGTTGCAAGAAGCCGGCTGGCTGTCGGTTTCGGTAATCCAATTCCCACGTATCAGCATACTGGGCATCTACCCCACGTTGCAGGGCGTGGTTACGCAGGTGCTAGTGCTGGGCGTGCTGTTAGCCGGATTCTGGCTTAACCGCCGGTCGATGCTCGCGGCGAACGTAGCGCATTAAGCGGTAGATGCCAGACATCCCTGCCTTGGTAGAGGGCAGGGTTCAGGCTCGGGCGAAGGCTTCTAGTGCCGGCGTCGTTTTCCAGCGGATGCTGGGACAGCTTCTACGCTGACGTTGAAACTTCGTGACTCGCCGGGGAATATCGCGCCCACACCAGCCACATGGCGGCTGATTTCCCTGCCAGTCTCGTCGCGTATGACCACGACCATCGTGTATTCGTATGCGCTGTCATCT
>JBBSRO010000011.1:0-63546 GCA_038242955.1 Lysobacterales bacterium
ACCAGTTTGGTCGGCACCCAAAGCACTCCAGAGCGCATCCATCGGCTTGCTTGCATCCGATAACGCGATGAAGGCATTGCTGCGCCCGGCCACGTCATCACGCTTTCCACTCATGCGCCGGGTGAAATCAATCGGCGGCAGTTCATTACCGATGCGTGGCAGGTAAATACGGTCGGCCTGCTGGATCTTCTTGATCAGTACCAGTGCCCTGTTGGCGAAGGGGAGCGCCTTCTTGGGCTCGCCTAACCGCAGCTGCGTCTCCGATGACCACATTTCGCGCAACGCTTCGCGCAGGATCTCCCTCGTTTGAGGATCGAGCATCGTCGCTGCCTCGGGCAAGTCATGCACATGCGAGACCTGTGCGAGCATCGCATCGACGCTGCTGTTGCCGGTTGCCCCATGGTCATGCGCATCTTCGGGCGGATGCTCGGCCTCGGGCTGATCCGACCCGTCAGAGTCGGTTTCCTGGTCTGCGTCGCTGGTCGGCAATGGCTTTGCTTCCTCTGCTTCCTCGCCAAGGAATTGCCCATAACGCAGGCGCAGCGTGTGCTGATCGACACCGATCACATTTGAGCGTTCGGTGAACACGTCCGGCGTGAGTTTGCGTTGTTCTCGGATGAGTTTTTCAGCATCGATGATGATCTGGCGCTGGCTGCGGAAATAGGCAGGAAGCACCTGCTGCATCATTCCATCGAGACCCGTAGCCATGTCCAGCTTTTCCGGCGGCCAGCGCAGGATCACGCTGGCGCTGCGTACTTGCTGTGACTGTGGCTGGCGGTTATCGCGCACCGTCAGCTGCACGATCACGTCATTGCCGACCGTCAGCCCGCTACGTGCAAGGTCAAACACATAGCCAAAGCGCCGTGCTTTCGCCGGGCCGCTGCCGGTCAATGACAAGGTGCGTTCGCTGGAACTGATGTTCTCGCCTTCGCCACTGGTCTGGATGATGCGCAGTTCCGCGCGGGCATTGATGCCATGGTCATCGGTGGCTTCGAACACCAGCGGCCATGTTTGTTGCCCAGGCTTGCGCTGACTCAGGCTTTCTGCGGGCATGGTTGCACGCACTTGCGGTGGTTGGTCGCCAATCATCACGATGCTGTGCAGGCGCCGTTGCGCGATGGGCAATGCGGGTTCAGTGACAATTCGATAGAGCACGGAACGGTTGATGCGGTGCTCTGCGTGCCAGCCGCCATCACGTTCCAGAAGCTCGATCCGTGGACCGTTCTGTACCTCCATCCATGCGCGTGCGGGTGCAACCGAGAACTGCAGTGACCAACCAACATTTGATGCTTCCGGTACGCGCGCGTCAGCAGCCTTGACCGTGCGTGCAGGTAGCCCCGTATAGCCAGGTGGCGTGACTTCGATCTGGATCTGGCGCAGTGATGGCGACTGCACGCCCAATACCTGCGCCAACGCAGGTGGCAGCTGCGCGCGGATGGGTTCGGGCATTTGCCCTTGCCAAGACCAGACGCCAGCCGCACAAGTGAGCGCGATCAGCAGGTTCCAGAACAAACTGGCCGTCTTTATTCGAGGTCGCAACGCACCGAGATCGACTGACTGCCATCGCGACTGCAGGCGACTGCGTTGCAGCTGGGCGATGCTGGATGCGGGCACGTCCAGGCCGAGCAACAAGCCAGCGCTGTCTTCGAAACCGGCATGTCGATTGAGCCGCCCCGCAAACCAGGGCAGGTCATGCATGCGCCAGGCACGGGCGAGCCAAAGTAGCGTTGCGACAAGCCCTGCAACCGTCAGCAGCCAGCGTGCCGGTTGGGCAGGTTCGCGCAAGGCGAACAGGACTGCGACCACGATCCATGGCAACGCAAAAAGCAATACGCGAACGCAGGCATGGACCCGCCAGTGCGTATGCAAAGTCTGTGGTGGTGGCGCGATACGACTCATGCGGATCGGAACCTGCGCATGCACATCGCGAACCAACGCTCGATGCCGAACAGCAATGCAATCAGCAACGCAAGCAAGCTGCCGAGCGGGCGCGGTGATTGAACAGCGTCGATGGCCTGCGTATTAACAACTGGGATGTAGGCGTCCGCCCATGCACGCGTGGCCGCCGGCAGATTGGCTTCAAGCGTTGCCTGCAGAGCCAGCGGAAATCCGGGTTCCAGCAGTACACGCAACGACTCAGGCGTGAGCGGAAGCAGCATCCGCATCCAGAAGCCTTTGCCATCGACCAACCGCAATGCCAGTTGCGTGCCATCCGCGCCACGCCATGCGATCTGTGCGTCATTCCAGTCAAGCGTTTCAACCTTGCTGTCTTGTGCGAGCAGGATCACGCCGCCGTTTTTCACCCAGTGCTGTTGTTGCGCCGGAACTGCGGTGCTAGCGAGCCACAACACATGGGTGTCGTCGGCATGGAGTCCGTCGATGCCTGTGATTTCGCGAAGCGTGGTGCTCGATACTGGCGTGGATACCTGAGTGGGTGCAGGCGCTGCTACTGACGGTTTTGCTTGCGTGGCCCACGCCGTTGCAACTGCGCGTAAATAGGGCAGGGCGGCTCGGTGCTCAGCATCCGCATAGACGGCGATGCGCATGGGTTTCGGTGTGGTCGTGGGGCCGAATGCATTGCTGCCGCGAACTGGCAGCCACGTGATCTTGCGAGCCAAACGCGTGCGCTGTGCATCGGTGGCATCAAACTGCTCTGGAACGATCGCCGTCAGCGACACATCGCGAGGTAGCGTCGCATCCAACTCGCGCAGCAGGCTGCTGATTGATGTCGATGTCGTGCTGCGCGGGGCCGGTTTTTCGATCTGAGGGAATCCCGGTGCCAGCCAATGCAACTGCGCGTCTTTGGATGTGCCGGGTGGCATGTGTGCGGCCAATTGCGTGGCATCAATCGCAGGATCCACCACGACCCACGGGCGCAGGTCCGGACGCCCGCTGAGTACCGGTTGCGCCAACCACAATGCGAGCAAGGCCAGCAGCAGCAGGCGCAAGATCAGCAACAACCACTCGTTGAAACGGGGGCGGCGGCGTGGTTGCGCACGTGCGACCAGCCAGCGCAGTGCGGCGAACTCGATGCGTTTCTGTTCGGTTTGCCGCACTAGATGCAGCAGGAGTGGAACTGCCAGCGCCAGTAGTGCGATCAACGCGGATGGCAACAGCAGGCCAATGTTCATGCCGCGCGCGCCTGTGCGCCGAACAGCACCTGCAGCGGCGCATCCACGGACGCATCGGCGAAATGCGTGGCGAAACGAATACCGGTACGCGCGCAACGGGCCTGCAACTCCGTGCGGGCATCAGCGAAGCGTTGCAGGTAGTCGGCGCGCAGGGCATCGGCATCGCCTAGCAAGGTGGCCGCGTTTTCGGTATCAACGAATAGATGGCCGCCGCGATAGGGAAAGTCGCGCTCATCAGCCATCAACACTTGCACGATGCAGACGTCACGGCCGGTAGCAGCGAGCTTTTCAGCCATCTCGACCACGGCATCATCGAAGCAGTCGCTGAGCAGCAGCACCAGGCTATGTGGGCTGAGCATGTTCCATGCAGGCGACAATCGCGTTGCATCCGGCCAGCGGCCCGCGCTGCTCATCGCATCCAGTGCGAGAAGGCAACGGTCGCGATGACGTGCGCCAAGGCCGCTTGGCGTCGGTTGCACCTGTGCATCGTTGACAGCGATCAATCCGAAGCGGTCGCCACCTTGCAGCGCGACCTGCACCGCGCAAGCAGCGATCTGTTTGGCGATATCGAGGCGGGTCACGCCTGGGCGCGCCTGATCGGTTTGCGTCATCGAGGCGGTTGCATCCAGCACGATCCACGCTGCCAGCGGACTTTCGCGTTCCGCTTCGCGCACGAAATAGCGGTCGGAACGTGCGAACAACTTCCAGTCAACTTGGCGCAGGTCGTCGCCTTGTTCGTAGCTACGGTATTGCGAGAACTCCAAGCCACTGCCGCGTTGTTGGCTGGCATGCAGGCCATGGCCATGCGCGGCGGCCCCAAGCCGCGTGTGCAGCCGCAACGGCCGCAAGCGCGCGAGCACCTCGGGTGGAAGTGCGAACAAGACCGGCTCCCTCAGGGCGCTGGTTGCTGGCGCAGGACCTGCGCGATCACGTCATCGGTACTGATTCGTTCGGCCTCAGCGGCGAACGAGAGCAGCAGGCGATGGCGCATCACAGGCGCAGCCAACGCCATGACGTCCTCGCGGGTTGCAGCGAAGCGCCCGTGCATCAGTGCACGGGCTTTCGCTGCCAGCACCAGTGATTGCCCGGCACGCGGGCCGGCGCCCCAGCGCACCCAGTTTCGGACTTCGGCAGATGCGGATTCGCCCGGGCGCGTGCTGCGCACCAAGCGGTTGATCCATGCCAGCAACGCATCGCCGACGTGGACATCGCGAACATGAGTTTGCAGGCGCAAAAGCGCTTCGCCGCCCATCACGCGCGGAACCTGCGCCGGCTTGCTGCCAGTGGTGAGGGCCAGAATTGCCTGTTCTTCGGATTCGCTGGGGTAAGGCACGCGGATATGCAACAGGAAGCGATCAAGCTGCGCTTCCGGCAAGGGATAGGTGCCGGCTTGTTCCAGCGGGTTCTGCGTTGCAAGCACGAAAAATGGAGCTGGTAGCGGATAGGTGGTGCCGCCATAACTGACGGTGTGTTCCTGCATCGCTTCCAGAAGCGCGGCTTGTGTCTTGGGTGGCGTGCGGTTGAGTTCGTCGGCCAGCAGTAGATTGGTGAACACCGGACCCTTCTGGAACTTGAACATGCGCCGGCCGGTGCCGTGGTCTTCTTCCAGGATTTCGGTGCCAATGATGTCGCTGGGCATCAGGTCCGGGGTGAACTGGATGCGCCGGAACTCCAGATCAAGTGCCTGTCCAAGCGAACGCACAAGCAGTGTCTTGCCGAGGCCAGGCACGCCTTCCAGCAGACAGTGACCACCGGAAAGCAAACCGATTAGCAGCTGTTCGACGACGTCATCCTGGCCGACGATCGCTTGGGCGATCGCCTTGCGTAGCTCGCCCAGTGCCTGCACTTCGCGCTTGACATCGGATTCGGTGGGCGATGTCCTGGTAGCGGCATCGGTGGTGTCGTCGGTCATGGGGTCGTTCATTGAAAGCGTGCTCAATTGGTCAATGCGTGGATGACGATGTTGACGGCGAAACGGGTGTTATCGACAGCGAGGAAGCGCTTGTTGCGCCAGTCGTAATCCCACTCGCAGCCGTAATCCTTGTTGCTGTAGAGGACACCGAGGCGGCCATCGATTTCGATGCCTTTCAGGTAGTCATGAACCAGATCGTCGCCCCAGCCGTTGAGCTCCATTCCGGTTGCTGGCGGACCTTCATTGAATTTGAAGAAGCTTCGATACAGTGGGTGTGAATTCGGTAGTTTCTTCAGTGCCTTTGGTCCGAAGATCGAGGCCATCTGGCGTTCGAACGAGGTCGCGAACAGCCCGTCGATATCGTGGTTGCAGTCATCGACCAGCACGAAGCCGCCATTGCGCACGTAGCGTTCGAAATTGCGACGCTCGGCCGCATTGAACTCGACCAATTTGTGACCGGCGAGATAGCAGAAAGGCGAGTCGAACACCTTAGGGTCGGACAATGCGACCACGCGCTCGACGGGATCAACGCGCAGGCTGGTGTAGTCGATCAGCGCCGTGATGACATTCGCTGGCATGCGCTGGTCGACGTCCCAATCCCCGGAGTCGTACTTCAGGCGGGTGAACCAGAAATCGTAAGAGCCTGCAGCGGATGCTGGTAACGCGGCCACCGCCAGGCTACCCGCAAGCAGGCGCAAAGCCTGCCTGCGGTCCATGCACATCCTCATGTCACTAGCGATGTAGCCGTCACACGGCGTCCGACAGCGAGGTGAAGGTGAAGTCGCGCAGCTTCATGGCCGGCAACATCATCGCCAGCGAGGATTCGTCGCCAGCCACGCGGATGGGCTTGCCGAGTTCCTCGATGTTGTTGAGCATGATGATGGGCGATTCATTGAAGCGGAAGTTCTTGATCGGGTACTTGATCACGCCGTCTTCGATGTAGAAGGTGCCGTCACGGGTCAGGCCGGTCAGCAATACGGTCTGCGGATCGACCATGCGGATATACCAAGTGCGGGTGACCAATACGCCCTTCTTGGTCTCGCGCACCAGGTCCGCAGTGGACTTGGTGCCACCTTCCATGATCAGGTTGCCAGGCCGTCCAACGGCACGCTTACCTTGCTTCTCTGCCCAGTAGCGCGAGTAGTTCAACGCGGCGACCTTGCCCTTGGTAATGATCGGCGTGCGCTCGCGCGGTAGTCCTTCGCCATCCCATGGCATTACCGGAACGTCCTCGTCCCACGGATCGGAATACATGTTCACGCGCGGGTCGTAGACCTGCTCGCCAAGCTTGTTGCCACCACCTTTCTTGGACAAGAAACTGCGGCCTTCGTCGGCTGAGCGTGCGTCGAAGAAGTACATCATGAAGCTGACCAATCCAGCAGCTGCATGCGGTTCCAGAATCACCGTGTACTTGCCCGGTTCCAGCGCTTTGGCATCGGCGGAATCACGCGCCTTGCGGATGGCGACGGCGATATCTTTCTCGACGTGGAAGTCGCTCATGTCGCGCAGGTCCCGGCCAACCCAGCCCGAACCGCTACCGTCCTGCGTGCGTACGGTGCAGGTGTAGTTCAAGCCTGCTTGCTTCTGGTAGCCGAAGTTGCCCTTGCTGTTGGCGAACGCAGTGAATCCACTGTTGTCTTCCAGAAAGCCGGCAGCGATCAGATCCTTTGCCTTCGAGGCAGCAATCGAATCCGCCGCGATTTTCGCACGCTGTTCGGGCGTGATTGCGGCGGTGGATTCACTAAAGGTCTTGCTGGGCTTGTATTCCTGCTTGCCGATGATCGGCATGTACTCGGGATTTTCCGGGGACAGCTTGGCCAGCTCTTCTGCGCGACGCACGCAACGCTCCAGCGAGGCATCGTCGAACTGGTTGATGGTGGCGGTGCCGCTGCGCTTGCCGAATGCAACTTCAACCACCAAGTCGACATCCTCCACCAATCCGGAGGTGGAAATATCGTTGCGCGCGAAGCGCACGTTGCCTTGCTTGCCGCCGCCGAGGGTGGCGGTGCATTCATCTGCCACCGACATCTTCACGACTTTTTCCAGAATCTCGCGCGCCTGCGCTTCGGTCATCATGCTCATGTGCGTGCTCCTTGATCAGCCGAGGTTACGGGCGGTGTTGATGACATTCACGCCATTGAAGCGCGCGGTGGAAGAACCATGCGATACCGATGACGACTGGCCAGGTTGGCCCTTGCCGTCACTGAACGAACCGCCGAGACGGTAGTCGCGCTTGTCACAGACGGCGACGCAGGAGTTCCAGAATTCCGGCGTGCGGATCTGGTACGCCACGTCCTCGATCGGGCCGGTGATCTTGCCATCCTTGATCTCGTGGAATAGCTCGCCGCCGAACTGCGCGTTGTAGCGTTGCTGATCGATGGAGAAGGAGCCATCACCCACGATATAGATACCGTTTTCAACGTCCTTCACCATCTCGGCGACGCTGAGCTCCTTTTTGCCGGGTTGCAATGACACGTTGGGCATGCGCTGGAACTGCACGCTACTCCAGGAGTCCGCATAGCAGCAGCCCTGCGAATGGTCGAGGCCCAGCATGTGCGCCTGGTCGCGGGTCGCCTGCAGGTTGACCAGCTTGCCGTCGCGAATGATGTCCCATTTCTGCGTCTTGACGCCCTCATCGTCGTAACCGACGCCGCCGAGGCTGCCGACCGCCGTCTTGTCCGCAACAATGGTGACTTCAGGACTGCCGTACTGGAACTGCTCCTTGACCTTCTCCAGGGTGACGAAGCTGGTGCCTGCGTAGTTGGCCTCGTAACCGAGCACGCGATCGAGTTCGGTGGGGTGGCCGACCGACTCGTGGATGGTCAACCAGGTGTGCGAGGGATCCAGCACCAAGTCGTACTTGCCCGGCTTTACCGACGGCGCCTTGAGCTTCATCTGCGCCTGCTTCGCAGCGGCCACGGCATCTTCCATCATGTCGTATGAATTGCCATAGACGATCACGCCCGAAGGCAGGGTGGTCTTATCCGCGGCGTTGCCGTCGAGGTACTCGTAACCCATGCCCATGGGTGCAGACAGGCCATCGCGGCTGCGGAACTTGCCGCTGGCTTTGTCGATCACCGTCACCGAAAGGGGTGCCGAGATGCGATGGATATCCTGGTCGATGTATGAACCATCGGTGGAGGCGAAATATTTCTGCTCGTTGATCGCGAACACCGACGAATTGACGAAATTGGCACCAGCCTTCATTGCCGCAGCGTTCACCGCCAGCAGCAGCTCGACCTTTTCCTTGACCGGCACCAACATCGAATTCTTGCGAATTGGTGCTTTCCAGCTGACTTCGCCGACGCCCGGCGTCGGCGCGAGTTGGACTGGGTTGATGCGCGCACCCGAGTTCGCTTTGGCAAGCGCGGTGGCCTGACGCGCGGCAGCGGCCACTGCATCGGGCGTCATGTCACGGGTTGCAGCAAATCCCCAAGCACCATCGGCGATGACACGGATGCCTACGCCGCTTGATTCGGTGTTCACCACGCCGGTGACTTTGTCTTCGCGTGTTGCGACGAATTGGCGCAGATAGCGCCCGATACGCACGTCGCAATAACTGGCGCCGGCATTGGTTGCCGCCTGCATGGCGGTGTCTGCCAGTGATTTCTTCAGGCGAATATCAATCGTGCTGAGCAGGGTCTCAGCTGGAACGGCAAAGCCTTGCATCGGTAGCAGCATGCAGGCCATGCCGGCTCCGGTGGCCTTGAGGAAATCGCGTCGTTGCATGGTATTGCTCCACGGCAGGGCTGGCGCGTTGTGGCACCAGCGGACAAGAAAACACGGAAACACACCACAGCAATGTGCGTGCGGCGGCGTGGGGGCGTCAAGTGACTTTCGGGCTATACCCGGCTATCGCATGCTGAATATGTGCAGGGTGTACAGCGCACAAACAACAAGGGCGCCATCGGCGCCCTTGTCTGCTCACTTGGTTGATGCCTCAGCGATTGCCGCCGCGTGGGCCACCCGGTTTCGGTCCACGGGGACCGCCGGGCTTCGGGCCGCGCGGACCACTGGGCCTTGGTCCCTGGCCTGGACGATCACTGGCAGGGCGATTGCCACGCGGGCGTTCGCCGTACGGGTTGAAGCCGCCCGGATTGGCATGGTCGGACGGGAAATTTGGCGCGTTACCCGGATGTCCATACGGCCGCGCGGGGCGGGCCGGACGACCTTCGCTGTGACCGGGACCGTTGCCACCTTCACGCCGCGGACCTCGATCACCTGCACCGCCAGCTGGGCCACGGTCACCATAGGGGCGAGGGGCACCCGGACGCGGACCGCCTGGGCGTGGGCCACTTGGACCACCGGGCCGCGGGCCACCTGGGCCACGCGCGCCAGCCGGCTTGTTGCCATAGGGTTTGCGTGGGCCGCCCGGGCCATCAGGATTGCGATGACCGGAAGGACCGGTATCTACGCCATCCGGCACGAACCAGGTGCGCATCGCCGCAGGATTGTCGCCACGTTGCTCGCCCGGGCGCAGTTGTTGGCCTTGCGGACGCGGACCCTTGGGCTTGAAAGATTTTTGTGACTGCTTTGCAGCTGCTTCGCCACTGACGGTCAGGCCACCATGTTTGCGTGGGGGGGCGCCACGTCGACCACGATCCTCGCGCACGTTGTCGAAACGACGCAGCTCGCGGCCCTCATCGGCCGAACTGTGCCCGCCCACATAACCTGGGCCGGCCTGGCGCCCAACATGCACGGTCGCCTTGGTCGCCTTGCGTTGGCCCAGCACAGGCATCAGGGTCAGCGCCGATGGCGTGCCTTCTTCGAGTCCAACAGCCTTGCGCAAGGCATCAACCTCGGCCTGCGGCAATTCCTGGGTCTTGCCGCGCAGCAGTGGCTGCGGCAGGCGCACGTCGCCATAGCGAATGCGCTTCAGACGGCTTACCTGACAACCCTGCGATTCCCACAACCGGCGCACTTCGCGGTTGCGACCTTCCTTGAGCAATACGCGGAACCAATCGTGTGAATCAGTGCCGCCGATGCGCTCGACCTCATCGAACTTGGCTGGGCCGTCTTCAAGGGCAACGCCACGCGCCAGTCGTTCGACAATCTTGTCGCTGACCACGTCCTCGCCTTCCGGCGCACGCACGCGGCACACATATTCGCGAGCAACCTCGAAGCTGGGGTGCATCATCGCGTTCGCCAGCTCGCCGTCAGTGGTGAGCAGCAGCAGGCCGGTGGTGTTGATGTCCAAACGGCCGATCGCGATCCAGCGCGCACCCTTGAGCGACGGCAGTGCCTCGAAAATGGTCGGGCGGCCTTCAGGATCTTCGCGGCTGGTGACTTCACTTTCCGGCTTGTTGTACATCAACACGCGCGGCGGGTCGGTCAGTGCGCTGGCAACAAAGGTGCGGCCATCGATTTCGATCTTGTCGCCACCGGTCACGCTCATTCCAGTACGCGCGGTTTCGCCATTGACCTTGACCAGGCCGTCGGCGATGCGCTGCTCCAGCGCGCGACGCGAACCCAATCCGGCCTGCGCCAATACTTTGTGCAGGCGTTCTTCGATGCGTGGCGCTTCGGCTTTCGGCGTGGTTTCGCGCTTCAGGCTCAGTGGGCTGCGGCTGCTTTTGCCGCTGTTCTTCTCATTGCTCATCTTTATTCTCTTGTTCCGACGATGCCGGTTCGGCGTCGTCTCCAGTGGGTTGTTCGTTGCTGTTATCTAGGGAATTGGGGGAAATGGGGTCAGAGAACATTTCCTCTTCATTCGTTGTATCTATTTCGTGTTCTTCGATGGAAATGTTCTCTGACCCCATTTCCGTCTCGTCGCTGGCTATACCCGCCGGAATCGAAGGCTCAAACGGCAGTTGCGGCTCCAGTTCACCGATCTCGCGCAGTTCGGACAGTGGCGGCAGTTCGTCCAGCCGCTTCAGGCCGAAGTAATCGAGGAAGGTCTTGGTCGTCGCCAACAACTCGGGCTTGCCGGGTACGTCGCGATGTCCGACGACGCGGATCCATTCGCGTTCTTCCAGCGCCTTGATGATGTTGCTGCTCACGGTCACGCCGCGCACCTGTTCGATCTCGCCACGAGTCACCGGCTGCCGATAGGCGATCAGTGCAAGCGTTTCCAGCGTGGCGCGGGTGTATTTTGTTTGTCGCTCGGTCCACAAGCGCGCGACCCACGCGTGCACGTCAGACTTGACCTGGAAACGCCAGCCAGATGCGAGCTCGACCAGTTCCACGCCGCGCTCGCTGCACGCATCATGAAGTTCATTCAGGGCGGTCTGGACGCTTTCTTCCGGTGCGGGTTCGTCCAGTGGGAATAGCCCCTGCAGCTGGACAACCGTCAATGGCTGGCTGCTCGCGAGCAGGGCGGCTTCCACGATGCGGGTGACGAGTGTTTGGTCCATGCGGCTCATTTTGTCTATTTGCGCGAGGTTCATTGGCGCGGATCGTTGGCGGCGTCGATTTCGTCGAACTCACTCGACAATTCAAGTGCATTCGAGTCGTCCGTGCCCGCGGCAAGGGATTTCACGTAGATGGTTGCCAATGGCACCTCCTGCACCACGTCCAGCAGGCGCTCCTTGGCCAGTTCCAGCACGCCCAAGAAGGTCACCACCACGCCAAGCCGACCTTCCTCTACCGTGAACAGTGACTCGAAGCGATGGAAGCTGCCATCAGCCAGCCGTTCGAGCAATTCGCCCATGCGCTGGCGCACGCTCAAGGCATCGCGACGAATCGCGTGCTGGGTGAATAACTCCGCACGTTTGAACACATCATGCAACGCCAGCAGCATTTCGCGTAAATCCACTTCTGGTGGCTCGCGTTCCGCGCTTCGGTCCGGCACGAATGCATTGGCCGGGCTGGTGTCGCGATCCTGCCGGGGCAGTCCATCGAGGTCTTCAGCGGCCTGCTTGAAACGTTCGTATTCCTGCAGGCGCCGCACCAGATCGGCACGCGGATCGTCTTCCAGTCCTTCTTCGCGCGGTGGCCGCGGCAGCAGCATCCGCGACTTGATCTCGGCCAGGATGGCGGCCATGACCAGGTATTCGGCGGCCAGCTCGAAGCGCATCTCGTGCATGGCCTGGATGTATTCGACGTATTGGCGGGTAATTTCCGCAACCGGGATGTCGAGGATTTCCAGGTTCTGTCGACGGATCAGGTACAGCAACAGGTCCAGCGGGCCTTCGAACGCGTCGAGGATGATCTCCAGCGCGTCCGGCGGGATGTACAGATCTTGCGGGATCTGCAGCAGCGGCTGCCCAAGCACCATCGCCAGCGGCATTTCCTGCTGTTGTGGGGCGGGCTGTTGCGCGCGCGCCGGGGTCGGATTGGTTGCTTCGACGCTCGCGTCGCTGCTTGATTCAGATGTCATCGATTGGCGGCCCCCTCCGGGCCACACCTGTACGCCTTGGCCGCGTGTGCGACGGATTTGGTCTTGCTTTTGGTCTTGCAATCTAGCGGTTCGCCATGCCTGAGCGGTGCTCGCACTGTTTCGGCGGGCACGACATCGTGACGGGTGGCGGAATGGGCTGGATCAGTCAGCGGGCGCGGTGCGGCGTGGGGCCGGTTTCGTGCTGGGCTGCTGGCATCGAGCCTAAGCGATGGGTAAAGGTTACGGATTCCTTTCGGTCGTGTCCAGCAAGAGGCCGCGACACACACCCTTACAATAAGGACCGGCAGTTAAGTGGAGTCGTCCATGTGGTACGCGATTGAAGGATTCGATGGGGCTGATGTGCTGGCCCGGCGACTGGCCGCACGGTCGGAACATCTGGCGCGGTTGACGGCGCTGCGCGATGAAGGTCGCCTGCTGCTGGCAGGTCCTTGCCCGGCAATCGATGCCGAGGATCCAGGTCCGGCGGGATTCTCCGGAAGTATTGTCATTGCTGAATTCGAATCGCTGGAGGCCGCCCGTTCGTGGGCCGACGCCGATCCCTATGTCGCTGCCGGAGTTTATTCGCGTGTCGAGGTGCGTCCGTTCCGCAAGGTGCTCCCGTGAGCCAGGCCTGGACCGAAGCCGACATCCCCCGATTGAATCCCGAACGCGTCACGCGTATACGGGAAATGTTGACCGAGGCACTTGTGCCGGTTGCGCTGGAGGTCAATGACGATAGCCACAAGCATGCGGGACATGCCGGCGCGCGAGGCGGGCAGGGCCACTTCAGCGTGACCGTTGTCAGCAAGGCCTTTGCTGGCAAGCTGCCGCTGGCACGTCACCGCCTTGTCTACGCGGCATTGGGCGACATGATGACGTCTGATATCCATGCGCTGGCGATTACCGCCAGGGCGCCGGACGAGGTTGCCTAGCCCCGTTATACTCGCGGACTGTCTGATTATTTCTATTCACCTCAGCCAAGTTCCTGTAATTATTTCAATTAGTTATGGGATTAATCTAATCTTGTTTATCTTAATGCCACGGCTTATGCCGTAGCCAGGAACACCGTCGCCGCATGCGCCTGTCCACCATCAAGCTCGCCGGTTTTAAATCCTTCGTTGATCCGACCACCCTGCACCTGCCGACCAACATGACCGGCGTGGTCGGGCCTAACGGCTGTGGCAAGTCGAACATCATCGATGCGATTCGCTGGGTGATGGGCGAAAGCGCGGCAAGCCGTTTGCGTGGTGATTCATTGACCGACGTGATCTTCTCCGGCAGTTCCACGCGCAAGCCTGTGTCGCAGGCGATGGTCGAACTCGTGTTCGACAACTCGGATCACACGATCACCGGTGAGTTCGCTGCCTTCAACGAGATCTCGGTCAAGCGCACGGTCAGCCGTGATGGTCAAAGCCTCTACGCGCTTAACGGCACCCGCTGCCGGCGTCGCGACATCACAGACTTGTTTCTAGGCACGGGGCTCGGCCCGCGCAGCTATTCGATCATCGAGCAAGGCATGATTTCGCAGATCATCGAGGCTAAGCCCGAGGAGCTGCGCGTCTATTTGGAAGAAGCTGCCGGTATCTCCAAATACAAGGAGCGCCGCAAGGAGACTGAGACCCGCATCCGACATACCCGCGAGAATCTTGACCGGCTTGGCGATCTGCGCGAAGAAGTGACCAAGCAACTCCAGCACCTGGCCCGCCAGGCCAAGCAAGCCGAGCAATACACCGCGATCCAGGCCGAACGCCGCATCAAGGACGCCGAATGGAAAGCACTCGAGTTCCGCACGCTGGACACCAAGTTGCAGCGTCTGCGCGAGAAGCTTGCCCAGGATGAGACCCGGCTTGAGCAGCTGATCGCCGAACAGCGCGAAGCCGAACGCGAACTGGAAACCGGGCGTGGTCGCCGCGATGGCGCCAGCGAGGCACTCAATGCCGCGCAAGCCGCCGTGTACCAGGTCGGCAGCACGCTGGCGCGGGTTGAACAGCAGATCGCGCATCAGCGCGAGCTGGCCACGCGCCTGCAGCGCGCACGTGATGAAGCGCAGTCGGCGCTCAGTGAAATCGGTGGCCACATCAGTGGCGACCAGCAGAAACTCGATGTGCTGCGCGAATCCGTGGCCGATGCCGAGCCGCGCCTGCTCGAGATGCAAGAAGACGATGTCGCGCGCCAGGATGCATGGCGCGACGCCGAAGCACGACTGGCCGACTGGCAGCAGCGTTGGGATGGTCACAGCAAGGCGCAGGCCGAAGCTACGCGCGCCGGCGATGTGGAACGCACCCGCATCGAACACCTGGACAGGCAGATCCTCGACGCCGACCGTCGCCGCGAGCAGCTTGCTGCCGAACGCACTGGGTTGGACCTGGACGCATTGAGCGAGGCGTTCATCGCGTTGCAGGACCAGCATGAAGGCCAGAAAATTGCGCTCGATGACCTGACCACGGATGTCGAAACGCGCAAGCAGGCGTTGACAAGCCTGCAGGAAAAACAACGTACGTCGCAGACGGAACTGGCTGAACTGCGAAAACAGGCACAGGCCGCGCGCGGTCGCCTGGCCTCGCTGGAAACATTGCAAAATGCCGCGCTCGGACAAGAGCAGGGCGCTGCGGTGGCTTGGCTCAAGCAGCGCGGATTGGACGATGCCGCCCGCGTCGGCGAACAGCTGCAGGTCGAATCCGGATGGGAAAATGCAGTCGAGGCAGCGCTCGGTCAGTTGATCGAAGGCGTCCTTGTAGCTCAGCCGGAAGCGCTGGTCGATGCACTTGGCGAACTTGCCGAAGGCCGGCTTGCGCTGGTCTCAGCCGAAACCGGCACCGCCGATTTCGCGCCAAGCTCATTGGCTAGCAAGGTGCAGGGACCGTTGGCGATCCGTCGTCTGCTGTCGACGCTGCACGCTGCGGAAACGCTGGCCGATGCGCGCAGCATGCAGGCGCGCTTGGGCGATGGCGAATCGGTCATCACTCGTGCTGGTGAACGACTGGGCGATGGCTGGGTGCGCGTATTGCGCTCTGGCGCTGCCAAACAGGGCGCGTTGCTACGTGAAAAAGACATCAAATCTCTGCGCATCGAAATCGAGGGTCATGTCACGCGCGAGCGTGTACTCGATGCAGCGCTGACTTCGCTCCGCGATCAATTGCTGGCTTCTGAACAGCAACGTGAAGATTCACAACGCGCTCTCTATCTCGCCCATCGTGGCGTGGCCGAACTTGCGGGCCAACTGCAGAGCCAGCAAGGCCGGCTGGACTCCGCGCGTGGCCGCATAGAACGCATCGAGGCCGAACTTGCGCAGCTAGCCACCAATCTCGACGCTGGCCATGAGCAGGCGCGTGAAGCCCGCCAGCGGATCGAGACCGCAGTGTCCAGCATGGGCGATCTGGAAACCGCGAGGCAGGTATTGGATGGCGAACGTCGCGACATTACCGAAGCACGTGATGCGGCTCGCAATGCGGCACGTGAATCACGAGATGCCTCACATGCATTGGCGTTGACGGTTGAATCACAGCGTGCGCAGATCGTCGCGCTGGCGCAGGCGCTGGAACGGATGGGCAGCCAGCGTGGCCAGCTCGATTCGCGTTTGGGCGAATTGGCTTCACAGCTCACTGACGGCGATGCGCCAGTCAAGGCGCTTGAAGACGAACGACAGACCGCGCTTAGCGAACGCGTGCGCACCGAGCAGGCATTGGCTGCGGCACGCTCGGCGCTGGAAGGCATCGACAATGAGCTGCGTGGTTTCGAACAGACCCGCCAGCAACGCGACATGCAGGCTCTTCAACAACGCGAGTCGATTGGCCAACGCAAGCTGGATCAGCAGGCATTGGCGCTGAAGGCAGACCAGTTCTCGAGCGCCGTGGTCGAAGCCGGTTTCGTGATGGACGATGTGCTTGCCACGCTTGCCGAAGATGTCGATGCCCCGACGTGGGGAAAAGCAGTCGCCGAGTTCGATGCGAAGTTGCGTCGGCTTGAGCCAGTCAACCTGGCGGCCATCGCCGAACATGCGGAAGCTGCGCAGCGCAAGGAATACTTGGATGCGCAGGATGCCGATTTGACCTCGGCACTGGATACGCTGGAAGACGCGATCCGCAAGATCGATCGCGAGACCCGTGTCCGCTTCAAGGACACGTTTGACCGCGTCAACAGCGGCGTCCAGGAACTGTACCCGCGCCTGTTCGGTGGCGGTCATGCGTACCTGGAACTAACCGGCGAAGACCTTCTGGATGCTGGCGTGACCATCATGGCGCGCCCGCCTGGCAAGCGCGTGTCCAATATCTCGTTGCTGTCCGGTGGCGAGAAAGCGATGACCGCAGTTGCGCTGGTATTTGCGATCTTCCGTCTCAATCCGGCGCCGTTCTGCCTGTTGGACGAGGTCGATGCGCCGCTGGACGAAGCCAACGTCACCCGCTTTACCAACATGGTCAGCGAGATGAGCAAACAGGTACAGTTCTTGTTCGTCACCCATAACAAGGCGACGATGGAAGCCGCGCAGCAACTGTCTGGCGTGACCATGCGCGAGCCTGGCGTGAGCCGGCTCGTATCCGTTGATCTGGCCGAAGCCACGCGCCTGGCAGGCGCTGCCTAAGGGGAGGACTTGATGTCTGACATGACCATTTTGCGCATCGGTATTGCTGTTGCGATGTCGTTACTGCTTGGCGCGATCATCTACTTTGGCCGTGGCCGCAAAGCTTCGAAGCGTCGCCGCGATATGCGTGCAGATGGCAGCGATCGTGCTGAAGGAGCGCGCAATGAGCCGTCCTTGGGTGATCAACTGGCAGGAAGTTGGGGCCAGCCGGCGGGCGAGGGCAGCCAGGACGAACTACCCTTGCCCAATGGTTGGCCTGTCACCAATGCATTGGGCAAGCGCAACTCCGATGAGTTCGATCGCATCGTCTCGTTGTATGTCGCGGCCAAGGCCGGCACCAAATTGTGCGGGCAGGACATCGTGGTCGCGGCTGAAAAGGCCGGCCTGACATTCGGCCACATGGATGTGTTCCATCGCCTGGTGGATGGGCGTCCGGAGCAGGGCCCGGTGTTCAGCGTTGCCAACATCATCAAACCGGGCAGCTTCGACATGGCCAGCATTGGCGAACTGGAGACCCCGGCGATCGCTTTCTTCCTGACCTTGCCGGCGCCTTTGTCTGCGTTGGATGCATGGGACACCATGCTGCCCGCGGCGCAACGCATGTCGGAACTGCTTGATGGCGTGGTGCTGGATGAAGAGCGCAATGCGCTGGGTCGCCAGCGCATCCAGCACATCCGCGACGAGCTGCGCAGCTACGACCGCCAGCATCAAGCGCCGCCATTAAGCAAGCCAACACGCTGGTAATCCGGCCGCGCCTGAATCTGCTGCGCTCCGCACCGACACCCCGTACGGTGCTCGGAATCCTCGTGTACTCCAACGTACACTGCGGTTCCTGCGCTCCGTGCACGACGCCTGTGCGTTCGCTCGCGACGATCCAGCCCGCGGCCTGAACCATATGACTGAAGATTCTTTTTTCGCACGTATTAACGAACTTCGTCGCAAGCTCAACGACGCTAGTCACCGCTATCACGTGCTCGACGAGCCTGACATTCCGGATGTCGAATACGACGCGATGCTGCGTGAGCTAGAGGCGCTGGAAGCCGCGCATCCCGAGTTCGCCGATTCCAATTCGCCGACCAAGCGCATCGGCGAGGCGCCATCCGGGCGCTTCGAACAAATTGCACATTCGGTGCCGATGCTGTCGCTGTCGAATGCATTCAGCGGAGAGGAAGTCGCTGACTTCGTGGCCCGCATCGAGAAGGAAACGGGTGATGCCTCACCGGTATTCTCGGTAGAACCAAAACTGGACGGGTTGGCCATCAGCCTGCGTTACGAATATGGCGTGTTTGTGCACGGCGCGACACGCGGTGATGGTGCGACGGGCGAGGATGTCAGCGCCAACCTGCGCACGATTCGTTCGATTCCACTTACCTTGCACGGGGATGCCCCTGCCGTTCTTGAGGTTCGCGGCGAGGTCTACATGCCGCGTGCCGGGTTCGAGGCCTACAACGCCCGCGCCCGCGAAACCGGCGAGAGGCCCCTTGCTAATCCGCGCAATGGCGCCGCCGGTTCCTTGCGCCAACTGGATTCACGCATCACCGCACAGCGCCCCTTGGCGTTCTATGCCTACGCACTTGGTGAAACAGATGGCGCGCTGCCAGCGACCCATTCGAAGGTGCTGGCGTGGTTGAGCACATTGGGTTTCGCGGTCAGTTCGTTGGTCGATGTCGCGACTGGTGCCGAGGGTTTGCTGGCGTATTACGCCCGCATCGGCGCAGCACGCGATTCCCTTCCATACGATATTGACGGCGTGGTCTACAAGCTGGACCGCTTCGACCAGCAACGTGCGATGGGATTTGTATCACGTGCCCCACGTTGGGCACTGGCACACAAGTTCCCGGCAGAAGAAGCAGCGACGACCGTTGAATCGATTGAAGTCAATGTCGGTCGCACCGGCGCGGTCACGCCGTGGGTGCTGATGGCGCCTGTTCATGTGGGCGGGGTGACGGTGACTCGCGCGACCTTGCACAACGCCGATCAGATCGCTCGGCTCGATGTGCGTGTCGGCGACAGCGTGATCGTACGCCGTGCTGGCGACGTGATCCCGGAAGTGGTGCGGGTGATCGAAGAACGGCGTCCGCTGGATGCTGCTGGCCAGCCCCTGCATATGCCGTATGCGTTGCCGAACCATTGCCCGGATTGCGGCTCGACGATCGAGCGCGAAGAAGGCGAAGTGGTGGCGCGTTGCAGCGGCGGGTTGGTCTGTCCAGCGCAACGCAAGCAGGCGCTGATCCATTTTGCTTCCCGTCGTGCGATCGACATTGATGGACTGGGCGAACGCTTCATCGATGCGTTGGTCGAGTTTGGATACGTGCATGGCATCGCCGACCTTTACCGATTGGGTGTCGATGATTTCGTCGAAATGAAGCGTCGTGCCGACGAAGCGGCCGGCTCAGTTCCTGAAACTGTTAAAGCCGGAAAGATCGCGACCAAATGGGCGGAAAACCTGGTTGCGGCAATCGATGCCAGTCGCAACACCACCCTAGAGCGCCTGCTATTCGCACTGGGTATCCGTGACGTCGGCGAAAGTACGGCAAAAATACTTGCCCGCTATTTCGGTGCGCTGGGTCCTCTCATGGTCGCCGACGAAGAGCAGCTGAAGCAGGTTCCCGATGTTGGGCCGATCGTGGCAGCACGCATCGCACACTTTTTTGCCGAGTCGCACAACCGCGGGGCTATCGCGACCTTGCAGGCGACTGGCATGCACTGGCCGGAGGGCGCGCCACAACGTGCCACCGATGGACCATTGGCAGGCAAGACCGTGGTGCTTACAGGCGGCCTGTCGGCGATGTCGCGCGATGAGGCCGGTGCGAAACTCGAAGCACTTGGCGCAAAGGTAGCAGGCAGCGTATCGAAGAAGACCTCGCTGGTAGTTGCCGGCGAGGCAGCTGGCAGCAAACTGGCCAAGGCGCAGGAACTCGGCATCGAGACGTGGGATGAAGCGGCACTCCTTGCTTTCCTGGCTGACCATGCATGAGCGATTGGCGACCTTCTGCATCGCGCGATGCCCTGCACTTGCGTGCGTCGCTAAATCGACTAGCCCGCGAATTCTTCCATGCGCGTGACGTGCTGGAAGTCGAAACACCGGTGATGTCACAGGCCGGGAACACCGAGCCCAACATCGCGCCCTTCGCGATGGAGTTCAGTGGCCGCACGGACGGCGCGCCACGCACGCGCTGGCTGCGCACGTCGCCGGAATATGCGCTAAAGCGGCTGTTGGCGGCTGGCATTGGTGATTGCTACGAGCTGGGACGCGTGTTCCGTGATGGCGAGGCAGGCGGCCGCCACAACCCCGAATTCACGATGCTGGAGTGGTACCGCCTCGGCTGGAATCTTGAGAAGCTGATCGATGAAACCGCAGCGCTGGTACAAGCAGCATTAGCCTTGGTCGGGCGAAGCGCGCAGTTGCGCGTGGTGCGTTATCGCGACCTGTACCGGGATGCGTTGGGCATCGACCCGTTTACTGCCGACGACGAAGACTTGCGCGGAACCCTGGGAGATGTGCTGATCGATCCTCAAGGGCTGGGCCGCGACGACTGGCTGGACTTGTTGATGACGCATCGGCTGCAACCCGCATTCAGGGCCGAAGACCTGGTTGCGGTGGTCGACTATCCTGCCAGCCAGTGCGCGCTTGCACGCATCACCCGCGATGCAGAAGATCATCCGGTTGCACAACGTTTCGAGTTGTATCTCGGATCACTAGAACTGGCCAATGGTTATCACGAGCTGTTGGACGCGACCGAACAAGAGATGCGGCTCGAGAAAGATGTCCGCGTTCGGGAAGCTCGTGGTGCGATCGTGCCGCCGATAGACACGCGACTACTTGCTGCATTGGCATCGGGTTTGCCTGCATGCGCGGGCGTTGCGCTTGGCATGGATCGCTTGTTGATGGCGATGATCGGCACAGACAGCATCGCGGATGTCATCGCTTTCGATTTTCCGAGCGCATGACAACTTTCCTGAATGGGGGCTTTTCAATGTTGGATGACCGCTGATTCCTTCGCCTTGCGTTAATCCTTCGTGATTAAAGTAGAAACTGTTCGAGAAAATAACCGGGAGAAACACCAGTATGCGCACACTCATGATTAGCACCGCGTTGTTTGGGGCAGTAGTTCTGGCGGCGGCGATGCCAGCATTCGCCACGCCTCAGAACTACGGTTCAAGCAACGGCTACAACGGTGGCACCATTCGCTGTGAGTCCAACGATGGACGGACGCGCGAGTGTGCAACGGGAGGTGGGCGCGTGGTGCTTGAGCGGCAAATCTCCAACAGCGCCTGCATAGAAGGCCGTAGCTGGGGGTATGGCCGTAACGGGATATGGGTATCCCAAGGCTGCCGTGCTGAATTCCGCATCCTGGGCAATGGCGGCAATTACGGTAACAATCGCTCAGGAAATGGGCAGCTCCTGCGTTGTGAATCCAACGACGGGCGTAATCGCACATGTCCGATGGATACGCGGGGTGGCGTGGAACTTATTCGCCAGATATCCAGCACGGCGTGCATCCAAGGCCGGAACTGGGGACACAACCGCAGTGGCGTCTGGGTCACCAATGGTTGCCGCGCGGAGTTTCGTAGCGGTCGGCGCTACAATAACGGCAACTACGGGAATGCCGGAAACAACGGCTACTACGGCAATAACCACGGCATTGGAGGGAGCGTTTTCCGCTGCGAGTCACACGATGGGCGCGCCCGGGAATGTGCTGCCAACACTCGCGCAGGCGTGCAGCTTGTACGCGTCTTGTCGAATGCCCCCTGTGTTCAAGGCAAGAGCTGGGGCTACAGCCGCAACGGAGTTTGGGTTTCGCAGGGATGCCGCGCGGAGTTCCGCGCTTACTGAAACTTGATGTTCATGCGTAAGTGAGCGAACAACCGGCGCCCCTGTGGCGCCGGTTTCGTGTGCGAAGATCCAATCGAGCCCGCTGCGGGATAATGCCGCGATGAATAGCCCTATTGATTTCGATCGTTACGACCGCATCCGCCCGATCCGCTGGACCGGCAAGGCCCTTGAACTACTGGACCAGCGCAAGCTGCCGTTCGTTGTCGAATACCGCAACTGCGCCAGCAGCGATGATGTGGCGGCGTCCATCCATGATTTGACTGTGCGTGGCGCGCCTGCAATCGGCATCGCCGCAGCTTGGGGCGTGGTGCTGGCGGCAGGTGGCGTTGATGCGTTCGATGGTGCGGACGCCGCGCACAAGCTTGCACCGGCAATGGATCGGCTGAATGCCGCGCGACCCACGGCGGTGAACCTTGCGTGGGCGCTGGCGCGCATGCGTCGCACTTTGGGTGAGGCAGGGCCTGACTGGCGCGATGTCATCGAACGCGAAGCACGCGCGATTGAAACCGAAGACCTGGCCGCCAACCGTGCGATGGGCAGTCTCGGCGCGGCCATGATGGAGACAGACAGCGGCGTGTTGACCCATTGCAATACAGGTTCACTGGCGACCGCGGGTTTTGGTACCGCGCTGGGCGTCATCCGTGCCGGCGTTGCTGAAGGTCGTATTGCACGCGTATTTGCTGGCGAGACCCGGCCGTGGTTGCAGGGCGCGCGACTGACCGTGTGGGAATTGCAGCAGGATTGCATTGACGCAACCTTGATCGCGGATTCCGCCGCCGCCCATCTGATGAAAACCGGCCAGGTGCAATGGGTGGTGGTTGGTGCCGACCGCATCTGTGCCAATGGCGATGTGGCCAACAAGATCGGCACTTATCAACTCGCGATTTCGGCACGCCACCATGGGGTGAAGTTCATGGTGGTCGCACCATCGTCCACGGTTGACATGGGTACGCTGTCCGGAGATACGATCGAGATCGAGGAGCGCGATCCTGGCGAGTTATTCGGTGTCGGCGGTAACCGCACCGTGGCCGAAGGTATTGCTGCCTGGAACCCTGTGTTCGACGTGACCCCGCATGCGCTGATAGATGCCATCGTCACCGAAAAGGGTGTGGTTGAACGCCCCGATGAAGCGTCGATGCGCGCATTGTTCGACGCCTGAACTCCTCAATGTTTCATGCGCTGGTGGCTGGGATCAGCAGCCTCGGTTCCGGCATATACGACAAGGCTTGCATTCGCGTATCGGAATTCGGCTCTAACTGATTGATTCTTCGTCAGAATCCGGGGTGCTTTTGAGTGCCCTGGATGCTATGATTTCACGTTGCTGAAACTCCCTTCTCGACGCCTGTGCGGACCGCATGTCGCAGGTTCTTCGTGGGCATCGAAGTGGGTACCGTAAAACGCAAGACCAGACGCAAGGTAGTGGATCACTGATGGCAGAGCTCGCCAAGGAAATCATCCCGGTCAACCTCGAAGACGAGATGCGCCGCAGCTATCTCGATTACGCGATGAGCGTGATCGTGGGGCGCGCGCTACCAGACGTCCGGGATGGCCTGAAGCCAGTGCATCGACGCGTGTTGTTCGCGATGCACGAACTCGGTGCACACAGCAACAAGCCCTATTACAAGTCCGCCCGTATCGTCGGTGACGTGATCGGCAAGTACCACCCGCACGGTGACCAGTCGGTTTACGACACGCTGGTGCGCATGGCGCAGCCGTTCGCGCTGCGCTATCTGCTGGTAGACGGGCAAGGCAACTTTGGTTCGGTCGATGGCGACTCCGCCGCGGCCATGCGTTACACCGAGGCACGCATGTCGCGCCTCGCGCATGAGCTGATGGCCGACATCGACAAGGAAACGGTCAATTTCCAGCTCAACTATGACGAGAAGGAATACGAGCCGACGGTGATGCCGACCCGGTTCCCGAACCTACTGGTGAACGGTTCGGCGGGTATCGCGGTGGGCATGGCGACGAACATCCCGCCGCACAACCTCACCGAAGTGGTGAACGCGCTGCTGGCGCTGATCGATGATCCGGACATCGACATCGACGGCCTGATGGAATACATCCCTGGCCCGGATTTCCCGACTGCCGGCATCATCAATGGCGTCGGCGGTATCCACGTGGCGTATCGCACGGGTCGTGGCCGGGTACGGATGCGTGCGCGCGCAGAGATCGAAGTCGCCGATAACGGCCGCGAGGCAATCGCGGTCAGCGAGATTCCATACCAGGTCAACAAGGCGCGGCTGATCGAGAAGATCGCCGAGCTGGTCAAAGAAAAGAAGCTAGAGGGCATCAGCGAGCTGCGTGATGAGTCCGACAAGGACGGCATGCGTATCTACATCGAAATCAAACGCGGAGAATCCGCCGATGTGGTGCTGAATAACCTGTATCAGCAGACCCAGATGGAGTCGACGTTCGGCATCAACATGGTGGCGCTGGTCGATGGCCGCCCGCAGTTGCTGAACCTCAAGCAGATCCTGCAAGCCTTCGTGCGCCATCGCCGCGAAGTGGTCACGCGCCGCACGATCTTCGAACTGCGCAAGGCCCGCAACCGCGCGCACATCCTGGAAGGCTTGACCGTTGCACTGGCCAACATCGACGAGATGATCGAGCTGATCAAGACCTCCGCGAATCCCAACGAAGCACGCGAGCGCATGCTCGCGCGCGTCTGGGAGCCGGGCTTGGTGGGCGCATTGCTGGCCGGCGCTGGCGCCGAGGCATCGCGCCCCGAGGACCTACCGAAAGGGGTCGGCCTGCTTGACAGCGGTTACCAGCTAACGGAGACGCAGGCCCAGCAAATCCTCGAGATGCGCCTGCATCGTTTGACGGGACTGGAGCAGGAAAAGCTGACCGAGGAATATCGGCAGCTGTTGGTAGAGATCATCGGCCTGATCGAGATCCTCGAGAACCCCGACGTGCTGCTGCAAGTGATCCGCTCCGAGCTCAACGTGGTGAAGGAGGAGTTTGGCGATGCGCGTCGCAGTGAGATCCGCGCCAGCGAGGAAGATCTCGACATCCTCGACCTGATCGCGCCGGAAGACGTAGTGGTCACCCTGTCGCATTCCGGTTATGCCAAGCGCCAGCCGGTCAGCGCCTACCGGGCGCAACGCCGCGGCGGCCGTGGACGCAGCGCGGCAGCGACCAAGGACGAGGATTTCATCGACCAGCTCTGGCTGGTCAACACCCATGACACCTTGCTTACATTCACCAGTGCCGGTCGCGTGTTCTGGTTGCCGGTGTACCAGCTGCCCGATACCGGTCCGAACGCACGCGGCCGACCGATCATCAACTGGATTCCGCTGGAAGAAGGCGAGAGGGTCCAGGCGGTACTGCCCGTGCGCGAATATGACGGAGGCCAGTTTGTGTTCTTCGCGACCCGCAATGGCAGGGTCAAGAAAACGCCATTGACCGAATACGCATATCGCTTGCAGCGCGGGAAGATCGCGATTCACCTTGACGAGGGCGATGCGTTGGTCGGCGTGGCGCTGACCGATGGCCAGCGCGATGTGATGCTGTTTGCGAGCAACGGCAAGACGGTGCGCTTCGGCGAAGATCGCGTGCGTTCGATGGGCCGCACCGCTACTGGCGTGCGAGGTATTCGCCTGGACAAGGGCGAGGACGTGGTGAGCCTGATCGTGGCGGAGTCAGCAGGCGGCATCGAGATTGATGATGACGAGGACACTGCCGACGAGGTGATTGATACCAGCATCGGACTAGGCCACGAGCTTGTCGAGTCAACGGACGCTGGCCTTGATGAGGTCTCCTATATCCTGACCGCCACGCAGAACGGCTTCGGCAAGCGTACCCCTCTGACGGAATATCCGCGCAAGGGACGAGGCACCAAGGGTGTGATCGGTATCCAGACCTCCGAGCGCAACGGCAAGCTGGTCGCGGCGGTCATGCTGGGAAGCAACGATGAAGTGTTGTTGATCTCCGATGGCGGCACCTTGGTGCGCACCCGTGCCTCGGAAATTTCGCGAGTCGGTCGCAATACGCAGGGGGTTACCCTGATCCGCCTGTCCAAGGGCGAGACATTGCAGGCGGTGGAACGTCTGGATGGCTCGCTGGACGAGGATGCCGCGGAGCATGCGAACGATGTTGCGACGGGCGGTGCCTCTGCGGATATTGTGCAAGACAAGCCTTCCACGACCTGAGTAAGGTCATCAATCCAAGCAAAGAGCCCGGCGAGATGCCGGGCTTCTTGTTTATGAAGTACCACTTCGCAAGAACACGGCCGCACCGTGCATCAATCTGCGTCCTATACTCGAAACAGCCCGGCTGGAAGGTAAAGAAATGCGAAATCCACGGAATGAGAACCCTGCCGCGAGCGTATTGCGCATTGGCCTGATGCTGTTGCTGGCGTTGTCGACTGCGGTCGGGCTGGTTGCCTGCAACGGCGACAAAACCACGGGGCAGTTGCCAGCGACTGGCGGCGAGGCCATCAAGGCCACGCGGGAAAAGGTCAAGGGCTTCGCTGTAGTGCGTACTTTTCCGGATCAGGGCCGCGATTCGTTGGCGATTGCGGTGGAGTTCTCTCGGCCATTGGTGGGCACCCAGGACTTCGACAAGCTGCTGACGTTCGACCGAGCGGCGAGTAATCAGGAGAGCAGCTGGACCCTGGATGACAACGGTAAAATCTTGCGTTTTCCTTATGTCGACGCTAATCAGGCTTATACGTTGACGGTTTCTGGCGCGTTGACCGCTGCCGATGGCAGCAAGTTGGGCCAGGATCTTGAACTGAAAGTATTCACCGGCGAAATGGAGCCCGCGGTCGGTTTTGCCTCGCAGGGCAGCGTGATTCCGGCAAAGGATTCGCGCGGCCTGCCAGTGGTCTCGATCAACGTGGCCGAAGTCGACGTGGAATTCATGCGCGTGCGCGATGCGTCACTGCCGCGGTTTTTCTCCGAATACCAGCGCGGCGGCCGCCGCGGTAGTTGGGAACTAGACCCGTCGTGGTATGACGAAAACGACAAGGACAGCCGTCCACCGATCAGCAAGCTGGCCGAGCCCGTCTACGTCAATCGCTTCGTGCTGGGCGGTGAACGCAACGAACGCGTGCTGACCTACTTGCCGATCCAGGACATCACCGAACTACAGCAGCCGGGCCTGTATTTCGCGGTCATGAAGAAGGCTGGCGCGTTCAAGGACGAGTTTGACACCGCATTCTTCAGCGTCAGCGATATCGGGCTGCATGTGCGTGCGTACAAGGACAAGATGTTCGTGCACACGGCGTCGCTGCAAGATGGCAGCGCACTGGCGAACTCGGAACTGCGCGTGCTGGATGCTCGTGGTGAGCCAGTCTTCAAGGGCAAGACCGATGGCAACGGCAACGCGATGCTGGACTACACGCTGGATGCGGCACATGTCATCACCGCTTCGCGCGGCAAGGACATTTCAATGCTGCCGTTCAACCAGCCGGCACTCGACCTGTCCGAGTTCGCGGTCAGTGGCCGCGAGCAGGCATGGTTCGATGTATTCGCATGGTCGGGTCGCGACCTGTATCGCCCCGGCGAAACCGTTCGTGTTTCCGCGCTGCTGCGCGACAACGATGGCAGGCCAGTCGCGGCAAAAAATGGCAAGTCGCAGTCGTTGTTCGTGCGGCTCAAGCAGCCGGATGGCAAGACCTTTGTCGAGTCCCGGATCGAGCCCAGCGCACTGGGCTATTTCCGCTTCGAAAAGACAATCCCGGTTGAAGCGCCGACCGGCAAGTGGCAGGTTGAATTCCGCACCGACCCGGCCAGCAAGGAAGCGGTGCAGGGCATGGCACTGCGCATCGAAGAGTTCCTGCCGGAACGGATGAAACTGGATCTGGCCAGCGCTGATCCGGTGTTGCATTCGGGCGAACCGTTCCGTCTGCGTGCAACAGGCGCGTATCTGTACGGGGCACCGGCAGCGGGCAATCGATTCACTGCCAAGCTTGCGGTCGTTGTTGACCAGCACCCACTGGAGCAGGCGAAGGGATACTTCTTTGGTGATCCCACGGTGCAGTTGCCGCGCGAAGCCAAGGATGTGATCGACGCGACCTTGGATGCCGAAGGCAAGCTTGAACAGGAGATCGCGCTGCCGGTAGAAGTAAAGGGCAATACGCCAGTCAAGGCCATCGTCTCCGGCAGCCTCTACGAGTCCGGCGGACGCAGCGTCAACCGCAGCGTGGAACGCGTGTTGTGGCCAGCCGATGCGCTGGTCGGCGTGCGTCCACTGTTTGACGATGCGGACGGCGCGGATTCCAACGCCAACGCACGCTTCGAACTGATGCGCTTCGCGTCCGATGGCACGCCGAAGCCCAGCAAGAGTTTGAAAGTCACGCTGGTCCGGGAGCATCGCGACTACCACTGGAGCCATGACGACGACACGGGTTGGGACTATGACTTCACCCGTCGCTTCGAAAACGTGCAGGCGATGACGCTGGATGCCGGGACCACGGCGACGCGTTTTGATGTCCCGGTGGAATGGGGCGAATACCGCATCGACGTGTATGACCCAACCACAAAGCTGACGATGCGCTATCCGTTCCGTGCGGGCTGGGGTTGGGATGATTCCAACCGAGGCCTGGATGCGCGCCCTGACAAGGTCAAGCTGGCGCTGGACAAGACGGCGTATCGGGCAGGCGACACCCTGAAGGCCACGTTGACCCCGCCGCATGCTGGCAAGGGGCTGATCATGGTGGAAAGCGATCACATGCTGTTCGTGCAGGCGATCGAC
Organism: Lysobacterales bacterium; assembly: GCA_038242955.1. GTDB lineage: Bacteria > Pseudomonadota > Gammaproteobacteria > Xanthomonadales > Xanthomonadaceae > Thermomonas. The sequence goes on from JBBSRO010000011.1 coordinate 28,480, forward strand.
GTGAAGCCCGGCACCGTGATCGAGATCCCGGTCACCAAAGACTGGGAACGCCATGACGTGTATGTCACCGCGCTGGTGTTCCGTGGTGGCAGTGCCGTCAGCAAGATCACCCCGGCGCGTGCGGTCGGCGTGGCCTTCGTACCGATGGATCGCGGGGATCGGCAAGTTGCGGTTGGCCTCGCAGTCAAGTCGCAGGTGCGCCCGGAGCGGCCGTTGCAGGTCACCGTCAGCGTGCCCAAGCTTGCCGGAAAGAAGGCCTATGCCACGATCTCTGCGGTCGATGTCGGCATCCTCAACATCACCCGATTCCCGGTGCCGGACGCCAACAAGCACTTCTTCGCGCAACGCCGCCTCGGCGTTGATGCATACGACATCTACGGACGGGTAATCGAGAGCTTCGAAGGTGGCGTCGCCAAGATCCGTTTTGGTGGCGACATGCCGCTGGCGGCATTGCCTCAGGCGCGCCGACCGACTGCGCGGGTGCAGACGGTCGACCTGTTCGCTGGACCGGTCGTGCTGGATGCAAAGGGCAATGTGCAGGTGTCACTCGACGTGCCTGATTTCAACGGTACGTTGCGAGTATCCGCGCTGGTGTTCTCTGACACGCAGTACGGCAATCGCGATACAGAAACCGTGGTGCGTGCGCCCATCGTGGCCGAGGCCAGCATGCCGCGCGTGATGGCACCGGGCGATCGCGCGACCGTGACATTGGACATCACCAACTTCACCGGCAAGGCCGGCGAGTTCAAGGTCAGGGTGGACGGCATCGGTCCGGCCTCGATCGCCGACGGCAGCCGCGCCGTGAAACTGGCAGCCAAGGCCAAGACCACAGTGAGTTTCCCGCTGTCGGCGCAAGAGGGCTACAGCGTGGCGAAGGTTCGCGTCCGCGTGGATGGCAATGGCGAAAAGGTCGACCGCAAGTACGACCTGCCGGTACGTCCAGCGTGGCCTTCGGTATTGCGTTCGCGTACGCAGGTGCTGGGTGAGGGCGGGGTGATCAGCCTGGGTACGGACTTCGCTGAAGGACTGATGCCGGGTTCGGTCAGTGCACGCATGCTGGTCAGCGCAGCGCCGCCGTTGCCAATTGCCGCTGCGCTCAAGGGTGCGCTGGATTATCCGTATGGCTGCGCCGAGCAGACCACCAGCAAGGGCTACGCAGCGCTGGAACTGGACGCAGCGACCGCCAAGCAATTCGGCGTCACTGGACTAGATACAGCCAAAAGGCGCGCACGCATGGATGGCGCGTTCGGTCGACTGGCTTCCATGCAGGTCTCGTCCGGGCATTTCTCGATGTGGGGCGATGACGATTATGTTGATCCTGCATTGACGCCCTACATCGTCGAATTCCTGCTGGACGCACGTGAAGCGGGCTTCGCAGTTCCCGATGCCGTTTTGCAAAAATCGCTGCAACGCCTTAGCGAAGACCTGCTTGCTGGCGGACATGAGTTCTATGGCCGCGACAATCGGAGTTACCTCAAGTTCGCCTATCAGGCGCATGCCAGCTATGTGCTGGCACGGGTCAATCGGGCACCGCTTGGCACGTTGCGCGCGTTGTATGACAACGACCGCAAAAAGGCGCTGAAGGGCTTGCCGCTGGTGCACCTTGGACTGGCGCTGGCGATGCAGGGTGACAAGACGCGCGGCGAAAAATCAATCGTCGAAGGCTTCGCGTTCAAGGGCGACCGGCAGGGGTACCTTGGCGACTATGGAAGTCCGGTGCGAGACATCGCGCTGATGATTGCCTTGACCCATGAACGGGGCTACGCCAAGCCTGCCTTCGATGCGCAGGTGATCGATCTTGGTCGTGAGCTGGACGAGCGTCGCAAGTCGACATGGTTCTACCTCAGCACCCAGGAGCAGATCGCGATCGCACGGGTCGGCAAGGCGCTGCTGGCGGACCAGAAGAAACTGGTGGGCGGCAAGTACGTCGCGGGTGGCGTCGAGCAAGTGATTGCTGCGGCCAAGGCATTCGGACGCACGTTCGATTACGACGCCTTGGCGAGCGGTGTGCGCTTCGTGCCAACAGGTGAGCCGCCGTTCTATGCCAGCCTGGAGGTGGCGGGCGTGCCGCGCACCGCGCCGGCGGTAGATGCCAGCGTGATCAAGGTCGAGCGCGATCTGTTCGGGACTGATGGCAAGCCGTGGGCGCCGCGCCCACTCAAGGAAGGTGAAGCGTTGATCGTCCGCATCAGCATGACCGCCGACCGTGACATGACCGATGCACTGCTCACTGATTTGCTGCCTGCTGGCCTCGAGATCGAGAACTTCAACTTGGGCGATGGCAAACAGTGGGCGGATGTGGTGGTTGACGGCATCAACATCAGCGACCGCTCCAGCGAGGCTGATGTGCGCCATGAAGAGTTCCGCGAAGACCGCTACGTGGCGGCGTTGAAGCTCAGCTCCGGCAGCAAGGCGAGGTTGTTCTACCTGGTGCGTGCAGTGACGCCGGGAACCTACACAGCGCCGCCACCGCTGGTGGAAGACATGTATCGACCAACCCTACATGGCGTCGGCAAGTCGGTACCGGCGAGTATTACTGTGGTGCAGCCATAGCTGTTGCGACAGGAATGCGGCGGGCCCCGGTCCGCCGCCCATGATGATGAAGAAGTCGATGCGTGCGCGTTTCCTGCGTCTGTTGCCCTGGCTACGCTGGGGCACGGTGGCGTTGTTGTCGGCGCTGTTGCTGCTCGATCTCGCATTTCCGTTGCCATTGCCGAAGGGTGGTGACACCAGCACGCTGGTGACCGCGCGCGACGGTAGTCCGCTGCGTGCGTTCGCCGACCGCAATGGCGTGTGGCGTTACCCGACCACGCCTGATGAGGTCTCACCGCTTTACGTGCAGGCGTTACTGGGTTACGAAGATCGCTGGTTCTGGCGCCATCCAGGCATTAATCCGGTGTCCCTGTTGCGTGCAGGCGCGCAGATGCTCGGTAGCCGCCGCATCGTGTCCGGTGGCTCAACGTTGACCATGCAGGTTGCACGCATCATTGATCCCGGCCTGCACGGCATGCGCACCCGCACGCCATGGGGAAAGCTGCGTCAGCTCCTGCGCGCGCTGCAACTGGAAGCGCATCTGTCCAAGCGGCAGATCCTGTCGATTTACCTGCAGCGCGCGCCATTTGGCGGCACCATTGAAGGTGTTGAAGCGGCCAGCTGGGCATACCTCGGCAAGCCATCGAAGCGCTTGTCGCATGCCGAAGCGGCGCTACTTGCCGTGCTGCCACAAGCGCCCAGCCGGTTGCGGCCAGACCGCTCACCGGATGCGGCGCGTTACGCGCGCGACAAACTGTTGGCGCGGATGCAGGCCAACGGTTTCTGGACGCAGGCGCAGGTCGAAGACGCAGGCATCGAAACCGTGGTGTCGCGCCGGCTGCGTCCACCGATGAGCGCAGCGTTGCTTGCCCAGCGCTTGCATTCCAGGCAGCCGAAACTGAGCCGGATCGTGTCGACCGTCGATGCGCCGTTGCAACGTGCGCTTGAGGAGCGGGTCGCCACGTACTTTTCCAGCCTGCCGCCACGAACGTCTGCTGCGCTTTTAGTCGTCGACAACGCCAGCTTGGAAGCACGTGCGTACGTCGGATCGGTGGCGTTCGGCGACAAGCAGCGCTTGGGTCACGTCGACATGGTGCAGGCCTGGCGCTCGCCGGGCTCAACGCTCAAGCCGTTTCTTTACGGCATGGCATTGGACGCCGGCATGATCCATTCTGAAAGCCTGCTGGTGGATGCGCCGCAATCGTTCGGGGGGTATCGACCTTCAAATTTCGATGCGGCATTCAATGGCCCAGTCGGGGTGGCGACGGCGTTGCGGTTGTCGCTCAACGTACCCGCAGTCGATCTGCTGGATAGAGTCGGTGCGGCGCGGTTCGCGGCCAAGCTTGAGCATGCCGGGATCACGTTGAAATTGCCGCGTGGTGCCGTGCCGAATCTTTCGATCATTCTCGGCGGCAGCGGAGCGCGGCTGGAGGACCTGGTCGGCGCATTTGCGGCGCTGCATCGCGCAGGCATCGCAGGCCACATTCGCTACACGCCTGATGAGCCACGTGTCGAGCGCAAGTTGTTATCACCAGGCGCAGCGTGGATCGTGCGCGAGATCCTTGCCGCCAATCCTCGTCCGGGTGAGGGCATCGATACCTTCGATACGGGCCGGCGACCACGCGTGGCATGGAAAACCGGTACCAGCTACGGCTATCGCGATGCCTGGGCAGTTGGCGGCACTCGGCGCTATACCGTCGGCGTGTGGGTCGGCCGTCCCGATGGCACGCCATTGCCCGGGCAATATGGCGCGGTGACAGCGCTGCCATTGATGTTTGAAGTAATCGACAGCCTGCCGCGCCAAGCCGGTGACACGGCCCGCATGCCGATGCCGACCAGCGTCGCAGAGACTGAAATCTGTTGGCCATTGGGTATCGCGGCTGCGGCGCAGCCCGCTGCGATGTGCCAGAAGCGCTTGCAGGCGTGGACGCTGGACGGCGCCGTGCCGCCTACGTTCGCAGAACGCGACGCGCGGCTTTGGAATGCCGGTATCGAACGCTTCAACGTGGATGCGAACACCGGCAAGCGTCTATCGGCGGAATGTGCGTTGCCACACGAGCTGCGTGCGGTGGAGATCGCGCATTGGCCCGCACTGGCGTCGCCATGGCTGCCGACGGCGTGGCGGAAGGCGTCGCAGTTGCCACCCCTGGCTGCTGATTGCCGAGACGATGGCCGCGAGGCGGCAGAGTCTTTGCGGATCGATGGCCTCAACGACGGCGCGACCCTGGTGCGTCCGCCCGGCAGCATCGGAGGCGTGCGGTTGTCGCTGCGTGCGCTGGGAACGGGTTCAAGCGTGCAATGGTTGTTGGATGGGCGCTGGATTGGCCAGAGTGACGGCGCCGGTTCGCTGGTGCATACATTCGACACGCCAGGCTCGCATGAATTGACCGCGCTCGCAGATAGTGGTGCTTGGCATGCGTTACGGTTCCGGCTGTTGGAGCCGGCAAAGTAAGAACCCCCAGCGCGTCGCCCGCGAGGCGTTGGGCAAAAAGAAAGACGACCATCAGGCCGCCTTTCAGTTATTTCAGTTTTCTCGGGACGAGCGGATTATTTTCCAATCCATCCGTTGAGCATGTCGGCCATGTCGTCGGCGTGCTCTTCTTCCTGGGCCAGGATTTCCATCAGCATGCGCTTGGTGGTGGTGTCCTTGTCGCCGATGTAGTCGATCAATTCACGATAGCTGTCGATCGCGATGCGTTCTGCAATCAAGTCTTCCTTGACCATGTCCCGCAGGTCCTTGCCGGGCTTGTATTCGGCGTGCGAGCGCTTGGTCAGGGTGTCCGGGTTGAGGTCGGGCTCTCCGCCCAACTGGACAATGCGTTCGGCAATCTTGTTGGCGTGTGCCTGTTCCTGCTGCGCATGCTCCAGGAATTCAGCCTTGACCGCGTCAGACAACATGCCGTCGGCCATGAAGTAGTGGCGGTAGTAGCGCAACACGCACACCCACTCGGTAGCGAGCGCTTCATTGAGTTTTTCAATGATGACCTTGCGGTCTGCCGAGTAGGACTGGGTGACCGCGCCTTGGTCGACATTCTTGCGAGCATTTTCACGCAGGGTGCTGGTCGGAGTGAATGCGCCACCCGATTTCGGACTGGAGCTGGGCTTGGTTGTCTTCGTGGTCTTGGCCATGGGTTGATCCTTCAGCGCTGTTTCGGGGAAAAGAACTACGAGTTTTTTACACCTGCTGATGTCATTGATCAGTCAAGGCTGGCGAGCACGTTCTCAGCTGCTGAGACGCGGAACTCACCTGGCGCCTCGACGAATGCGTGCTTGACGATGCCGTCCTCGATGTAAAGCGCGAAGCGCTTGCTGCGAGTACCCATGCCAAACGCGCTGGCATCCATCTGCAGGCCCAGCGCACGGGTGAAGTCCCCATTGCCGTCAGAGAGCATGCGCAAGCCTTCCGGAACGTGCTGACTCTCGCCCCAGGCGCCCATCACGAAGGGATCGTTCATGGCCATGCATGCAACCCGGACGCCGCGACGCTTGAATTCATCGAAATGTTCCACGAAGCCGGGCAGGTGGCGTTCCGAACATGTCGGCGTGAATGCGCCAGGCACCGAGAACAGCACTGTCTTGTTGCCATCGAACAAGGTGATCGTGTCGACTTTTTGCACGCCGTCATGGATGTACTGGAGGACGGCTTCCGGAACGCGTTCGCCTGGCTGGATCGACATGAAGATTTCCTTCCGTGAGTTGAAGTAGTAGATGAAGGGCTCAGTCTAAACCTTGCCGCGTGGTGGATCGGTTAACCTTTACGGCTGTTTGAAGAAGCGCCACGGAGTACATATGGAGTTCAAGGACTACTACCAGATCCTGGGCGTGGAACCCAGTTCAGGTGATGCAGAAATCAAGACCGCATACCGCCGGATGGCGCGCAAGTACCACCCGGACGTCAGCAAGGAGGCGGGTGCGGAGGACCGGTTCAAAGCCGTCAACGAAGCCTACGAAGCGCTGCGTGATCCTGCCAAGCGCAAGGCTTACGACCAGTTGCGGTCAGGCGGTTACCGGCCGGGTGATCAGGTGCGCCAACCGGCGGGTGGCTTCAATCGAGGTCAAGGCGGGGGTGGACAACCGGATTTCGATGAGATATTCGCGGGCGGCGGTGCCGGTGGCGGGTTCAGTGATTTCTTCGAAAGCATGTTCGGTCAACAACGTGCGGGTGGCGGGCCGCGTGGGCCGCAGGCGCGGGGTCCGGCTGGCGGTGGCATTACGCGTGCAAAGCTTGCGGTGCCGCTGGAGTCGGTCTACACCGGCGGCAGCGTGCGCATCGGCGTCAATGGACGCACGCTGGACGTAGGCGTGCCCAAGGGCGTCAAGCCTGGGCAATCTATCCGTCTGGCCCGGCAGGGTAATGGTGGCGGCGACCTGTTGCTGGAAATTGAATATGCGGCGAATCCGCAGTTCGAAGTAGATGGCCGCAATATCATCCACGTGCTGCCGGTAGCGCCTTGGGAAGCAGCCTTGGGAGCAACCATCAGCGTGCCCACACTGGGAGGATCCGTGGAACTGAAGATCCCGGCTGATTCGGAGTCCGGCCGCAAGCTGCGCCTGCGTGGGCGCGGATTGCCAGCGGGAACCTCAGGCACGGATGGCGACCAGATCGTGGAACTTGAAATCCTGGCACCACGTGCGCAGGACGATGCCCAGCGCGAGGCCTATGCGCAGATGCGCGATGCGTTCGGAAGCAGTTGGCGGCGCAGCTAAGCCGCGCCATCGACCAGCCGCTTGACGGATGGTCAGGCGGCGCTTGGCCCGCCGCCGAGGTATTCGGCGATCAGCTCTGACAATTCGGATTCGCTGAAGGGCTTGGTGATGTACGCCTTGGCGCCTTGGCGCATGCCCCACACGCGGTCAGTGTCCTGGTCCTTGGTAGTGACCAGGATGACCGGGATGTGCTTGGTGGTGGCTTCGCGGGTAATCGAACGGGTCGCCTGGAAACCGTTGAGGTTCGGCATCACCACGTCCATCAGGATCAAATCGGGGATCTCCCGCTTGGCCGCCTCCACGCCGGCGGCGCCGTCCTCTGCGGTCAATGCGTCATGGCCGAGTTTCTCGACGATGCGGCGGATGCCCATCAATTGCGAGGGCGAATCGTCGACGATCAGGATGCGTGCCATTTAGGTTCCCCGTGGTTGCCTGCCGATTGTAGCTGGCGGGGCGGCGCCCGCAAGCAGGTCGTGCCGATTATTGGATGCAGACCACGCTGCGGCCCTGCGATCCGCCGGCCAGCATGGTCGCAAATACCTCTTGCAAGCCTTCCATGCGGATCTCTCGAGTGCAGATCGCGTCCAGCGTGGCCGGCTTCCAGTCGCTGGCCAGCCGCCGCCAGACTTCGTCGCGGATATCGCGCGCAGTACCGGCCGAAGCGACTCCGAGCAAGGACACGCCGCGAATGATGAAGGGCATGACGGTTGCATCGAGCTGCGCTGATGCAGCAAGGCCGGCGCTGGCCACATTGCCGTAAGGCGCGGTCTGCGCCAGCAGGCTGGTGAGCATCGGGCCGCCAACGTTGTCCAGGCCGCCGCCAAAGCGCGCGGTTTCCATGGCGCGTGTGGTCGAAAGCGCGTCGCGAGACAGCACCTCTTCTGCGCCAAGCGACTTGAGGTAGTCCGCATGCTCCGGCTTGCCGCTGATCGCATGCACAGCGAAGCCAGCCTTGGCAAAGATGGCGACCGCCAATGAACCTACGCCACCGGTAGCGCCGGTGACTGCAAGCGGGCCGAGGTCCGGCGTTTGCCGGTTCTCGACCATGCGCAGCAGCGCCAGTGCCGCGGTAAAGCCGGCGGTACCAAGGATCATTGATTCCCGCAGGCTCAAACCGGCTGGCAATGGAATGACCCAGCGCGCATCCAGCCGTGCGATTTCGCTGTAGCCGCCGTCGCGGGTCTCCGACAACCCGCTACCAGTGACCAGCACCGCATCACCTTCCTTGAATGCAGGATCGCGTGACTGCAGTACATGGCCTGCAACATCGATCCCGCCGACCAACGGGAATCGCCGCAAGATCTTACCCTCGCCGGTGCCGGCCAACGCATCTTTGAAGTTGACCGACGAGTAGACGGTGCGAATCACCACCTCGCCAGGATTCAAGTCTTCCAAGGTCAGCGTTTCGATGCCACTGCGGTAGCCTTCCGCGTCGTCGTGAATGCGAAATGCGCGGAATTCTTGTCGCTGGTTCATAGCGCCTCCGGTGTCAGCTTGAGTTGGCTGCGACGCTTCTCGTCCAGCCATTTTTCAGCTTGAGCTGGCACGTAGTCGCGCATCCATGCCATCAGTGTGTCGATGTCGTCGCCATGCCACATATCGTGACGCTGTTCGGCATGCACGAAGCGCTCGCGGACCATGGTGTCGAGCATCGTCATCAAAGGTTGCCAGAAGCCGCCCACGTCCAGGAATGCGCACGGCTTCTTGCCCAAGCCGAGTTGGCGCCAGGTCAGCATCTCGAACATTTCATCCAGCGTGCCGAAACCGCCGGGTAACGCAATGAAGCCGTCCGACAGTTCGAACATGCGCGCCTTGCGCGTGTGCATCGAATCCACCACTTCAAGCCGGGTGACACCGTTGTGCGCGACTTCCCAATCGACCAGTTGCTGCGGGATGACGCCAATCACGTCGCCACCACCGGCCAGCACCGCATCGGCCAGAATGCCCATCAGGCCGACATTGCCGCCGCCGTAGACCAACGCCACGCCATCGGTCGCCATGCGCTGGCCGAGCGCACGCGCCTGTGCCGCGTAGGCAGGGTCGATGCCGGTGTTGGAACCGCAATACACACAGATACTCTTCATCCGACGATTATCGCGCGCCTGCAAAGAAAACGGCGCGCCAGAGGCGCGCCGTTTGAATGCCCTGCATCGCGAAAATCAGTTGGCCTTGTGAATCGCCCGCTTGTGCACCGCCATCGCCGCATCGTGCACCGCTTCCGAAAGGCTGGGATGTGCGTGGCAGATGCGTGCCAGGTCGTCAGCGCTGCCCTTGAACTCCATGGTCAGCACGCCTTCGTGCACCAGCTCGGAGACGTTCGCGCCGATCAGGTGCATGCCCAGCACAGTGTCGGTTTCGGCATGCGCCAGTACCTTCACGAAACCGGCTGGCTCGGCCATCGCCACGGCACGTCCGACTGCTGCGAACGGGAAGCTGCCCGCATTGTACGGAATGCCCTCGGCCTTCAGCTGTTCCTCGGTCTTGCCGACCCAGGCGAGCTCAGGCTCGGTGTAGATCACCCACGGAATGGTGTCGAAGTTGACGTGGCCAGGCAGCCCTGCAATGAGTTCGGCGACCGCGATGCCTTCCTCGAAACCCTTGTGCGCCAGCATCGGGCCGCGCACGCAGTCGCCGACCGCCCACACGCCATCAACCCCGGTATGGCAGTGCTCGTCCACCTCGACCATACCGCGCGAGTCGATCTTGACGCCGGTGCCATCGGCCAGCAGGCCTTTCGTCGCTGCTCGGCGGCCCACGCACACCAGCAGCTTGTCGACGACAAGTTCCTGGTCAGCCTTGCCATCGTTGTAAGTCACATGCACACCATCTTTCTTCACTTCGGTGGCGCTGACCTTGCAGCCCAGCTTGATGTCCATGCCCTGCTTCTTGAACTCGCGGGCGGCGAGCTTTGCAACCTCAGCATCGGCAGAGGCGAGGAACGTCGGCAGCGCTTCGATGATGGTGACTTGGGAGCCCAAGCGATTCCACACACTTCCCAGTTCCAGCCCAATCACACCGGCACCGATCACGCCAAGGCGCTTCGGCGTCTTCTCAAAATCAAGCGCACCGACGTTATCGACAATGTGCTCGCCAAACTTGGCGAACGGCAGTTCGATTGAATCCGAACCCGCCGCGATGATGACGTTGGTGCCCTTTAGCGAGACCGTGCTGCCATCGTGTTGCTTCACGCTCACGATATTTCCCGGCTGCAACTGCCCGAAACCGGAGAACGCCTTGATCTTGTTGGCCTTGAACAAGGCCGCAATGCCGCCGGTGAACTGCTTCACGATCTTGTCCTTGCGACCCACCATGGTCGGGACATCCATGCTTGGTTTTTCAAAGCTAATGCCGTGCTGGTCAAAGATGTGGCCCATGTTCCAGAACTGGCGACTGGAATCGAGCAGCGCCTTTGACGGAATGCAGCCAACGCGCAAGCAAGTGCCACCGAGTGCTGGCGTGCCGTCCTTGCCGATGCCTGCATCGATGCAGGCGACCTTCAGGCCAAGCTGCGCAGCGCGGATGGCGGCGTGGTAGCCAGCCGGGCCGCCGCCGATGACGACAACATCGAAATCCTGGGTATCGCTCATGGTTGGTTTCCTTGAATTCAAACAGGAAGCCCCGCTGTGCGGGGCTTCACCGGATCACATGCCAAGCAGCATGCGGTGCGGGTTTTCGAGCTGATTCTTGATGTCGACCAGAAACAGCACTGCGTCCTTGCCGTCGATCACGCGGTGGTCGTAGCTGAGCGCGATGTACATCATTGGCGCGGCGACGACCTGGCCGTTCTCAACGATTGGTCGTTCTTTGATGGTGTGCATGCCAAGGATCGCGGACTGCGGCGGGTTGACGATTGGCGTGGACAGCAGTGAACCGAAAGTGCCGCCATTGGTGATCGTGAACGTGCCGCCCTGCAGGTCTTCAAGCTTCAAGCCGCCTTCGCGCGCGGCGGTGGCGTAGTTGGAAATTCCCTGCTCAATCTCGGCAAAGCCCATGCGCTCGACATTGCGCAGCACCGGCGTGACCAAGCCCTTGTCGGTGGACACGGCAATGCTGATGTCTGCGTAACCGTGATAGATCACATCGTCACCATCGACCGATGCGTTGACTGCCGGATGGCGCTGCAGCGCATTTGCAGCAGCCTTGGCGAAGAAGCTCATGAAGCCGAGCTTGATGCCGTAATCCTTCTGGAACTGCTCGCCAAGTGCCTTGCGCATGGCCATGACGTTGGCAAGGTTGACCTCATTGAACGAGGTCAGCATCGCGATGGAATTTTTGGAATGCATCAGGCGCTCGGCGATTCGCTTGCGCATGCGCGTCATCGGAACGCGTTCTTCCGGGCGCGCACCGCCACTCACGCCTGGCGTCTTGCCACTCGCGAAATTGACGATGTCTTCTTTGGTCACCGCGCCGTGACGGCCGGTACCTTCGACCTGTGCTGCATCCACGCCGGACGTGTTGGCGGCGAAACGTGCACCGGGCGGCAACTTGTCGTTGCCGGCTGCAGGTGCCGCCGCTGATGCCTTCGCGGGCCCCGAGGTAGCCGATTCCTTGGCTGCTGGCGCAGCTTCCTTCGCTGCTGGAGCTGCTGCCGGAGCTGCTTCTGCAACCGCACCTTCCTCGATCACCGCGATGACCTGCTGGCTGTTGACCGTCGCGCCTTCCGCGAATTTGATCTCTTTCAGCACGCCATCAACCGGCGAGGGGACTTCCAGCACGACCTTGTCGGTTTCAAGATCCAACAGGTTCTCGTCGCGCTTGACCGCGTCACCGGCCTTCTTGTGCCAGGCGGCAATGGTGGCGTCGGAAACGGATTCGGGGAGAACGGGAACTTTGAGTTCGATGGCCATGATGGCGTCCTATCGGCTATGCGTATGTGGGCAATGGGTGGCGTGCGTGATCAGTCGCTGCAGCTGTCGCCAGTAACGGCGTTGACCAGCGCATCGGCGACCAGTGCGGTTTGTTCGGCAACGTGTTCCGCCATGTGTCCGGCGGCAGGCGAGGGCGATGCCGCACGACCAGCGTAGTTGAGCGTTTGCTTACTTTGCAGGCACGCGCGCAGGTGATGCTGGATCTGGTACCACGCGCCCTGGTTTTGAGGCTCTTCCTGGCACCAGATGACTTCGCTGGCTGCGCCAAAGCGCTGTAATTCAGCCACCAGTTCGGGCCGCGGGAACGGATACAACTGCTCCACGCGGACCAGTGCGACGTCCTTGATGCCTTGCTTTTGCGCTTCCTCGAACAGGTCGTAATAGACCTTGCCCGAACATAGTACGACGCGCTTCACTTTCTTCGCGCTCGATGTCGATGTGGTGTCTGGGATCAGGCGCTGGAACGTACCGTTGGCCAATTCGTCCAGGCTGGATACCGCAAGCTTGTGGCGCAGCAGCGACTTCGGCGTCATCACCACCAGCGGCTTGCGCGTACTCATGCGCATCTGCCGGCGGATCATGTGGAAGTCCTGTGCAGGCGTAGTCGGCACGCAGACAATCATGTTGTCCTTCGCGCACAGTTGCAGGAAGCGCTCCAGACGCGCAGAGCTGTGCTCCGGCCCTTGCCCTTCGTAGCCGTGCGGCAGGAACAACGTCAGTCCGCACAAGCGGTTCCACTTGGCTTCGCCCGATGACAGGAACTGGTCAATGACCACCTGCGCGCCATTGGCGAAATCGCCGAACTGGCCTTCCCAGATATCCAGGGTCATTGGATCTGCGGTGGAATAGCCGTATTCGAACGCCATCACCGCTTCTTCGCTCAGCAGCGAGTCGATGATGGTGACGTTGTGCTTGTCCTCGACCAGTTCACTCAACGGCACGTAGTAATCATCCGTCGCCTGATCATGCAGGATCGCGTGGCGATGGAAGAACGTGCCACGACCGCAGTCCTGGCCGACCAGACGCAGGCGATAGCCTTCCTTGAGCAAGGTCGCGTAGGCCAGGTTTTCAGCAAAGCCCCAGTCGCCCGGCTGCTCGCCTGCGGTCATCTTGCGGCGGTCTTCGTAGATCTTGGCCACGCGCGGATGCAGCTTGACCGCGTCTGGAATGGTGTTGATCGCAGTCGCCAATGCATCAAGCGTCTTGCGTTCGACGTTGGTGTCGGTATTTGCCGAGACCTTGCCGGCAAGGTACGGGCTCCAATCGATGGTGAACTCGTCAACTTCCGGCGGCACCAGTTCAGTAGTGACTTCGCCGGCATCGAGTTTGTCGCGGTATTTGTCGACAACCAATTGCGCGTCGGCTTCGGAGACACTGCCTTCGGCGGCAAGACGCGTCGCGTAGAGTTCGCGCGTGGTTTTCATCGCGCGGATTTTCTTGTACATCAGCGGCTGGGTAGCGGCTGGCTCATCGGCTTCGTTATGGCCGTGGCGGCGATAGCAGACCAGGTCAATCACTACATCCTTTGCGAAGCGCTGGCGGAAATCGAAGGCCAGTTCTGCAACGAATGCCACTGCTTCCGGGTCATCGCCATTCACGTGCAGCACGGGCGCGCCGACCATCTTGGCGACATCCGTGCAATACAGGGTCGAACGCGCATCTTCGGCGGCGCTGGTGGTGAAGCCGACCTGGTTGTTGATCACGATGTGCACCGTGCCGCCAACCCTGAAGCCCCGGGCCTGCGACATCTGGAACAGTTCCATCACCACGCCCTGGCCTGCGAACGCAGCATCGCCATGAATGAGGATCGGCATCACAGTCTTGCGTTCGGTGTCGCCACGGCGCAACTGGCGCGCGCGCACGCTGCCAGCGACTACCGGATCGACGATTTCAAGGTGCGACGGGTTGAACGCCAGTGCCAAGTGCACCGGACCGCCCGACGTTGCCAGGTCGGCAGAGAAACCCATGTGATATTTGACGTCACCGGTGTGCGCGCGACCGTCATTCGTGTGGTTGTGGTCGAACTTGCCCTCGAACTCGTCAAAGAGTTTGCGGGGCGACTTGCCGAGCGTGTTGATCAGTACGTTCAAGCGGCCGCGATGGGCCATGCCCATGACCACGTCCTTGACACCGGCTTCGCCGCCACGACCGATGATCACGTCCAGCATCGGAATCAGGCTGTCGCCGCCTTCCAGGGAAAAGCGCTTCTGGCCGACGTACTTGGTGTGCAGGTAGCGCTCCAGACCCTCGGCAGCGGTCAGCCGCTCCAGGATCCGGCGCTTGTCTTCGATGCTACGACCATAGTTGCCGGCAGCGGTTTCCAGACGCTCGTACAACCAGCGGCGCTGTTCGGCGTCGGTGATATGCATGAACTCGGTACCAATGCTGCCGGTGTAGGTCGCCTTCAGCAGGGACAGCAGTTCGCCCAGCTTCATGCGCTCGCGGCCCGCGACGCCGCCGGTGCTGAACTCGACGTTGGCATCGCTTTCAGACAGGCGGTGGAAACCCAGCGCCAAATCCGGAGCGTCGGGCTTGACCGTCATGTGCAGGGGATCGAGGTCGGCGGCCAGGTGGCCACGCGAACGATAGGCAGTGATCAGCTTACCGACGCCGCGCTCGCGCTCATCACCGGATGTGACGCTGGCATTCAACTCGCCACGAGCCGCTTGGCGGCCCGCGACGGCGATCTGCTCCATGACCACTGAGTGTGGGATGTCGCCAGCCTCGCGGCCCGGCGTCTTATCCAGACTCACGCCATCGAAATACTGTTTCCACTTGGCCCCGACGCTGTCCGGCGATACGAGATATTGCTCGTACAGGCCTTCGATAAAAGCGGCATTGGCCCCGAGTTGCGAGGACTGGGCAAACTGTTTCAGGAGACTGTCCACCATGGCGTGGGACGAAATCCTTTGATAAGTGATTGAACCGAATAGAATTTATATTCCAGCCGGTGCTAGATGAATGCGCTGCAGATAGAACGCGAAGTATAGCCGCTGAGGCTTGCGCACTGCACCACCGAACCTGACTACAAGCCTAGCGCGCGGTATTCGCTGACCGGTCGCGCGCGTTCCCAAGCCTGATTGTGGCTGGCCCGCAACTGCCTGCAACGCGCAGGCGCATGCAGTTCGGCTTCGCCTTCAATACGTTCACCAAACCGGCGCACGTAATAGCCGCCCATATCACTGGCAATCCACGCAGATGGATCAATTCGGTCTTCCGGATCAACCAATTCACGAAACAGGAAGACGCGGGGCAGGCGCTGTGCCAATGCCAGCAGCGGCGCGTGGTTGGTTTGTGGGCTGGCCGCATCGTGCAACAGGATGCGGACTTCGTTGCCGCGTCCGGAGGTCGCGAACGTGCGCAAGGCGTTCATAACGGGCGGTGCATCCAGCAAGCCAGGATCGAGCGTAAAACTGCGGATCCACAGTGCACGGCCAGCCGCGGAGATAATACTGCTCAACATTTCAACGGCTTCCTGCTGGCGTTCGATCTTGCGCGGACCGTCCAGCGTGCGGCGCATCGCCTGATGTTCGATGCCGGCTTCCATGAATCGGTCGCCCTCGGGCTGGAAACCGTGCCGCTCGTAGAAACCCAGGGCCGAGACCTGCGCGTTGAGGCGCACGTCGCTCCAGTCGCGCAATCGCGCTTGTTGAATCAGTCCAAGCAGCAGCGCAGCGCCGACGCCGCGACCACGCCAAGGCGACAGCACCGCCATGCGCCCGATGTGCCGTTCTGGCGTCAGCCGGCCGGTGCCGATCGGCGTGCCGTCCAGCAGGCGCGCAATGACGTGCGTGCTGTACGGGTCCCGCGCGTCGTGCTCCAGATCCACTGGAACGTTCTGTTCGCTGACGAACACCTCATCGCGCACCGCGCGTAGTTCTTCCAGCGCCTGCTGGAATTCGACGACCTCGACGCGAAACGGTTGCGGTAGGGGATCCGGCTGGTTCATTCGTGTTCGCCTTCGTCGCCATGATCCAGTTGCAATCGGTAGTGGCCAGCTTCCAGCAGGGCGAAAACCGCATCGCGCCCGCGTGGACCAAGCCGGTCATACAGGGCGCCGTCGACCGCATCCACAGCGGCAAGTGCGCGCGCATCGCGCAGCGCCATGCCGTGGACCTGTCCACCGGCGTACAGGCGCGCGTCTTTGGCGGCCTTGCGCCAGGCCATGCGCGACCACGGGTGACGTAACAAATTTGCGCCGTGGGCAAGATCCCACTCGATTTCGATGCGGGTACGAGCGTCGTCATCCGCTGCCGGCTCGACCGCGCTGCGATAGGTCGTGATGAAACTACCAAACCAGTCGCCCAGGCTATCTGGATCACCCATGCGCAGCAGGTTCAAGGCGTCGACCACGCGCCTCATTGCGTCGGCGTCGATCTCGAATGGATCGGCGGATGGCGCCAGATTCTTATCGGTGAAGCGCAGGTTGTCGGGGGCATCGGCGGCCAAGGTGTCGACGAAATCGCTCAGTAACTCGGACGCCGACGGTGCACGCATGCCAATCGAGAACGTCAGGCACGCGTCCACCGCAACCCCGTGATGCGGCACACCCGGTGGCAGGTAAAGCATGTCGCCCGGTTGCAATATCCAGTCGTGGGTCGGATTGAATTCACGCAACAGCCGGAGCTCCACATCATCGCGGAACTCCATTGGTGGATCGCTCTTGCCGAGCGCAGCGGACGCGTCAATTTGCCAATGCCGCTTGCCCTGCGCCTGCAGCAAGAACACGTCGTACTGGTCCACGTGCGCGCCGACCGAACCACCGGTCGCCGCGAAGCTGACCATGACGTCATCGATCCGCCAGCGCGGCAGGAACGCGAACGCTGAGAGCAGATCGCGGATGTCCAGATCCCACTTGTCCATGTCCTGCACCAGCAAGGTCCAGTCATGCTCGGGTAGGGCTGGGAAATCGGTTTCAGCGAACGGCCCATGGCGCACACGCCACGCATCGTTGGACTTATCGTG
Organism: Lysobacterales bacterium; assembly: GCA_038242955.1. Classification (GTDB taxonomy): domain Bacteria; phylum Pseudomonadota; class Gammaproteobacteria; order Xanthomonadales; family Xanthomonadaceae; genus Thermomonas. Next base: position 45,552 of record JBBSRO010000011.1, read on the forward strand.
TTCGATCAACCGAGCCAGCACGCCGTCCTCGCAGGCGAGGCCAGCGAGGTCCTCGGGTTCGAGCGGCGATACGAAGCCGGGGAATGCATTGCGAATCAGTAGCGGCTTTTTCTGCCAGTAGTCGCGCAGGAAGACTGCGGGCGACATGCCGAGCGGGAAATGCTTTTGCGCCTCTATTTCGATCATGGCGTGCTTTTCTTGCGTTCATCGGCCAAGCGTTTTTCCAGCCCGGCGAGGCCTTTTGCAGCGTAGGCGCGGCAGGCAGCGCGATCACCATTAGTACCCCCTAATGGCGCTTCGCCACGCATGCGCTGCCACTGCTGGCTGGAGCCCGGGTGCGGTGTCAGCAAGATGTCACAAGGCAGCGCGGCCAGCCTTTCCAGTCCTGCACGAAACATCGCAACAGCTTCCGGGTGGTCGCTGTAACGATATTCGTTATCGGAAATCGCGCTAATACTGTCGGCGTAGACCATGTGTCGGCAGTCGTTGCCCTCGCAACTGGTCCATGTCCAGCTAGTGCTGCCGGGAGTATGGCCTGGTGTTGCATGCGTCGTCAGGCGGAGACCAGCGACTTCGATGCTGCCTTCGTCGGCGAGTTCGCGAACATTCGTTATCGGCGCGAAACCTGGAATGCTCCTGAATTGCGGATCGCTACGATCGCCGCGACCTCGGCGCAGGGCAGGTACTGCATCTTCACGTGCAACTAAAGGCGCGCCGGTCGCGGCCTGCAAGCGAGCGCTACCGCCGACATGGTCTAAATGCTCATGGCTGCTGAGCAAGTAATGCACATCGTGCGGATCCACGCCAAGTGAGCGCAGGTTGGACAGTACTTGTGGCGCCACTTCGTCTGTGCCGCTATCGATCAGGACATGCCCTTGCTGCGTTGTGATCAGCAGCACGCTGATACCGCAACTGCCGACGTACCAGGTATTGCCGAACACATGCCGCGGCGCGGTGGGTTCGTTCCAGTTCGTTTCGTCGGTGCATGCCTTTGGCTCAGGCAGATTGCTTGCATCCGGCTGTGTCACCACCGTCATGGCGGTAGCGGGGATTGCAACAGCCTTTGTCTGGCATGCCGCTATCAGCAAAATGACGGCAATCGGGAGCAATAGGCGGTGATAGTGCAGCGTCATTAAAAATTCCTGCTGGTGGAGTGGAGACTCAGATCTCGTTTGCCAACTGTTCGGCCAATCCGATATAGCTGCCAGGCGTCATAGCCAACAAGCGTCGCTTGTCATCAGCCGGCAGGTCGAGATTGGAGATGAATTCGCGCATCGAGGCCTCATTGATGCCTTGGCCTCGGGTCAGCGCCTTTAGTTGTTCGTACGGGTTTGGCAAGCCATGCCGGCGCATGACGGTCTGCACAGCTTCGGCCAAGACTTCCCAAGCGCCATCGAGATCCGCGGCGAGCCGTTCCGGATTCACTGTCAGCTTCCCCAGCCCGCGTTGTAGCGCATCAAAACCAATCAGCATGTGGCCGAAAGCGGTGCCCAGCGCGCGCAGCACGGTGGAGTCGGTCAGGTCGCGCTGCCAGCGGCTGATCGGCAGCTTGATCGCGAAATGCTCGAATAATGCGCTGGCGATGCCGAAATTGCCTTCGGCGTTTTCGAAGTCGATCGGGTTGACCTTGTGCGGCATGGTCGAGCTGCCGATCTCTCCGTCTTTCAGCGCTTGCTTGAAATAGCCCTGCGAGATGTAGCCCCAGATGTCCCGGCACAGGTCGATTGCAATCGTGTCGATGCGGCGGGAGACATCGCACAGCTCTGCAATACCGTCGTGCGGTTCGATTTGGGTGGTGTAGGGCTGCCAGTCCAGGCCAAGTGATTCGACGAAGCGCTTCGAGAACGCCGGCCAATCAATATCTGGATAGGCAACGACATGCGCGTTGTAATTGCCGACCGCGCCATTGATCTTGCCCGGCATCGGCACGCCTGCAAGCACGTCGCGTTGGCGTTGCAGGCGTGCGACCACGTTGGCCAATTCCTTGCCGACCGTGGTTGGCGATGCCGTCTGGCCATGCGTGCGCGCCAACATCGGCAAACCAGCGTGCTGGTGGGCCATCGTGCGCAGTATCTCGGTCAGCGCGTCGAGTTTCGGCAGCAGCACCTGCTGGCGCGCTTCGCCGAGCAGCAGTGCATAGGAGAGGTTGTTGATGTCCTCGCTGGTGCAGGCGAAATGCACGAATTCCAGCGCCGGACCGAGTTCACGGTCGTCCTTCAGACGCTCCTTGATCAAGTATTCGACTGCCTTTACGTCATGGTTGGTGATGCGCTCGATCTCTTTGACACGCGTTGCATCTGCGACGGTGAAACCATCGGCCAGTGCATGCAGGCGTACGACCGCCTCGGCCGAAAATGGCGTCAATTCCGGGATGCCGGGTTCAGCAGCTAGTGCCAGTAGCCATTCGACCTCCACCTTGACTCGTGCGCGGATCAGGCCAAATTCGGAAAAAATGGGACGCAACGCATCGACCTTGCTCGCATAGCGGCCATCGAGCGGGGATAGGGCGGTCAGGGTATCTGGCATGGCCACGGCAGCTGGGAAGTGAACACCGATTCTAAACCGTGCCGGGGGTAAGCTTCTGGCAGATAGCCGAAGGAGTCGCCAAATGAGCAAGCAAACAGATGTCCGCATGGAGCACGACAGCATGGGAGAACTGGCAGTGCCAGCAGACGCGCTCTGGGGCGCATCGACTCAGCGTGCGGTGCTGAACTTCCCGATTTCGGGCCAGCCGATGCCGCGAGAGTTCATCCGCGCGCTGGGCTTGGTCAAGGCGGCTGCCGCACAGGTCAACGGTGATATTGGTTTGCTCGGCAAGGGCATGTCGGCCTCTATTCGCAAGGCAGCAATGGCGGTTGCGAAGGGCGACTATGACGCGCAGTTCCCGGTCGATGTATTCCAGACCGGGTCGGGCACTTCCAGCAACATGAATGCCAACGAGGTGATCGCCACGCTGGCTACTCACAGCGGACGCAGCAAGGTGCATCCAAACGATCACGTCAATCTTGGACAGAGCTCCAATGACGTGATCCCGACCGCGCTGCGCGTATCCGCGCAACTGGCGACGGTTGAGACCTTGTTGCCGACCCTCAAGTATTTGCGCGTCACTATCGAGCGCCGTGCACGTGCTCTGAGCAAGATCACCAAGACCGGGCGCACCCACCTGATGGATGCGATGCCGCTGACTTTTGGCCAAGAGCTTGGCGCTTGGGCAGCGCAGCTGGCGTCGGCGCAGGCGCGTATCGAAGACAGCCTGAAACGACTGTCTCGCCTGCCAATCGGCGGGACGGCAATCGGAACCGGGATCAATGCGGATCCACGCTTCGGCAGGGCAATGTCCAAGGCCTTGACTGCGCTGGCGGGAACCCGCTTCGTACCCGCTGCTAATTTGTTTGAAGGACTAGCCTCGCAGGACGATGCCGTGGAACTTTCCGGCCAGCTCAACGTGCTGGCAGTGGCCTTGATGAAGATCGCGAATGATTTGCGGTGGATGAATTCCGGTCCGTTGGCCGGGCTTGGCGAGATCGAGTTGCCGACCTTGCAACCTGGGAGTTCGATCATGCCGGGCAAGGTCAACCCAGTGATCCCGGAAGCCACCGCCATGGTCTGCGCGCAAGTGATGGGTCACCATACCGCGATTACCGTCGCCGGCCAGAGCGGCAACTTCCAGCTCAATGTCATGTTGCCGCTGATCGCCTGCAACCTGCTGGATTCGATCCGCCTGCTGGCAAATGCAATGCGCCTCTTGGCCGACGACACGATTGCTGGCTTGAAGGTGCGACGCGAGCGCGTTGACGAAGCGCTTGCGCGTAATCCTATTCTGGTGACGGCACTCAATCCCGTGATTGGTTACGAGAAGGCCGCGAAGATCGCCAAGCGTGCCTACGCAGAAAACCGCGCCGTGCTCGATGTGGCGATGGAAGAAACCGGAATGCCTGAAAAACAGTTGCGCCGCTTGCTGGATCCGGCCGTGCTTACACGGGGAGGGATCCAGGGCGACGCAAACGGGGCTTGAAGCTCAGCCTGTTATTGCTGTTTATCCTGTGTCTTTTATCTTGTGTTTTTAAGGTTCAACGGCTTAACGTCGCTGGATCCCCGCCTTCGCGTGAATGACGGCACTTTTTACATCGTTAGTTAGTCGGTGGCCACGGCGACATTCGGCTCATCGTCGTCCTCGCTGCAGTCGTCGATGTCAGCTTGGGTCATGGTCGCGTAGGGCTTGAACGCGGGCAAGGATGCCGCCAGTTGTTCCTGGCTGGCCAACAGTGGCGGTAGCTGTGCGCAGAGCTTCATGGCCGCGGTCTTGATCTTCTGGCCTTCCGCTTCCATTCGCTTCTCGACACCATCCTCGTCGCCACTGAAGATCGCTCCGATTGCTTCGCCGACGGCTTTGACGGCGAGGTCTGCACCCTTGGCGCCGATCTGCATGCCTGCATCGGCAATGGCGATGATGTGTCCGCGGTATTCCACCAGTTGCGCGCGCTGGCTGGCATTGATCTCTACCTGCGAGCCTTCGATCAGTAAGTCGCCCTGTGGCGTGATCTCGGCATCCGGCAAGCCTTCTTTGCGATGAATGCGGTGGCCATTGATGTTGATATTGAATCCATCACTGATGCTGATGTTCTTGGTACGCAGTTCGGCGCGCGCCTCGCTGATGGCCTTGTCGACATGGCGGCCTAGCGTTGTCGTGGGTGAATCTTTGTCGGACCTGGATGACGTCGAGGCCGCCGGCGCGGGAGGCTGGCTGCAGGCGAGCAGCGTTGAGCTGCAAAGCAGGACTGCGGTTAGGAAAGTTACTTGCTTCATCATGGGTGCTATATCTCCTGGTCAGAGGGATGCGAATCCGCTGCGGACTTCTTTCTCGCAGCCATCAATGTCTTTCTGGTCGAGGGTGGCATAAGGCTGGAACTGGGACAAACTTGAGGCGAGGCGTTGCTGCGAGTCCATCACTCTGGGCAGCAAACGGCATATGCCAAGCACGCCTGGTTCCAACTCTTGCCTGACCGTGCGCTTGATGCGGCTGTCCAGGCCCCCGGTGACTGCGCTGAAAAGCAATCCGACCCAGTGGTGATCAACCTCCTTGAACATTGCCTCGGCGGTGTGTTGGCCGACATCGATACCGGCTTTGGCGATTTCCACCACCAGTCCACGGTAAGCCAGCAGTCGCTGGCGTTGGCCGGCATCGAGTTTCTGCGGCTTGCCATCGATCAGGAAATCTCCTTGCGGCGTGATTTCCGCGCGGGCCAGGTTGGCCTTCGTGGCTACGGACTCTCCGTTGCCGGGCGTCCCGATCCGGATTCCGTTGTCAACTCGCAAGTTTTCTGTTTCGAGTTCCTGCTTGGCTTTCACAAACTCGGCGTGGGCTTCCATTCGCGCACCAGCCAGCTCTTCGCGGACTTCAGCGTTGATGCTGGTGCCTGGCTTCCCAGGGGACTGCGCTTGTGCGGCGAGGGGAAAGAGTAGGCAAAGGGCGAAAGGCAGGATATTGAGGGTCTTCATTGTCATAATCCATTCTGTGAGGGACATCAGTTGTCGTCGCGCCAGCGGCGCAGGCGGATCGCAGCGAAGATCAACACGGCGCCAACCAGTGCGCCGATCCAAAGCTCAGGCGTTCCGAAAATTGCCCAGCTCTTGCCAACATCAAGCGCGGCGGCGATGTCACCAGGACCATTCACGTGCCTGGAGACCTGATCAGTGACAGTGGAGTTCATGTACCAGCTGCCGGGGAACACACTCACCAAGCCGCGTGCGACGATATTTCGGCCGAACCAGCCCGCATCCACGTTGAACACATTCATCATGCCGAACCAGGCAACGATGATCCAGGCGAACATCGGCAACATGATTGCCCAGAGGAATGGCTTGCTGCGTGACCAAGCCGAGCACAGCATCAGCCAACCGACGGTGGGCAACGCCCACAAGGCATAGACCGGGATGCATGCGATCAGGTTGGCAATGACTTTCAACGGGCTGCCCGGTCCCCAGATGATGTCCATCGGGTTGCCGTTATGCAGCAACACAACGCCACTGAGCATGACCAAGAAAACGAACATGGTGACGATCGCAGCGCCTATAGCCAGCGCCGGGGCCACGATCAAGGCACTGATCACCTTTGACAGCACAGTATCGCGGTCGGAAACAGGCAGCGACTTCCAGAACAGCACACTGCGATCCTTGCGCTCGTCGTACAGGGTGCCGAGGCAATAGAAGAACACCACGAACCCGAGCACGAACATGGGCCACATCGACGCGCTGAGCATGCTGAGGTCGATGCCGCCGGACAAGTTTTGTAGATCCTTGCCATCCATCCTGGAGGTCAGCATGCTCAGATCCAGCCCGTTGATATTGATGTGGCCACCAAGGCTGTCACCATTGAACTTACCTTCGGCGATGGCGCGGCGTGCGGCGACTTCGCCGAATACCAGTGCCATCAAGGTCAGCAGCAGCGAGATGCCGCCGGCCCAGATCGGGGCCCAGAAAAATCCGCCCTTGTGCTCCCAGAACTCGCGCTTGAGTAGCAGCTTGAACTTGTGGGTGGCATGCGGCGCGGCGCGGATGGGGGCCGGGCGTTCTGCGATGTTCATCGAATTGGTTTCAACGCTGGTGTTCATGCGTAGGTTCCCTTCATGGTGGCGACAAACAAGTCCGCCAGGCCTGGGTTGCGGGTTTCGCCGAGTTCGGCCAGGCGGGCCGGGTCAGCGCCATCGAACAACATGACGGTCTTGCCAAAGGGCAGTGCGCGCTCATCGATCGGTTTCATTGCACGGGCAGTATCCAGCTGGTCGGCGTTGACCAGAACTTCCACATAGCGCGCGCCCACGTCATCCATGGTGGCGTTCAACACGATCTTGCCGTCGCGGATGAACATCACGTCGGTGAGGATGTGTTCGATTTCCTCGACCTGGTGAGTAGTGACCAAGATGGTCTTCTCTTCATCGAAATAGTCTTCCAGCAAACGCTGGTAGAACTGCTTGCGATACAGGATGTCCAAGCCCAATGTGGGCTCATCCAGCACCAGGAACTTCGCGTCGATCGACATCACCAGTGCCAGGTGCAGTTGCACAATCATGCCCTTGGACATTTCGCGAACCCGCAATTCCGGCGTGAGCTGGGTTCCTTGCAGGAAGCGCCAGCACTTGGCGGCATCAAAACGCGGATGCACGCCGGCGGTGAACTCGATCGCCTGCTTGACCTTGATCCAGCGCGGTAGCACGGCCACGTCGGCGATGAAGCAGACATCGTTCATCAGCTCGTCGCGCTCAGTGCGTGGATCCTTGCCCAGCACCTTGAGCTCACCCTCGAATGGGATCAGGCCCAACATCGCTTTGAGTGCCGTGGTCTTGCCGGCGCCATTCGGACCGATCAACCCAACGATGCGGCCTACCGGGATATCGAAACTGGTGCCATCCAAAGCCAGCTTGTTCTTGTAGGCCTTGCGCAGGCCGCGTGCGGTGACGACGTCACTTGTCATGGATGCACTCATTTCTTTCCCCACTTGTTCTTTGAGTCCAGCAGTTCACTCGGTTCCAGGCCCAGACGTTGGATGCGCTCCAGCATCAGCGGCCATTCCTCGCGGAGGAAGTGCTCGCGTTCGCTGTTCATCAAACGTGTGGCGGCGCCTTCAGTCACGTACATGCCAAGTCCCCTGCGTTTTTCCACGAGTTGGTCGTCCACGAGTTCCTGATATGCGCGCGAGACGGTGATTGGATTGAGCTGGTATTCGGCCGCGACCTGGCGGACGGACGGCAGCGCTTCCCCCGGCTTGATCACGCCATCGAGCAACATCGCCACGACGCGCTCCTTAAGCTGGCGGTAAATGGGAGCGCCATCGCTCCATTCGATTGCGGACATGGCTCAGCTCCTGGGTGCGAAGGAGTAGAAGGGCATGGCAAGCGACTGCCGGCGATGTCGCACGGCACGTGTTGGTTGCATCGGCGCGGCCTCCGTAGTTTGTTCAATGGCATCTGCGGCCATGTCCACCTGCGCGTCGAGCGAGACCAAGACGTTGGCAGGACTCGTCGTGCCAAATTCTGGTGCCACTGGTGAGCTGGCGATCATGCCTGCGACCAGCAGGCTGCTGCTCGCGATGGTGGCCATGAGGGTGTTGTGAAGTTTGCGGGTCATATCGATGTCCTGCGTTAGGTGTTCGGTGTTGTAGGCAACTATAACACTAGATTTCTTCCCGTCAAGCGTGGAAGGACCCAACTGATGGCATAGGGAGGCAGGCTTGCGATCAAGCTCTTGCGGCCGCGAGCATGAACAGCCATGCAGGGCGGGATTGCCGTACCCGCTCAGGCGAAGGACAATGATTGGATTGCTTGTTGCCACCGCGCGTTGTGGCGCACGTCCACGAATGGAGTTGCCGATGTCCTTTTCCCTGCGCGCTGCCTGCGCATTGCTGCTTACTGCTGTGTTTGGCTTGGTCCACGCGCAGCAAGCACCCCTTGTCAGCGAACGCGACAAGGTCGGCTACATGATCGGCATGGACGTGGCACGCTCGCTCGAGCCTGCAATCCCTCACATGGACATGAGTGCTTTCCAGAGTGCGTTGGATAACGCAATGGCAGGCAAAGAACCATTAGTTGATGAGGCGCAAGCGAAGAAAACATCACAGGCGTTGATGGCCAGCATCGGGGCACGCAAAGGTGGCAACGCCGCACCTGCCATCGATCGGAAGAGCGTAGGTTACTTGCTTGGCGCGGACGTGGGCCGGAACCTGGCAAAGATGAAGAGTGAGTTCGACGTGCCAACCATGCTGCGGGGGCTGAAAGACGCGGCCGTACCGAACACGGCGACGTTATTGACCGATGAGGAAGCTGCCAAGGTCCGCCGCACTTTCTCCGAGCACATGCAGACCGTTCAGCAGGCTGAGGTGACGGAAGTCGGCAATGCGAACCTCAAGCTGGGCCAGGAATTCCTGGCTAGGAACAAAGACGTCAAGGGCGTCTTCACTACCGCCAGCGGATTGCAATACATGGTGTTGCGCCAGGGCAATGGCCTGCGCCCGAAACCGGGTGAGCGCGTCAAGGTGAACTATGTCGGCACGCTGCTTGACGGTACCAAGTTCGACAGTTCCTACGACCGTGGACAGCCTGCGGTATTCGGATTGAACCAGGTCATTCCCGGTTGGACAGAGGGCGTCGGCCTGATGCCCATCGGTGCCAAATATCGCTTTTGGATCCCGGGCCACATTGCCTATGGCGAAAGGGGCGGCGGTGACGGCGTGATTGGACCCAATGCAACCCTGATATTTGATGTCGAATTGCTTGGTGTCGAATAACGCATCACCAGTGACGCATCACGTCCATCGCATGCATGTCCTGCATGCATCCAACTTTCGCTTACTCCCGGAGTCATGATTCGATGAAGCCCGCTGCCCGCGCCACCTTCCTAGCCATCGCCTGCGTACTTGCGCTTGGCGCTTGCGACAAAACCGCACAGAAACCAGCTGACACTAAGGCCGACACTCCGGCGGAGGCCGGCAAGGACGCAGCTGCGGACGGCAAGTCCACCTATCCCGGTCTGCCGACCGAGAAAGAGCAAGTGAGCTACATGATCGGCATGGCGATGGGAAAGCAACTCGGTGAAATCAAGGATGAGGTCAACCTCGATACCGTGGTCAAGGCAATGCGCAGCCAGATGGCGGGCGAAAAAATGCTTCTGACCGAAGAGCAGGGCAAGACTATTGGCGAGGGCTTCGGTCAGAAAATGCAGGCCAAGCAGATTTCCAAGATGATGTCTGATGCCAAGAACAACCTGGAAAGCGGCAACAAGTTCCTGGCCGAGAATGCCAAGAAGGCGGGTGTCATCACCACGCCATCTGGCCTGCAATACCAGGTGATGACCGATGCCAAGGGCGCAAAGCCAAGTGCCAAGGACGGGGTGAAGGTCAACTACAAGGGCAGCTTGCTGGATGGCAAGACCTTCGACAGTTCCTACGACCGCGGCGAGCCCGCCGTCCTGCCGCTGGATGGCGTCATCCCGGGCTGGAGCGAAGGTCTGCAATTGATGCAAGTGGGCTCCAAGTACAAGTTCTGGATCCCGGCCAGCTTGGCCTATGGCGAGCAGGCACCGCCGATGATTGGTCCCAACCAGGTATTGGTGTTCGAGGTGGAATTGCTCGAGATCGTCAAGCCGCCGTCCGGTAAGTAATCGCGTCGATCAGCAAGGGGACGTATCCTCGCGGAACGTCCCCTTTTTTTTGTTCGTGACTTCTTGTCCGCATCGATTCAAGTTTCAACGGAACACATTCCATGCGTGTTTGTATTTTCGGCACTGGCTACGTGGGCTTGGTCACCGGCACATGCCTGGCAGAGGTTGGCCATGACGTCGTCTGCGTGGATATCGACGTAGCGAAGGTGGATGGCTTGAATAAAAGCGTGCTTCCGATTTATGAAGCAGGCCTGGCGCCCATGGTGAAGGCTAACCACGCCGCTGGCCGGCTGCGTTTTACCACGGATGCCTTAGCCGGCATCGCGCATGGCGAGATCATCTTCATTGCCGTTGGTACCCCACCGGACGAGGATGGCAGTGCCGACCTGAAGTACGTACTGGCGGTAGCAGCTACTATCGGCCAGCATCTTGAGCAGCCGTGCGTAGTTGTCAACAAGTCGACGGTGCCGGTTGGCACCGCGGAGAACGTGCGTGCGACGATTGCCGCAGCGTTACAGGCGCGTGGTTCTGACATCCATTTCGATATCGTGTCCAATCCGGAATTCCTCAAGGAAGGCGCCGCGGTCGAGGATTGCATGCGTCCGGATCGAATCGTGATTGGTGCGGATAGCGCTGCTGCGATCGAGCAGCTCAAACGCCTCTATGCGCCGTTCAACCGCAACCATGATCGCATCGTGACAATGGATGTGCGCTCGGCCGAGCTGACCAAATACGCAGCGAATGCAATGCTGGCCACCAAGATCAGCTTCATGAACGAGATCGCCAACATTGCCGAGCAGGTAGGCGCAGATGTCGAGCAGGTGCGCAAAGGCATAGGCTCCGACCCGCGGATCGGCTGGCATTTCATTTACCCCGGAGCGGGTTATGGCGGTTCCTGCTTTCCGAAAGACGTGCGGGCATTGGCGAGAACAGCCCAACAGCACGGCCTGAAGCCGCGCCTGCTCGAAGCCGTGGAAGCCGTCAACGATGCGCAGAAGAGCCATCTGTTTGAATTGGTGTTGCGTCATTACGGTGGCGTTGATGCGCTACGCGGCAAGACGTTCGCGGTCTGGGGGCTGGCCTTCAAGCCGAACACTGACGATATGCGCGAGGCCTCCAGCCGTCGGCTCTTACAGCAGTTGTGGGATGCAGGTGCGTACGTGCAGGCATTCGACCCGGAAGCGATGCCTGAAACCCAACGCATCTTTGGGGAGCGCGACGACCTGACCTTGTGTGCAACTGATATCGAGGCACTGCGAGGCGCAGATGCGCTGGTGGTGGTGACCGAGTGGAAACAGTTCCGCAGTCCGGATTTCAACCGCCTCAAAGCCTCGCTTGCTGATGGTGTCGTATTCGATGGCCGTAATATTTACGAACCTACCGATATCGAAGCCGCCGGGCTTGCGTACTACGGCATCGGTCGCGGTCGTTCGATGATCAGGAATTGACATGTCAAACGACCTGATTGAACAACGCCTGGTCGACCTGGAAATGCGCGTCTCGTTCCAGGAACATGCCCTGCAGGAACTCAGCGATGCACTGGCGGCGTCGCGCGATGAAGAGTCACGTAACGCCATGCTGCTGCACCGGATGCTGGAAGAGCTGAGGCAACTACGCGGCGCAATGGCGACCAGCCCGCTGACCGGTGATGCAGCCAACGAACCGCCCCCACCACATTACTGACCAACATGATTGATTCCCTACGCGACCAATTGCTTGGATTGGGTTTCAAACCCGCGCCAAAGCCCGAACGCAAGCCTGACCGACAACCGGACCGCAAGCCCAATCGTCCGGGTGACCGCAAGCCAGCCCACGCCGGTCCGGCCGCACGTCCCAGCCATGCCAACAAGTCGGCACATGCGCGCCAAGGCGAGCGTGGTGCCGCGCAAAACAAACCGCAGCAGCGCGGTGGCGGCAAGCCTGCGCGCAGTCACGAAGACATTGACCTGGCGAAGGCCTATGCGATTCGCGCGCAGAAGGAAAAGGATGAGCGCATCGACGCCGAACGGCTGAAACAGGAGCAGGCGCGCTTGCGCCGCGAGGCCAAGGCGAAACTGACGGATCTCCTCGCTGGTAAGGGTCTCAATACCGCAGATGCCGAGCACGTTCGTCATTTCGAGTACGGCGGCAAGATCAAGCGCATCCACGTTTCCGCCGACCAGCTCAAGGCGCTCAACGCCGGCGAACTTGGCGTGGTGCAGATGGAAGGACGCTACATGTTGGTAACCTCTGAATTGCTGGCGCTGGCCGAAGCCGTGTTCGCGCCATCGGTTGCCTTAAAGGTCGACCCAAACGCCCCAAGCGAAGACGATCCCTATGCGGATCCGCAATACCAGGTGCCTGACGATCTGGCCTGGTAATCCTACCTCGCGACGATTCGGGTCGCGCTATTCGGGGTCGTAGTCCAGGTTCGATGCGAGCCAGCGTTCCGCTTGTTGCAGATCGACACCCTTGCGGCGGGCATAGTCCGCCGCTTGTTCCTTGGAGACCCGCCCGACCACGAAGTACTGGCTGCCGGGATGGCTGAAGTAATAGCCGGACACTGCGGACGCTGGGTACATCGCGAATCTTTCAGTGAGAGTGATGTCGGTATTTGCGGTGGCATCCAGCATCTGAAAAAGTGTCGCTTTCTCGCTGTGTTCGGGGCAAGCCGGATAGCCCGGGGCCGGACGGATACCACGATATTTCTCGTCGATCAGAGCTTCCGCATCCAGTGTTTCATCTGCTGCATAGCCCCAAAACTCCTTGCGCACGCGCTGGTGCATGCGCTCCGCAAGCGTTTCCGCGAGGCGGTCGGCCAATGCCTTGAGCAAGATCGCGTTGTAGTCATCATGGTCGGCCTGGAAGCGTTCAATGTGCGGCTCGATACCGATGCCTGACGTCACCGCGAAGCCGCCAATCCAGTCCTGCTTACCGGTCGACTTCGGTGCGATGAAGTCGGCCAGGCAGAAGTCCGGTCGTTCGACCGGTTTGTCGACTTGCTGACGCAGGAAATTCAGCGTCGTCGGCGTGCCGTCGACTTCAACCATCACGTCATCACCAACCGCATTTGCCGGCCACAGTCCGATGACCGCTTTTGCTCGCAGCCACTTTTCAGTGACGATGCGCTTGAGCATGGCTTGTGCATCTGCGAACAGCTCACGTGCCTGCACGCCAACGATCTCATCCTTGAGAATCGCCGGGTAACGACCGGCCAGTTCCCAGGTATTGAAGAATGGCGTCCAGTCGATCAGCGGCACCAACTCGTGCAGCGGATAGTCGTCGAATACCTGGATCCCCAGCTGCGCCGGCACCGGAGGTGTGTACTCGTCCCAGCCGCCGTCGAAGCGCTGGCCACGCGCCTTTTCCAACGTCACCAGGCGCTTGGCGTCCCCACGGTTGCGGTGACGCAGGCGGATCTGGGCGTAGTCCTTCTCGGCGGCTTCCACGAATGCTGGCCGCAGTTCCGGGGATACCAGCGATTGGGCGACACCGACGGCGCGCGAGGCGTCTTTCACCCATATGCTTGGTGATTTGTAATGCGGGTCTATCTTCAGCGCCGTGTGCGCGCGTGACGTCGTCGCGCCACCAATCAGCAACGGGATGGTGAATCCCTGCCGCTGCATCTCGCGTGCCACATGACCCATCTCCTCCAATGATGGCGTGATCAATCCGGACACGCCGATCATGTCGGCGCCGACTTCGCGTGCGGTGTCGAGGATCTTCTGCGCCGATACCATGACGCCCAGGTCGATGACCTCGAAGTTGTTGCAGGCCAGCACCACGCCAACGATGTTCTTGCCGATGTCATGCACGTCGCCCTTGACCGTGGCCATGACGATCTTGCCGTTATTCTTGCCGACATCACCGGTGCGCAGTTTTTCGGCTTCGATGTACGGCAGCAAGTGCGCGACCGCCTTTTTCATGACGCGTGCGGACTTCACGACTTGCGGCAGGAACATCTTGCCGGCGCCGAACAGGTCACCAACCACGTTCATCCCGTCCATCAATGGGCCTTCGATCACGTCCAACGGACGGGTCGAGAGCTGGCGTGCGTCCTCGGTGTCCTCGACCACATATTGGTCGATCCCATGGACCAGTGAATGGCTCAGTCGCTTGGCGACCGATGCTTCGCGCCATGCCAGGTCTTCGACTCTCTTTTCGCCCTTCTTGCCCCTGAATCGGTCGGCGATCTCCAGCAGGCGTTCAGTGCCATCGCTGCGGCGGTTGAGCACCACATCCTCGACGCGCTCACGCAGTTCGGCGTCCAGGTTGTCATACAGGGGCAGGGCACCTGCGTTGACAATGCCCATGTCCATACCCGCTCGGATCGCATGGTAGAGGAACACCACGTGGATCGCCTGACGTACCAATTCATTCCCACGGAATGAGAACGATACGTTCGAAACGCCACCGGAGATATGGCTATACGGGAAGCGCTTGCGTAGTTCCCGCGCGGCTTCGATGTAATCGACGGCGTAGTTGTTGTGCTCTTCGATGCCGGTAGCGATCGCGAATACATTGGGATCGAAAATAATGTCTTCCGGCGGAAACCCGATCTCTTTCGTCAGTAGTTCGTAAGCGCGAGTGCTGATATCGACCTTGCGCGCGACGGTGTCGGCCTGGCCGTCTTCGTCGAACGCCATCACCACGACGGCCGCGCCATAACGACGCACCAGACGCGCCTGACGCAGGAACTCGGCTTCGCCTTCCTTCATCGAGATCGAGTTGACGATGCCCTTGCCCTGCAGGCATTTCAGGCCCGCCTCGATGACACTCCATTTGGAACTGTCGACCATGACCGGAATGCGCGCGATGTCGGGCTCGGCGGCAATCAGGTGCAGGTACTCCACCATCTTCGCTTCTGAATCCAGCAGGCCCTCATCCATGTTGACGTCGAGTACCTGTGCGCCGTTCTCTACCTGCTGGCGCGCCACCACCACGGCTTCATCCAGGCGGTTGTCGAGGATCAATTTCTTGAATTGCGCGCTGCCCGTCACATTTGTACGTTCACCGACGTTGATGAAATTGGATTCAGGCGTGATCTGCAACGGCTCCAGACCGCTGAGACGGGTGTTGCGGGCCAAGGCAATCATGCTGCGTCAACCAATGTGGGGATTTCTCGTGGAGTAATGCCGTCCACTGCCTGCACGATCGCCGCGATGTGCTCTGGTGTTGTTCCGCAACAACCACCAACCAGGTTCAATAGTCCGGACGTGGCAAATTCGTGCAGCATCGCAGCCATGTCCTCAGGCGTTTCGTCGTAGCCGCCGAATGCATTTGGCAAGCCTGCATTCGGATGGCAGCTGATGTGCGTGTCGGCGACCTGGGCGAGCACATCCACGTGCTGGCGGAGGTCTTTCGCACCCAACGCACAATTCAATCCGATCGCAAGAGGTTGCGCATGGCGCAGCGAATACCAGAACGCCTCGGCTGTCTGGCCAGACAGCGTGCGTCCGGACGCATCGGTAATGGTCCCCGAGACCAGTACGGGCAGCCTGGTTCCAATTTCGTCGAATACGTCATCAATGGCGAACAGTGCAGCCTTCGCATTGAGCGTGTCGAACACGGTTTCAACCATCAGCACGTCGGCACCACCTTCGATCAGGCCATGCGTCGCTTCCCGATACGCCTCGGCGAGCTGGTCGAAGGAAATCGCACGGAAGCCGGGGCGATTGACGTCCGGACTGAGTGACGCGGTGCGTGAGGTCGGCCCAAGCACGCCAATCACGAAACGTGGTTTCGATGGGTTGAGAGCTTCCGTCTCGTCGCATGCAGTGCGGGCAAGCGCTGCGCCCTCCCGGTTCAATTCGCGAACCAGGTGCTGCAGGTGGTAATCGGAAAGTGACACCGAGGTTGAGTTGAAGGTATTGGTTTCAACCAAGTCAGCGCCTGCCGCGAGGTAATCCCGGTGGATACTGCTGATGATGTCGGGCCGGGTCAGGCTGAGCAGGTCGTTGTTGCCACGTTGGTCCTGCGGCTCGCACCCGCAGCCCGCGCCATGGGCATGCCCGTCGGCAGTGAACAGTGCGTCATAACCTTCAGCGAAGCGTTCACCGCGGTAGTCGGCTTCTTCAAGTTCGTGACGCTGGATCATGGTGCCCATGGCGCCATCGATGACCAGGATGCGCTTGGCGAGCGCTGCTTCGAGCGCAGCCACGCGTTCGGGATTACGCCATGGCAACGCGCTCATGGCTTGGTTCCGATCAGCGAGATGACTTCGAAGTGCGGCGGACGCTTTTCGCGGGTCACGGTTTCGGTGCTGCTGATGCGCAGTCCAGCCTTTTCGACATACTTGTGCAGGTCCTTCGCGGCAAATCCAAGGTTCTGGTGGCCATAGGCCTGGACCACATTGCGATGCTCGTGTTTGGCCAAGCTGGACAGCAGCAAGCGACCACCCTTGCGCAGTACGCGTGCGCCTTCGGCAACGGCTTGTGCGGGCTTGTCGGCATAGGTCAGTGCATGCATCAGCACCACCAGGTCGAAGCTGCCGTCCTTGAACGGCAATGCATGCATGTCGCCCTCGCGTACCTCGACATTGGCGTAGCGACGCAGGCGCTCACTGGCAGCGGCAACCACGCGCTGGCTGGAGTCGATGCACACGTAGCGCTTGGCATGTGGTGCCAGCAGTTCTGCCAGCACGCCATCGCCGGACGCGATGTCCAGCACGTCGCCGGGTAACAGCAAGGGCAGGGCAGTGCGCGCCAGTGCTTCCCAGGTGCGTCCCGGCGAGTAATGCCGTTCCATGTCGCCAGCCACGCTGTCGGCCCAGTTCTGGTCGGCCGCACGCATTGCCAGCACCGACGGGACGCGCTCGGCGTCCTGGCGCAGCAGGGGATCGTCGCTGCCTTGGCTGATTGATAGCCATAACGCGCGCTGCGCCGGGTCCAACACGGTATCGTCAAAGCGGTAATACGCGGACACGCCAGAGCGGCGATCACGGACGATGCCGGCTTCCTTGAGCTTGGCCAGATGGGTCGAGACGCGCGGTTGCGCCAACTGCGTGATCGCCGACAGCTCGGCCACCGTCAATTCTTCACCCTCCAGCAGCGCAAGCAGGCGCACGCGGGTGGCGTCGGCGAATACCTTCAAACGGGTCGACCAACCTTCCAGATCCATATGTATCTTTCCATCGCGATTCAGCGATAAGTGTCCGCCGTTGACGCTGCGCGGTCAAGCAACGGGCCTCGGCAAGCTTCGATTCACGGAGCCGTGGCGCTACAATTGCAAGAATAATTCAGACGCCGGAGTAGCCCGTGGATTTTGGTTTCACCGAAGAGCAACTGATGATCCAGGACGTGGCCCGACGGATCGCGCAGGAGAAAATCGCGCCGAGTGCCGAATACCATGATCAGACCGGCGAATTCCCGCTCGAAAACATCCGCACCCTCGGCGAAAATGGCCTGATGGGGATTGAAGTGCCGTCCGAATACGGCGGTGCTGGCATGGATCCGATCAGCTACGTGCTGGCGATGATCGAGATCGCCGAGGCAGACTGCGCGCACTCGACGATCGTTTCGGTAAACAACTCGCTGTTTTGCAACGGCGTCCTGAAGTTTGGTACCGAGGCGCAGAAACAGCTGTATGTGCGCGCGATTGCGGAGGGCCGTGAAATCGGCGCCTTTGCACTGACCGAACCGCAATCCGGTTCCGATGCCACCGCGATGCGCTGCAAAGCGACCGCGCAGGCCGATGGTAGCTACGTGATCAACGGCACGAAAAGCTGGATCACGTCGGGCCCGGTCGCCAAGTACATCATCCTGTTTGCGATGACCGACCCAGACAAGGGCGCGAAGGGCATCACGGCCTTCATGGTGGACACGGCCAAGCCAGGCTTCCATCGGGGCAAGAGCGAGCCCAAGCT
>JBBSRO010000012.1:0-63134 GCA_038242955.1 Lysobacterales bacterium
ACCCGATCCCATCCCGAACTCGGAAGTGAAACACAGCTGCGCCGATGGTAGTGTGGCTCAAGTCATGCAAGAGTAGGTCATCGCCAGGGTTTTTTTACTAAAGCAAAACCCCGTCTCGTCAGAGGCGGGGTTTTGTCTTTGCGCGTGCAACGCGCGATCCGCAACAGGTCATCGCCAGGGTTTTTTTACTAAAGCAAAACCCCGTCTCGTCAGAGGCGGGGTTTTGTCTTTGCGCGTGCAACGCGCGATCCGCAACAGATCATAGCCAAGGGTTTTGTATTTGCAGACACTAAAAGCGCAGTAGTCGCTTGTTAGTAAGTATGACCCTATAAGGAAAGCCAGAGCCAAGCAGGTCAATGGCTATCGTCTGCCCAAAACCATGACCAAAGCGCACACCTTCCATTTACTCGAAATAAGGAGGAGTGGGAGGTGGTGACTCCATAGGCTAGGGCTTCTGTGCACGTCCTCTTCCTCCGGGGAAGATGATCAGCGACCAGTTGCTCCGGCCTTTAGTGGGCCGAAATCCTGATTTGTTCTGTGCCCAGTGTTGGACTATCCGGCAACGTTAAACGCTGCCGAAAATATCAGGACAATGACACTGGCAAAGCCGCCAAACCACACCAGGCTGCGCAAAGAATGCTGGTCAGTGAGGTAGAAAATGCCGTGCAGAATCCGGAATGTAACGAATGCAAGCGAAAGCCACACGATTCGACTAACGATTCCAATCCCGCGTCTCGCCAGTGGGGAAGCGTGGATGTACCCGCTACAACACCAGCGGTGGTTCCCCGCCAATGATCACGATATCGGCTGGCCGGCGTGCGAACAGGCCCACGCTGACCACCCCTGGGACCTGGTTCAACTCTCGTTCCAGCACCAATGGATCTGTGATGCGCAGGTTGTGTATGTCCAGGATCACGTTGCCGTTATCAGTGAACACACCATCGCGCCACACCGGCTGGCCACCAGTCAGGCGCAGGATTTCGCGGGCGACCAGACTACGCGCCATCGGCAGTACTTCTACAGGTAGTGGGAACGCACCGAGTACATCCACGCGCTTGCTCGGATCGATGATGCATACGAAGCGCTCGCTGGCTTCCGCAATAATTTTCTCGCGGGTCAAGGCCGCGCCACCACCCTTGATCAAGCATTTGCGGGGGTCGCATTCGTCTGCTCCATCCACGTACAAGGACAGCATGCCGGCACTGTTGAGATCGAGGACTTCGATTCCAAGCGACTGCAAACGCGCGGTGCTTTGCTCCGAACTGGAGACGGCGCCCGAGATGCGATCTTTCCAGGCTGCCAGGCCATCAATGAAGTAGGCCACCGTGGAGCCCGTTCCGACACCAACGATCATGCCCTCTTGGACGTAATCCAGGGCTTTTTCTGCGGCTAGTTTCTTTGCTTCACTCATGACGTATTCCAGGTGGCTCATTCTAGGGATAGCAACAGTTTCCACTGCGCGGCGGTCACCGGTAGCACGGACAGGCGTGAACCACGCTGGGTCAGCGCAAAACCGTCACCCAGCGCATCGGCGTGTTGCTTGATTAAATCAAGCGGGATCATTTGCTTGAGCGTGCGCTCGTGCGCCACGTCGACCAGTGACCATCGTGGTTCTTCGCGCGTGCTTTTGCCATCGAAGTAGTCAGACTCCGGATCGAACTGGGTCGGGTCTGGATATGCCTCGCTGGCAACCTCCGCGACCCCCACGATGCCCGGTACTTTGCAGTTGGAGTGATAGAAAAACACGCCATCGCCCGGTTGCATCTGCCGCATGAAATTGCGTGCTTGGTAGTTGCGCACGCCATTCCACGGTTCTGTGCCGACGCGCTGCAGATCGTCAATGGAAAACGCATCTGGCTCGGATTTCATTAGCCAAAAATGGCGCTTTTTCCTAAAACCCGATGTCGTCATGTGGCGTTACTCATGCAGTAGTCGTTGCGATGTACGCGGCGTCTTCGCAGCACACGGCATCTAGCGTCACGTCCCAGCTCTGGGTGTCGACGTGATCAAGTTGCTGGGTGGCGAAGGCGGCACCTACCAACCACGGTGGCGCGGGCTGCGACAGCCTGGATGCGAAGCTGCGATCGTACCAGCCGCCTCCCATGCCGAGCCTGTGGCAACGTGCATCGAATCCCACCAGCGGCAGCACGACCAGCGCCATCTCTGCGGGTTCCAGCAATGTATTGGCATCGACATCCGGTTCAGGGATGCCATGGCGATTAGTGACAAGGGCGGCGCCAGCTTTCCACGGTGCGAAACGTAGGCGGCCGTCTTCGTGGAGTACCGGTAGGCAATAGGACAGGGCAGCTGGTAGGTGCATTTGCAAAACATGCAGGCCAATTTCGCCATCTACCGCCCAGTAGCCAGCGACAAAACCAACTGCAGGCATGAATGGCAAGGCCAGCATCCGTTCCGCTAGTGATTCTGCGGCGGCAATACGGGTGTAAGCGGGCAAGTCGCGCCGGCGCTGGCGAAGTGAAGTGCGCAATGCGCGACGATCAGGCGGTGGGTTCACGCGGTGCACGCTGAAGTAAAAAAAAATGTCTCCGCCATGGCGATGCATGCGAAACGACCTTGAACCCTGGGTTCAAGTGGGAGCGCGTGGCGACCTTCGGGCTTCCCGCTCAGGGCGGACATGCACTCCTGGACTCCAATGCGCCCCCGTGGTCGTAATTAAGGGACAAGGCGAATGTTTGCACACGCCGTCGCACACAGCAGAGGACGCAATCAGTATAGCGCGGGGGTAGACGGAGTGACGGCCGTTAGTCGGTTGTACCGCGACGCTGACGGTATCGATTCAGGGCGTTGCTGGCAGCAGCGCATCGAGCCTGGCGTTGGCTTCGTCCAGCAGCTTGAACGCATCGCCATTGTGATGGCCGGCATCGTCGCGTAGTTGTTGTAGCTCGTGGGCCAGGTTCAATGCGGTAAGCACGGCCAATCTGTCGGGCGACACCATCTTGTTGGTGCCGCGCAGTTCGCGCATTCGGGTGTCGAGCATGCGCGCGGCGGCAGTCAAGCTGGCACGCTCGGCGTCACTTACGCCAACCGTATATTCGCGATCAAGGACGCGAATGGTGACTGGTTCGCTCTTGCCGGACTCGCTGGTGCTCACGTGTGTTGCTCCAGCGACTTGAGCCGGCCGATCATGGCTTCGACACGGGTGCGTGCTTGCTCCTGCTTGGCAAGCAATTGCGCTCGTTCGCCTGACATCTGCTCGTACTGTTGGCGCAGGCTGCGGTTTTCTTCCTGGCTGCGTTGCAACTGCATGGCCATCACATCAATGCGCTCCAGCAGCTGCCGCAATTCACCAATCAAGTCGCGCTTGTCCATCCCTGCACGATAGGCAGCCGACCCGGCAGGGTCAAGGCGTTATCGTCTCGGCGTCCATGGCCACCGCGGCATGGTGTTGGGGCCATTCACGTACGAACTGCATGCAAGCGGCGGACGTCAATGGCGGGGCAAGCCAATAACCCTGCACCACATCGCAGCCATGCTGGCGCAGGAAGTCCAGCTGTGCGACGTTTTCGACGCCTTCAGCGACAACGTCCAGCCCCAGTGAATGCGCCATCGCGATCACCGTGGTGGTGATTGCTGCATCCTCGCTGTCATTTGGGCCACCAAGATCATCGATGAATGCCTTGTCGATCTTCAGTGTCGTGATCGGCAGCCGGCGCAGGTAAGCCAGCGAGGAGTAGCCGGTGCCAAAGTCGTCCACCGCGATCGAAACGCCGATCTTGCGGAAGGTCTGCAGCCGCTCCTCCGCGAGTTCCGCATTGGCCATCAGCACGGTTTCGGTGAGTTCGAGCTCCAGGTGACTGGCATCTACCCCGGTTTCGCGCAGGATGCGCTCCACGGTGCTTGGCAGGTCGCTGCGCAACAACTGCACAGCGGACACGTTGACCGCCATGGTCATGTCATGAAACCCGGCGCGATGCCATTCTGCAAGCGTGTTGCAGGCCTCGCGGAGTACCCATTCGCCGATCGCGACGATCATCCCGCTCTCCTCCGCCAACGGAATGAACTGGGCTGGCAGGACTTCGCCAAATTCGATGCTGTCCCAACGCAGCAAGGCCTCCACCCGGTGTATGCCGCAGTCGGCCAGGCTGAGTTGCGGCTGATAGAGCAAGCGCAACTCGCCACGCTCTTCCACCCGGCGCAGCGCGGTGAGCAAACCGGCGCGCCGCCGGGTATTGCTGTCCATTGCCTCCGTGTAGCGCATGAAGGTATTCCGGCCAGCGGCCTTGGCTTGGTACATCGCGGTATCCGCATGCTTTAGCAGGTCGGTTGGGACCTGGGCATGCTCGGGATACAGGCTGATGCCGATCGAGGGAGTGACCACGATTTCCTGGCGATCGTCGAGTAGCAGCGGTTCATCGAACGCCTTGATTATCCGCTGTGCGCAGGCATCTGCCTCGTCGCCGTGCGCAAGGTCCTCCAGCAGAACTGTGAATTCGTCGCCACCAATCCTGGCCACTGTATGCGAGTCGCCAGCTGACTGTTGCAGGCGTTGCGCGGCGATCCGTAAAATACGGTCGCCAGCGGCGTGGCCGAGTGTGTCGTTGACGTCCTTGAAGCGGTCCAGGTCGAGGAACAGCAGTGCCACGCAGGTGCCATGGCGGCGCGCACGCACGATTGCCCGCGACAGGCGCTCGGCAAGCAGCGTACGGTTCGGCAGGTTGGTGAGCGTGTCGTAGTTGGCCAGGTAGCGCAGTTCCTGCTCGATCCGGCGCCGGTCGGTGATGTCCGATGCCACCACCACGAACATTCGTCGCTGGGTCACTGGTTCGTGGATCGCATGCACCTGCATCGCGCACAAGTACTCGTTGCCGTCCCTGCGCTTCTGCCACATCTCCCCTGTCCAGTGGCCTTGCTGCGAAATCGTCAAGCGTGTTTGTTCGTAGAACGCCGCATCATGCTGCTCACTGTTGAGCAGGCCAGCGTCCTTGCCGACGACTTCGGCCGACTCGTAATCACTGAACCGGGTAAACGCCGGATTGACGGTCACGAACTGGAATGAATCGTCCACTACCATCACTGCCTCGGCCATGTCGTGCATGACTTCGGCCGCGATGCGGCGTTCGCGTTCCCGTTCGCGGCCAATGGTGACGTTGCGTGCTGTCCCGGCAATCCGGGTGATCCGGCCTGCGTTGTTACGCGCCACCGCGCGGCCACGCGCGCGTATCCATTGCCACTGGTCTTGCTCGTCGTGGACACGATGCTCAGACACGAACATCAAAGTAGTGCCGCGCACATATTGCTGCAGGCGACTGACCACCAAGGGTAGGTCGTCGGGATGGATCTGGTGGTCCGTATCGAGGTTGATATGCAGGTTGAGGTCGTCGGTGCCCCCGAGTTCAATCTGGGTGCTCTCCAGTTCGTGCAACTCCAGGTCGTATTGCCAGTAAATCTCGCTGGAGGCCCACAAGCTCAGCCGCAGCCGTTGTTCCCGTTCGCGAAGTGCGCGCAGGTGTTCGTGCTGGTCGAGTTCGCGACGGCGGTGGCCCGCCAGCAATAAGCCGGAAAGGAGCAGGACCAGCAATGCAGCGAGCAGGGCAAGTGTTTGCGGCACGGGCATCTGCAGGTCTGACAACTGCGACATCGGTGCGGTCAATCCAATGCCCGCCAGCCCCGGTTTGCGAACGCAGGGATGGGCCGCCGAAAAACCAGCGTTCAGGGAAAAACGACAGGGCATTTGATTAGTTTAGGCATGCAAGCATGCAGGCCACAACTATTGATGAATTGTCAACGTGCGATCCGCGACATGCGTGGTTGCTACACTTTGGGTAATTAACCGCAACGAGAGCAGCAGCGTGAGCGAGATCGATTTGCCGGGTTGGACCGATGTCGCCAATGCTGCGCATCGGCTGTCATTGGCCAGTACGCCCGCGGAGTTGCATGGTGCGTTGTGTGGCTGGCTGGCTGGCGGTGGCGCGGATGTGCCGGCGTGGCCGGCACTGGTGATGGCCGACGATGCGTTGCCGGCTCCGGCGAAGGGCGACCCACTGGATTGCTTGCGCGATGCCAGCGTGTCGCAATTAGGCGATACCGACTTTGGCTTCCAGTTGTTGCTGCCCGATGACAGCGTGGCGGTCACCGAGCGCGCCGGTGCAATGTTCGATTGGTGCCGCGCGTTCTTGGGTGGCTTCGGGCTGGCAGTTGCCGACAAGAAGCTGTCCGAGGAAGCCGAGGAAGCCCTGGGCGATATCGCCAACCTGGCGGCGGCGCGCATCGATGAGGTGGATCCGGAAGGTGACGAGGAGTCGCTGGCCGAAATCGAGGAATACCTGCGGATGGCAGTATTGCTGCTGCACGCTGATTGCACGCTCGGCCCGCTTCACCGCCAGCGCCTGCACTGAGATGGGCATGACTGTCGCCGAACGCCGCGCGCTGTCGCGTCGTCGCCGGCAATTGATGCAGGCAGCTGGCGATGGCTCGATCTTGATCCTGCCGGCGGCGCCCGAGCGCATCCGCAGCGGCGACACTTACTACCCGTATCGGCAAGACTCCGACTTCTGGTATCTGTCTGGCTTCGCCGAACCCGATGCGGTGCTGGTACTGGTGCCCGGCAGACAGCATGGTGAGTCGATCCTGTTCTGCCGCGAGCGCGATCCGGAACGTGAAGCCTGGGATGGTCCGCAGCTGGGTCCGGAAGGTGCGGTCGACGTATTGGGTATCGACGATGCGTACCCGATTGGCGATATTGACGACATCCTGCCTGGCCTGCTGGAGGGGCGCGCGCGGGTGCATTACCACTTGGGCCGCGATGCGGAGTTCGACCTCAAGCTGATCGGTTGGCTCAACCGCGTGCGTGCGCAGGTGCGGCAGGGTGCACAGCCGCCGTATGAGTTCCTCGCACTGGGTCACCTGCTTGACGAGATGCGCCTGTTCAAGGCGGCCGACGAGCTGAAACTTATGCAGCGCGCTGCTGACATCAGTGTGCAGGCGCACCGTGCGGCGATGCGCGCGTCTCGTGCAGGCATCCACGAATACGAGTTGCAGGCCGAAGTGGAACGCGTGTTCCGCATGCACAATGCGCAGCCGGCTTATTCCACTATCGTTGGCTCAGGTGCGAATGCCTGCGTGCTGCACTACCGCGACAACAAGGCGAAGTCGCGCGATGGCGACTTGGTATTGATCGATGCCGGCGCCGAGTACCGCGGTTACGCGTCAGACATCACCCGAAGCTTTCCGGTCAACGGCCGCTTCAGCAAGGAGCAGCGTGTCCTGCATGACCTGGTATGTGCCGCGCAGGCTGCCGCATTGGCGCATGCGCAACCTTTCATCGCGTATGAAGCGGGCCATGCTGCGGCGGTGGAAATCCTGACAGAGGGCCTGCTTTCGCTTGGACTGTTGAAGGGGCGCTTGAGAACCGCGATCGCTGCCGGCCACTACAAGCGCTTCTATCGACACAAGACCGGGCACTGGATCGGGCTGGACGTACACGATGTTGGCGAATACCGCATCGAAGGCCAATCGCGCCTGCTGGAACCAGGCATGGTGTTTACCATTGAGCCCGGCCTGTACATTTCGCCCGACGACACCAGCGTGGCGGCGAAGTGGCGCGGCATCGGCATCCGTATCGAGGATGACGTGCATGTCACCGCCAAGGGCAATCGCGTGCTGACAGATGTACTGGAGCGCAGTGCCGACGAGGTAGAAGGCTTGATGGCGGGGTGACTGCCCGCCTGGTCCCAGCAAGAGCCGGGACCAGGCCTTGATCAGGAAAGGCCTGAATCGCTTACGCCGCCGCAAACGCCTCTCGCGTGAGGTTCAGTGCCTCGCCATCTGTGCAGGCCACTTCGTCCTCGATGCGGATGCCGCCATATGGTTTGAAAGCGTCTACCCGCGTCCAGTCCACGCTGTCGCCAAGGCCTTTTTGCTTGAGTTCGCCCAGCAACATATCGATGAAGTAGAGGCCAGGTTCGACGGTGACCACCATGCCCGGTTGCAGCACGCGGGTCATGCGCAGGTAGGGGTGGCCTGCGGGTTTGTCGATGGTGCCGCCGTTATCGCGGGCAGCGAAACCGCCGACGTCATGCACTTGCAAGCCGATGCCATGGCCGATGCCATGTGGGAAAAACGCGCTGGATACGCCGGTCTCGACGGCTGTTTCGGCCGATACGGTAATGATGCCGAAATCCTTGAGCACGCCAGCCAGTGACAGGTGCGCGTCAAGGTGCAACTGCTTGTAATCGAAGCCTGCGCGCACTGCGGTGCACATCTTGATCTGCTCAGCATCCACGGCCTGGATCAGCGAGGCGAATTCGTCGTCATGCGCTGAATAGGTGCGGGTGATGTCGCTGGCATAGCCACCGTAACTGGCACCGGCATCGATCAGGAAGCTGCGGGTCTGCTTGGGTGGCAGGCGGTCGCGCTCCATGTAATGCAGGACGGCGCTGTGCTCGTTGAGCGCGATGATGTTGCAGTAAGGCAGGTCGTTGGCATCCTGGCCGGCGGCCTGGCAGTAGGCCAGATGGATGCCGAACTCACTGGAGCCGTCGCGGAACGCCCGCTCGGCGGCGCGATGGGCGCGTACGCCGATGCGTTGACTTTGCCGCATCATCTCGATTTCGTACGCGGTCTTGAATGCGCGCTGGTAGTCCAGGTAGTCCAGTACTGCCTGCGGGTTATCCGGGCTGTAGCTTCCGATGGTGCTTTGCGTTTCGCCAAGGATCGCACAGCGCGCGGTGTCCTTCGGTAGGTGTTGCAGCGCATCTTCGGGCGTGCGGATCACCATGACGTCGAAATGCTCCACCCAGTAGCCACTGGGCGCTTCGGGCACCACGTGCCAATAGTCGTGCGGCTGCATGAACAGCAATTTCGGCCGCTGGCCAGGGGTGATCACCAGCCAGCTCCCCGGTGCGCGGGTGACCGGCAGCCAAGCCTTGAATTGCGGGTTGACGGCGTACGGATAGTCGCGGTCGTCGAACGCCTGATAGAGCAGCGTCCCGCTGGGGATGAGCAGATGATCGAAACCGCCGCGCTCCAGTGCAACTGCCGTGCGTGCATGCAACTCTTCGATGTGTTGGGCGTAGAGGCTGGCCAGTGCCGGGCTGTTCATGGGACGTCCCTCGGGAAGCAAACTCCGATTTTGAAGGATTCCATCTTGTTGCGCAGTGATGACCATCATTGCGACTACTGCTTGGGTTGGCACCATGCGCGCAATTGGCGAGTGGTGTCCGGTGACAGTCCCAGGAATCGTACTCCGGCCCAGGATTGCCCCGGGGCGCTGGCATCACCGAACCATAAGACATGCGCGCCAACTTCGATGCTTTCTTCGCCGGTGTCCGGAAGCACGAAGCGGCACTGGTAGAGAGCATCTTCCTGTAGCGGAACACTGGCTATCAGTAACATGCCTCCTACCGACAGGTTGCCCAAATGCCCCATGGTTTCCCCGGTCATGGTGTCGATGACATCGATCATGCCGGCCACATCGCGCCGATGCATGCGGCGGGACTCCCTACCCATGGCTGGTCTCCTGCGTGCTTTCATCGCCTGCGATGCGAGCCAGGTTGGCAAGGATGGCCTTCCAGGCAAGCTCGGCGGGGTGGGTATCGGTCTTGACCAACTGCAGTTCATCCGCTGCAAGCCGGCGCGCCAAGGAATCCAGGCTCTCGGTCGATATCCGTTGTCCACGGCGATTCAGGATCAGGGCTTGTCCGCTACGTGCACTGACCCATCCCAAGCGGCGGCGGATCACACGACCCTCGGCAGGATCAACGATGTCCACCCAGCAAGCGTCCGTCACCCCAGTTAGCAACGCATAAGCCTGTTCTTCCTCATGGCTGCGCGGAGGTAACGGAGGTGTCGCCTCGGCGGTATCGTCGCCACCCAGGCGTGCGCGGGCCTTGAGCTGAAGGATAAGCTCGGTGCGAGACCCTACGTCGTCTTCGTCGGGTCGCCCGTTGGCCAATTGTCGGGCAATCGCGTTGGCATCCTCGGCGTGGTAACCCACTTGCCCCAGGGCTTCCTGCAAGCGTTTGACGAATGCAATATCAATCGTCCTCGCACCAGGCATGGTGCTGGCTTCCACGATTGCAGAGGTCGCTTCGCGCAGCTCACGCCAAGTATCCGAGTCCTCGCCATGTCGCAGCAACGCAAGCGACAGGACGTCAGCCCAAGCGTAGTCGAGCAACATGCCATGGAAACGCGGCACTGAGCGACCGGCCACCAAGCGAGTGATTTCATTTGCGGCACGCTGCCGCGCCAAGTCCAATTTTTCACGGCCACGCGCGGCTTCGACTTGGCGTCGCGCGGCCATTTCATTCTTGCGCGTGGCTGCCAACAAACCTCCTTGCAAGGCATGGTTGGCAGTGACGAATGTGTCGTGGGTGGCGACGGGGTCTTCCTGCACGGTAGCGACAGCTCGTTGCAGCAAACCCAGCCATGGCGCGTCCATGTCGTCATCAGCCAGCCAGGTTGCAGATGCGAGCGAAACCGCGTCCAGCAGCATTCTGGCGGGGTGGCTGGGGTCCACGAAGAACCGGTGTTCACGCAGTCCCAACTGCAGCAAAGGGAGCTTGAGCCGCTCGACCAACGTCTTTCCCGGGCCTTCTCGCATTTCACGCTGCAATTGGGCCAAGAACAGATTGATCAACTCGAAGCTGTCGTTGTCGGTATCGTTCAGCGCTACGCCATGTCCGTGGGTCTGACGCGCTTGTGCCAGCAAGGTTTGCCGGACCTCGGTGAGGTTTCCGGTCTTCGTGCCGATGCTGCGCATGCGCTGCAATGCGTCGAGTACTTCCTCGCGCTCAATGGGCTCGCGCACGCGGTCATCGTGGTCGCCCGATCGAAGTTTCGCCAAAAGCACGCGCCTACGCGCCAATTGTCCCTGCAAGGCAGTGAACGCATCCAAGCGAGGCTTTCCGCCCGCAGATGCTGCGGATGGTCCCGAGGTGCCGTATGGCCCAGGTGCTTGGGTGGCACCCTTCATGCCTTCCTGCGAAGTCGCAGGCGGACCTGTTTTACCTGCGTTGGATGGCGATGCAGGACTCGCGTTTGGATCCGATGGGCGCGCGGCTGGTGCGGCTGAATCCGACGCGCCCCGCACGCGCACCGGCACGAAGCTCAGGTGCGGCAGGATGCCGTCTTCGGCCAGCCTGGAATTGAGCATGTCCAGCAATACCGGATAATCCGGCATCGCGAATTTTTCGAACTGGCGGTAGATGAGTAGTCGTGCATCGAGCGAGAGCCCTGCCTCGATGGCGGCAGTGCGAAGCGCATGGCAAAGGGCATGCGGCCCAAGCGGAAGATCTTCTGCTTCAAAAGCCGGGGCGCCGGCCAAGACGCCATAACGATGGCCCATCAACTGCAGGCCAAGGCTGTTACGCGAGTCACTGCGCAATGCAATATTTTCGAGGACGCCGCCTTCGTTGGTCTCTGAATCATCGACCAATGCCATCTCCCAGGTGCCTGCAGTCACGCCTTCCAGCGGGCGCGAACCCCTTGGACCACCGATACCGGCGAGACTCGCTTCGAGCTCATGCCGGAACTGCAAGATCAAACCCGCTTCACTCGTGCGCAACCGGTGAATGGAGTCCCATGCCGCTTCTTGCAGCTTGGGCAAGCTGGATTGTTCGCGTTGGCGACCCAGGTGAAGTTGGGTTTCCATCAGCACGATGGGTAATGTGTTGTCGAGGTCCGAGCATGCCGTCTTCAGCTGGTTTTCCAGCACGCGCCTGACACGCGGCGATAGCATGGCAGCGGCCAGTGTCCGCGAAACTTGTGTCTTTTGTCTGGTACCGGCGAAAGCCATCGACGTCCCCCCAACGCGTTGGCGCATCCGGCCATGGTATGCGTCTAGCGTGGCGACCTCAATGCACACGGTTCAGGTTAGGAACAGGCCAATCACGTCATTGGCGAAACGGCGCCCCAGTTCGGTGGGGCGCAACCACGTTTCATCGGTCTCCAGCAAGCCCCGTTCGCGCGCCAATGCCAAGGGCTTGGCAATCGCGTCGCGTTGTAGACCGGTACGCGCCTCGAACATCGTCAGGGGCACGCCCTCATTCAATCGCAACGCGTTCAGCATGAAGTCGAATGGCAGGCGGGCCGCGCTCAGGAACTCATCGCCACCGATGCCTGCGGCGGTGCCTGCATTGGCCAAGTACGCGGTCGGGTGCTTGAGCTTCCAACGGCGGAGTACTTGCTGGTTGGCGCCAAGTGTCAGTTTGCCGTGGGCACCGGCGCCAATGCCCAGGTAGTCACCGAACCGCCAGTAATTGAGGTTATGCGCGCATTGCTGATCGGGCTTCGCGTAGGCGCTGGTCTCGTATTGCGCGTAACCGGCACTCGCAAGCAGTGCCTGGCACTGTTCCTGGATGTCCCAGGCGCCGTCGTCGTCCGGAATACCCTTTGGCGGGCGCGCAGCAAACGCGGTGTTCGGTTCCAATGTCAGTTGGTAGTGGCTGATGTGCGTGGGCGCAAGCGCGATACCGCGCTCGACATCGTCCAGCGCCATCGCCAAGGTCTGTTCCGGCAAGGCGTACATCAGGTCGATGTTGAGATTACCGAGGCCGGCATCCTGCGCAGCCTTGACGGCACGCTGCGCGTCGCCGCTGGAATGGATGCGACCCAGCCGCTGCAGGCAGCCGTCATCGAAACTTTGCACGCCGAAACTCAGGCGATTAACGCCAGCAGCGCGATAACCCGCGAATGGGCCATGCTCGACCGTGCCGGGGTTCGTCTCGAGGGTGATTTCCGCATTCGGCGCAAAGCGCAGTCGGCTGCTGGCTTGTTGCAGGAAGCGGTCAATGGCGTCTGGCGGAAACAGCGACGGTGTGCCACCGCCGAAGAATACGGTCTGCACCGTGCGGCCCCACACCAGCGGGAGGTCGTGGTCGAGATCGGCGATCAACGCATCCACATAAGCATCAAACGGCAGCGCACTGCGGCCCCCTGCGCCTTTGTACTCATGCGAGTTGAAATCGCAATACGGACATTTACGCACGCACCAGGGCAGGTGGACGTAAAGAGATAGGGGCGGCGTGGCCAGCATCTTATTTTGCTCGGCAAGACGACATCACAGCACCTGTTCGACGCGCTTTTGTAGTCGCACCAATGCCTGCCCGCGATGACTGTCGCGCCGCTTCACCGTGGCATCCAGTTCGGCCGCGCTGCAGCCATGTACCGGCGAGAAAAATACCGGGTCGTAGCCGAAGCCATTGCTACCGTGGCGCAAACGAAGGATTCGACCTTCCCACGCACCCTCCGCAATCAGTGGCTGCGGATCATTCGCATGTCGCACGAGTGCTAATACGCAGACGAAGCGTGCTGCGCGACGTGTATCTTCGATGCCATCCATCTCGCGCAGCAGCTTGTCGATGTTCGCTTCGGAGTTGCCGTGACTACCGGCGTAACGCGCTGAATAAAGACCTGGCGCTCCATCCAGCGCATCGACGCACAGCCCGGAGTCGTCGCCCAGCGCCGGCAGGCCCGTCGCTTGCGCAGCATGGCGTGCTTTCAGTATTGCGTTTTCGACAAAACTGAGCCCGGTTTCATCGGCATCAGTCACGCCAAATTCGGACTGCGGGTGCAACTCATGCGTGTCGCCGAGCAAGCCGCGTAATTCGGCCAGCTTGCCGCCATTGCTGCTGGCCAGGACCAGTTTCACGCTTGCGCCAACGCCGCCTGTTGCGCGGTGAACAGGTCGCGGCAGCCGGCTTCGGCCAACACCAGCAGGGCGTCCAGTTCATCGCGCCGGAACGCATGGCCTTCGGCGGTGCCTTGAACTTCGATGAAGCCTCCACCGTCATTCATCACCACGTTCATGTCGGTGTCGCAGTCGCTATCCTCGGCATAGTCCAGATCGAGCACTGGCACGCCGCGATACACGCCCACCGAGATCGCCGCGATTGCCCCCACGATCGGATTCTTCGAAATGTCCTTGCGCGCTTGCAGCCAGCGCACGGCATCGACCAGCGCCACATAGGCGCCGGTGATCGCGGCGGTGCGCGTGCCGCCATCGGCCTGCAGTACGTCGCAATCCAGTGTAATCGTGCGTTCGCCCAACGCCTTGCGGTCCACGCAGGCGCGCAAGGAGCGGCCGATCAAGCGCTGGATTTCCAGGGTGCGTCCCCCCTGCTTACCGCGTGAGGCCTCGCGGTCGTTGCGAGTATTGGTGGCGCGCGGCAACATGCCATATTCGGCCGTAACCCAGCCTTCGCCCTTGCCGCGCAGGAAACCGGGTACGCGGTTCTCCACGCTGGCGGTGCACAGCACGCGGGTATCGCCGAACTCGACCAGCACCGAACCTTCGGCGTGGCGGGTGAAACGGCGCGTGATCACCACGTCGCGCAATTGATCGTTGGCCCGGCCACTGGGGCGAGCGGCGTTGGGGTTGGAGCTGGACATGCAGATCTTCCGGACACGGTGCCGGCAGTCGGCGGGGCGCTAGATTACCATTCGCATTCCACTGCCAAGGTTACGAAACCGATGCCGATCCGCAGCATGACCGCATTCGCTTCCGGCGAACGCACTACCGAATGGGGCGTACTTGGCTGCGAAATGCGCGCGGTCAATCATCGCTTTCTCGAGCTCAGCTTGCGCGTGCCAGACGAGTTGCGCGTGTTCGAGCCGCTTCTGCGCGAGCGGGTAGCGGCACGCGTCTCGCGCGGAAAGCTCGATCTCGTCATGCGCCTGCGCACTCAGGGTGAAGGCAATGCATTGCAGGTCGACGAGGCCGTGGTCGAGCAACTTGGCACTCTCGCTCAGCGTTTGGGGATCAGTTTTCCGCAAATGCGCGTGCAGTTCACCGAGCTGCTGCAATTCCCCGGTGTGCTGCAATCGCGAGGGGTCGATGCCGAAGCCCTGCAGCGTGAGGCATTGGCGTTGGTCGATGCGGTGCTGGATGATTTTGTCGCCGCACGTGCGCGTGAAGGCCAGAAGCTCGCTGTAGTAATCGGCGAGCGCGCCGAAGCAATTGCCGGTATCGCTGGCGAGGTGCGCACCCTGGTGCCGCAGATTCGCGCTGGCCAGCGACAAAGGCTAGAGACGCGGCTGGCCGATTTGTCGCAGCCGGCCGATCCTGGCAGGCTGGAACAGGAGCTGGTGATCTGGCTGCAAAAACTCGACGTCGATGAAGAGCTTGACCGGCTTGACAGCCATCTTTCGGAACTGCGGCGCACGCTGAAGCAGTCCGATCCTGTCGGTCGGCGCCTGGACTTCCTGTTGCAGGAGTTCAACCGTGAAGCCAATACACTGGGCAGCAAGTCAGTCGATGCGCGGACTAGCAATGCCGCGGTCGAGCTGAAAGTGCTGATCGACCAGATCCGCGAACAGATCCAGAACATCGAGTAGCAGGAGACTGGCCATGCGCGGAACCCTCTATATCGTCGCTGCGCCCTCTGGTGCGGGAAAATCCAGCATCGTCAACGCGGTATTGGCACGTGATGCCAACATCAGCCTGTCGATCTCGTTCACGTCGCGCCTGCCGCGACCCGGCGAACGCCATGCCGAGCACTACAACTTCATCAGCGCCGCCGAGTTCGAGGCCATGGTGGAGGCCGGTGACTTTTTCGAACATGCCCGCGTGCATGGCGATTGGAAGGGAACTGCCCGACAGTCGGTGGACCCGCAATTAGCATCGGGCCGTGACGTATTGCTGGAAATCGATTGGCAGGGTGCGCGACAAGTGCGGGCGCGGATTCCAGGTGCGGTCAGCGTGTTCATCTTGCCGCCGTCGCGTGATGCGTTGGAGGAGCGCATGCGCAAGCGTGGCCAGGACAGCGAGGAGGTCATCGCCCAGCGGCTGTCGGCTGCCCGCGACGAGATGAGCCACTACGGAGAATTCGACTACGTGATCATCAACGAGATCTTCGATATCGCAGTCGCCGAGATGTGCAGCATCTTCACCGCTAGCCGCCTGCGTAAGGATGCGCAGGTAGCCCGGCATGCACGGGTGATCAGCGCCTTGTTGGCGGATGACGCGAAGCCCTGAAGTCTAAGTGACTGATTCTCAAGGTGTCAGCTTGCATGGCTGGCTGGCTACAGCTACAATTCCGCCCCTTCTGATCACTTCAAGCGGCTATCAGGTCGCAGGACACACATGGCCCGTATTACCGTCGAAGATTGCCTGGAAGTGGTCGATAACCGCTTTGAACTCGTGATGATGGCCGCGAAGCGCGCGCGTCAACTGGCTGCTGGCGTTGAGCCAAAACTAGACAACAGTGAATCCAACGACAAGCCGACCGTGCTCGCACTACGCGAAATCGCCGCACGCCTGATCGATGTCAGCTATATCGATGCCGTCGAGAAGGCCGAGCGCGAGCGCAAGGAGCGGGAGGCGCTGGAGTGGGCTGCAGCCGAAGTGGTGGCTGGCGATGACGACATGAAGAGCGACGACTGAACCCGTCAGCCTGCAGCGTGTTCGAAACGGCCCTGCGGGGCCGTTTTCGTTTCTGTTGTATTTGTGTTTGCGGGTATGCAACGGCGCGGTTACGCTCGACGACATGAGTCCCGGAGATCCCGCGCTACCCCAGTCATCCGTTACCGTGCCCGATAACGGCATGGTGCCGGATTATGTGCAGGCAATGGAGCGGGCAGCGGACTACCTGGCGCCGCAGCAACATCAGTTGTTGCGCCGGGCATGGGTTGTAGGCGCTGCCGCGCACGCGGGTCAGATGCGCAAATCGGGTGAGCCCTACATCACCCATCCGGTTGCTGTGGCACACGTGCTTGCGAACCAGGGGCTGGATGTAGAAACCCTGATTGCAGCAATCCTGCACGACACCATCGAGGATACGCCGCTAACGCGCGCAGACATCGCCGCGCAGTTCGGCGAGACCGTGGCAGAACTCGTCGACGGGGTCACCAAGCTGGACAAGCTGCATTTCGCCGACCGCCAGGAAGCCGCCGCTGAAAGTTTCCGCAAGATGCTGCTGGCGATGTCGCGCGACCTGCGAGTGATCCTGATCAAGCTGGCCGATCGCCTGCACAACATGCGTACGCTGGGTGCGCAATCGCCCGAGGCGCGTCGGCGCATCGCCAATGAGACGCTGGAGATTTACGCGCCGATCGCACAGCGGTTGGGCATGAACCTGATCAAAGCCGAGCTGCAGGACCTCGGCTTCCGCGCACTGCATCCGTGGCGGCATGCAGTGATCGACAAGCGTATCCGCTCGCAGCCACTGGTTCGTCGTGAGTCCCTTGCCCAGATCGAGGCGCAACTAGCGCAGCGGCTGGCGATCGAGAAGCTCGAGCATAGGCTGGTCGGGCGAATCAAGACGCCGTGGAGCATCTATACGAAGATGCGCGCCGAACGCCGGAGCTTCACCCAGGTGATGGATGTGTTCGGCTATCGGGTCATCGTGGACACGGTTGCCGACTGCTATCACGCGCTGGGCGTCGTGCATTCCGTGTTCAAGCCATTGGACGCGCGCTTCCGCGATTTCATCGCCATTCCCAAAGCCAACGGCTACCAGTCATTGCACACGGTGCTGTTCGGGCCGTATGGCTCACCCATCGAAGTGCAAATCCGCACCCGGGAGATGGACTTGGTGGCTGAACGCGGCGTGGCTGCGCACTGGGCCTACAAGCATGGCGGCGAGCCCGGAAGCAATGCGCAAAGTCGCGCCTCGGCATGGATTGCGAATTTGGTCGAGAGCCAGCGCACCACGGGTTCTTCGCTGGAGTTCCTGGAAAACGTCAAGGTCGATCTCTTCCCGTACGAGGTCTACTTGTTCACGCCGAAGGGCGACATTTTGGCGTTGCCACGCAATGCCACGGCGCTGGATTTCGCCTACGCGGTGCATACCGATGTCGGCAATCATGCGGTCGCTGCGCGGGTCGACAAGAGGCTGGCGCCGCTGCGCACGACATTGAGCAGCGGACAGACCGTCGAAGTGATCACGGCCAAGTCGGCATCGCCGGCACCGCAATGGTTGGAGTTCGTGGTCTCGGGCAAGGCGCGTACCGCGATTCGCCATCAACTCAAGCATCTCGAGCACGAAGATGCGGTCCAGCTTGGACATCGGATGCTGGATCGCGCGCTCGGCAACCAAGGCACGTCGCTAGACCGCCTGCCGCCCGAAAGGCTGGATGCCTATCTGGCGGAGAACCGCTTCCCGCGCCTCGAAGAACTGCTTGCTGACATAGCGCTGGGCAACCGCATGCCGAGTCAGGTGGCGCGGGTGTTGGCGCATGTTGCCACGGAAGAAACGGCCGACATGCTGCAGCTGGGTGGCGCACCGCAGGAACGCATCCTGATCACCGGTGCTGAGCGCGGCGTCATTTCGTTTGCAAAGTGCTGCATGCCGATTCCCGGCGACGAGATCATGGGCTACCACAGCGCCGGCAAGGGCATCGTCGTGCACCGGTTGGAATGCCCGAACGTGGCCGAATATCGCAAGTCGCCGGAGCGTTGGGTCCAGATCGGTTGGGATCGCGAGGTCTCAGGCGATTTCGATGCAGCGTTGCGGGTTGAGGTCGACAATCGCCCCGGCTCGCTGGCGCAAGTGGCTGCGGCCATCGCGCGCGCGGAGTCCAATATCGATCGCGTCGAGTACCTCGAGCGCGATACCAGTATTGCTGCGATCCGGTTCTCGATCGAGGTGCAAGGTCGCACGCACTTGGCGGATGTCATCCGCAAGATCCGACACTTGGGCGTGGTCCATGGGGTGCAACGGTTGTAGGTCGTTACACTGGCTGCACTTTTTCCATCCGTGAGCCTGCCATGTCCCGTACACCCATCCATACCGAACAGGCCCCCGCTGCGATCGGGCCGTATTCGCAAGCCGTCCGTTCCGGCAATCTGGTCTTCCTCAGTGGGCAAACCCCGCTGGACCCCGCTAGCGGCGTGCTGGTCGAGGGTGACATCAGCGTGCAGGCACGACGTGCATTCGACAACCTCAAGGCGGTTTGCGAGGCTGCGGGCGGGTCGATGGACGACATTGTGCGCGTCGGGCTTTACCTGACGGACCTCAGCCAGTTCGCCGCGGTCAATGCGGTGATGGCCGAGTACTTCCAGACGCCGTATCCGGCGCGTTCCACCATCGAGGTGTCGGCGCTGCCGAAGGCTGCGGATTTTGAAGTGGACGCGGTACTCGTCCTGCCCTGAGTTCGTGGCTCGCGGCAAAATCCCCACGCCGGCGCTGAGCGCGTCCGGCGCCACGTCGATCACCACGTTGACTGGCGTCGGCCCGGTCTTGGCCGAGAAGCTTGCCGCGCGCGGATTGCTGACCCTGCAGGACCTGTGGCTGCATTTGCCGCGGCAATACGAAGACCGCACCGAGCTGGTGCCGATCCGCGGCTTGCAGGCCGGGGCTGCCGTGCAGGTGGAAGGGCGGGTCGAGGCGGTGGAACGCGGTTTTCGCTACCGGCCGATGCTGCGCGTGGCCCTGGGTGATGACTCCCGCGCGACGCTGGTGCTGCGGTT
Organism: Lysobacterales bacterium; assembly: GCA_038242955.1. Classification (GTDB taxonomy): domain Bacteria; phylum Pseudomonadota; class Gammaproteobacteria; order Xanthomonadales; family Xanthomonadaceae; genus Thermomonas. Next base: position 19,370 of record JBBSRO010000012.1, read on the forward strand.
CTTCCATTTCCGCGCGCAGCAGGTGTCGCAGTTCAGTCCGGGTGTGCGCGTGCGTGCATACGGCGCGCCGCGACCCGGTCAGCACGGGCTGGAAATGGTGCATCCGAGTTATCGGATCCTTGGCGATGGCGAGCATGCGCTAGACGACGCGCTGGATCCGGTCTATCCAGACATCGAAGGGATTGGCCCCGCCAACCTGCGTCGGCTGATTGGCTTGGCACTGGAACATCTGCCAGATGCCACCTGCCTGGAATTGCTACCCGCCGACGCGCTTGCGGAACTACGTTTGCCCGGCCTGCGCGACGCGCTGCTGACCCTGCATCGCCCAGCTGCGGACGCGGACGTTGCCGCATTGCAGGCTGGTTTGCATCCGGCCCAGCGCCGGCTGGCGCTGGAAGAGCTGTTGGCACATCAGCTCAGCCTGCGTCGACAGCGGATCGCGTTGCAAGAGCAAGGCGCACGCGCGCTTGCATGCAAGGGGCGCTTGGTTGGGCGTCTGCTCAAGCGATTGCCGTTCAAGCTGACGGCCGCGCAACAACGCGTCTATAGGCAGGTACGCGACGATCTGGCCAGGCCGCGACCGATGCTGCGGCTGGTGCAGGGCGATGTGGGCAGCGGCAAGACCGTGGTCGCGGCGATGGCTGCACTGCTCGCGGTTGAGGAAGGTCGGCAGGCGGCGCTGATGGCACCAACCGAATTGCTGGCCGAACAACACCTCGCCAATCTTCGCGCGTGGCTGGAACCACTCGGCGTGCGCGTGTGCTGGTTGGCTGGCAAAGTCACCGGCAAAGCGCGCGCGGCGGTGCTGGCGGAAGTGGCATCTGGTGCAGCGCAGCTGGTGGTTGGTACGCATGCCCTGATGCAGGACGGCGTCCAATTCCACGATCTCGCGCTTGCCATTGTCGATGAACAGCACCGTTTCGGTGTGCATCAGCGCTTGGCCTTGCGCGACAAGGGGCGCGAAGGTAATGGCTTGCCGCATCAGTTGGTGATGACCGCAACACCCATCCCGCGCACGTTGGCGATGAGTGCCTATGCCGATCTTGACGTCTCGGCGATCGACGAATTGCCGCCCGGGCGAACGCCTGTGACCACCATTGCGCTCGCCGCCGAGCGCCGCCCGGAGTTGGTTGAACGTATTCGTGCCGCGTGTGCCGAAGGCCGGCAGGCGTACTGGGTTTGCACCCTGATCGACGATTCCGACGAAGTGGTCGCGCAGGCCGCGCAGTCCACGTTCGAAGCGCTGCAGTTGGCATTACCGGAGCTGCGCATCGGCATGGTGCATGGCCGGCAGAAGGCCGCCGAAAAGCAGGAAATGATGCGCGGCTTCAAGCAGGGAGAGCTGGACCTGCTGGTGGCGACCACGGTGATTGAAGTGGGCGTGGACGTGCCGAATGCCTCGCTGATGGTGATCGAGAACGCCGAGCGCCTCGGCTTGGCCCAGCTGCACCAGTTGCGCGGGCGGGTTGGTCGCGGCAGCGCGGCATCGAGTTGCGTATTGCTCTACCAGTCGCCGCTGTCGGCCATGGCGCGCGAGCGCCTCGATACCCTGCGGCGCACGAATGACGGTTTCGAAATTGCCGAAAAAGACCTTCAGTTACGTGGGCCTGGTGAGTTGCTGGGTACGCGCCAGACCGGCCTCGCGAATTTCCGTCTTGCCGATTTGGTGCGTGACGCTGACCTGCTGCCGCACGTCCATGCGCTGGCGGATCGGCTGCTGATTGAATCCCCCGGCATCGCCGAACAGATCGTGATGCGCTGGGTAGGCAGTGCTGCCCGTTACGCGTCGGCATGAGGTGTCCGTGCGTTTGATCGCGGTGACGGATCCAGATGAAGCAATAATGTGCGGATGACAAATGACCGCATTCCATTGTTGATCGATACCGACCCGGGCGTGGACGACGCGCTCGCCCTGCTCATGGCCTTCAACGACCCGCGCCATGACGTGGTGGCGCTGACCATTGCCGCCGGCAATGTCGGCTTGAACCACACCGTCGCCAATGCCCTGAAGTTGTGCGAGGCCTGTGGCGTGGACGTGCCGGTGTTTGCTGGTGCCGATGCGCCGCTGTTGCATCCCGCGCTGGATGCAGCCTATGTGCATGGTCGCGACGGCTTTGGCGACACTGGCTACACCCCATCGACGCGCAAAGCAGAAACAGAGCACGCCGCATTGGCCATCCTGCGCCTCTCGCATGAACACGCTGGACGCCTGCTACTGGTCGCGCTTGGGCCCCTAACCAATATCGCCTTGGCGCTCAAGTTAGACCCGACCCTGCCGCAACGGGTTGCCCGTTGCGTGGTGATGGGCGGAGCAGTCAGCGCACACGGCAACATAACGCCGGCCGCCGAATTCAACATCGCTTTCGACCCGGAAGCCGCACATCTGGTGTTCGCCGCATTCCCCAGGATTGAGCTAGCCGACTGGGAAGCCGTTATGGCGCACGGTTTGCCGCATTCAGACGTCGAACGCTGGCTGGCCGCAAACTCCACGCGCGCACGCTTCTATGCCGGGATCTCCGCGCATACGCGGGCTTGGGCGCGCGCCGGGCGGGGTGAACGCTGGCATGCCGCAGATGCGCTGGCGATGGCGCTTGCTCTGGAGCCAGGTGGCGTCGTCGAGATGCTTGAGCGTCCGCTGGCGGTGGAGCTCGACGGACGCCATACCCGCGGGACCACCGTCATCGACTGGAATCGGCAGGGCGGCGGCGCTGATAACGCGGCGATCCTGATGCGCTATGACCAGGCGCATTTCGAACGTTTGCTTGAGTTGGCGCTGGCGGCCAACTGAGCGCTCAGTGCAAGCTTGCGTATGGCCGAGTAGGGCCGCTATAATGCGCGGCTCTCTTCCGCTTCAATTCAGGTCTACGCCATGAAAGCCGGCATCCACCCCGAATACCGTGACGTCGTCTTCCAGGACGTGACATCTGATTTCAAGATCCTGACCCGCTCGACCCTTGGCAGCAAGGAAACGGTGAAGTGGGAAGACGGCAACGAATATCCGCTGATCAAGGTGGAAGTTTCGTCTTCGTCGCACCCGTTCTACACCGGTCAGCACAAGATCCTGGATACCGCTGGTCGCGTCGACAAGTTCCGCAAGCGTTACCACAAGCAAGCGGCTACAGAAGTCACAGAATAAGCGAACGCTCGCGTTCAGCGCGTCGCCTGACGGCCACCCAAGCGGTGGCCGTTTGCGTTGCGCGCATCCATCAACGCTGGGTGCAAGCGATCAGGCCAATGCGCGTAAGCCGCGTGGCTGGTCGTTTTCAGCTTGCCACCTGTACGTTCGACCGAGCATCGGCTCCAAACCGCTGTGCGATAATGCGCGACCCCAGCGCGGCTTGATCCGTCGTCATTTGCGACCACAGCCGCGCCGTTCGAATTATAGGAGCGCGTCGTGTCGCAACTCGATCATATGACCTTAGCCGCCGGTGAAAAATCGGTGACCCTGCCGGTGATCCAGCCGGTCCTTGGCCAGCCTTGCGTGGACATCGCCACGCTGCCGAAAGAAACCGGCTGCTTCACCTATGACCCGGGTTTTGGCGCGACCGCCAGCTGCAAGTCAGCGATCACCTACATTGATGGCGAGGCCGGGGTGTTGCTGTATCGCGGCTACCCGATCGAGCAACTGGCCGAGAAATCCAGCTTTACCGAGGTCGCGTACCTGCTGATGCATGGCGAGCTGCCGAATTCGGCGGAACTGGACGGCTTCGAGCACGAAGTCACCCATCACTCGATGATGCACGAGGCGTTCCGTACATTCCTGTACGGGTTCCGCCACGATGCGCACCCGATGGCGATGCTCACAGGCATGCTCGGCTCGCTGGCCAGCTTCTATCACAACGACCTTGATCTGGAGGATGCTGAACAGCGCCGGATGGCCGCGATTCGCCTGATTGCCAAGATTCCGACCATTGCAGCAGCCTGCCACCGCTATTCGATCGGCTGGCCCATCGGCTATCCGCGCAACAACCTCGACTACACCACGCGCTTCCTGCACATGATGATGGAAGTGCCCAGCGAGCCGCTGGAGTTGAACCCTGTGGCCGCCAAGGCGATGGACCTGCTGTTCATCCTTCACGCGGATCACGAACAGAACGCGTCGACCTCAACCGTGCGCCTGGTTGGCTCCACCGGCGCCAACCCCTACGTGAGCGTGGCCGCTGGCGTTGCGGCGTTGTGGGGACCCGCGCATGGCGGCGCCAACGAGGCCGTGCTGAAGATGCTGGCCGACATCGGCCGCCCCGAAAACGTGCAATCGGCAATCGACCGTGCCAAGGACAAGGAGTCGGGCTTCCGACTGATGGGCTTCGGCCACCGCGTGTACAAGAACTACGATCCGCGCGCGGCGCTGGTGCGCAAGATGACCCATGAAGTGTTGGGTGCACTCAACGTCAACGATCCGTTGCTGGACGTTGCATTGAAGCTGGAAGAGGCCGCGTTGAAGGATGACTACTTCATCCAGCGCAAGCTTTACCCGAATGTCGATTTCTACTCCGGCATCATCTACAAGGCGCTTGGCATTCCGGTGGAGATGTTTACCGTGATGTTCGCCATCGCCCGTACCGCCGGTTGGGTAAGCCATTGGCTTGAGCAGCAGAACGATCCGGAAAATCGCATCGGCCGTCCGCGCCAGATTTACACTGGTCATGCGAACCGGGACTATGTCGAGGTTGCCCGGCGCTGATTCGCTGGCGATCGACTGAAGTCAAAAGCGCCCCGCAACGCGGGGCGTTTTTCTTGATTGCCATGAATTATGCAAGCAGGCGTTTTTCAGCCTGAAATCTCTTCTGCCGCCAGCAGCACGCGCAGTTGCGTCAGCGATGCGCGCCGCATCGGCTTGCCATCGACGCCCGAGAGTGGCGCTTGGCGCAATACATCCGCTGGCAGTACGGTGATATCGAAGCTGAGGTCTTCGGCGCTGAACAACCAGACCGGAAAATTTTCCTCGCGTTGGCGATCCAGGCGCAGGTGGCGGCTGCGCGATTGCATCGGAATGCCGTGTTCGTCCAGCCAGCGCGGCACTGCATCCGCATCATCGCAATGCAGGTGCAGGGCAACGTCGGAATTGGCATCGGCCGTCCCCTCGAGGGTTGCACCCACCAGACGCGGGTCGAAGTCCCGGAAAAACGCCAGCGCATTCAATGCTGCCTCACGCCGACGGCGTACCTCGACGGCCTGGTCCGTCCTCAGAAACAGGCGCTGGTATTCGCGCAATGCATCTTCAATTTCGCGGTTGCGCGGCAAAGAGGCATCGTCATGGATGCCCAGCCTTTGTGCTGCCTTGAGCTTGGCCAAGCGGTAGTCGCGGATGCCACCTTCGGCCATTAATCGGGCAGCTTCATGTGCTAGCTGCTTGCGGCGTTCGCGGGTGCGCGTTTGCGCATGCAGGTACGGGTGTGCCTTGTCGTGCGGGCGTGTGTTCGTCATCGCGCATCCCCCGGAACAGGCTTGGATGGACTGTACCGGAGCGCTCGCCGGCATGCACCCTGCCTGCGGCAGGCATGGGCAACGTCAATCAGAAGATGTCGAACGCATCCTCTTCCTGCTGCGTGCCTGGGTCGATGTCGGGCTCGACGTAGCTCTCCATCCGCTCCAGGTCCTCGGCCTTGATCCACTCGACTACGCCGCCACTTCCCCCGGGCAGCAACTTGCCACCCGCGCCCACGCTGACTTGGATCATGCCTGTGGGAGGGGAGGGGTTTCGTTCCGGCTGGTCCTTGAGTGCGGCTCGCATGTAATTGATCCAGATTGGCAGAGCTGCCTTGCCGCCGTACTCACGATAGCCAAGCGAGCGGAAATCGTCGCGGCCGACCCAGACCGTGGTCACGTACTGGCCGCCAAAACCAGAGAACCAGGCATCGCGGTGATCATTGGTCGAGCCGGTCTTGCCGCCGATGTCGTCGCGGCCGAGCACCCTCGCTGCGGTCGCAGTACCGCGACGGACAACGTCGCGCATCATCGATTGCATCTGGAAGGCGACGCGTGGATCGATCGCGCGGGGCGCGATCAGCATGTCCGGGTCTATCGGTGTGGCGGGCGCTGGTGTCACGGTCGCTGCCACATTGCCGGTGCTTGTCGTTGTCACAGCGGGTGTGGAGGCGCTAGCCGTTGGTCCAAGATTGAACCCGGCCACCTTGGTTTGCGCCACGGTCGCGTTGGCCTGACCCGGTTGTTGCACCACAGTGCATTGCGGGCAGGCGGTGGGTGGCTTCTCCTTGAAGACTTCCGTCCCATCGCGGTCGCGGATGCTTTCGATGAAATACGGCGTGGTCAGGAACCCGCCGTTGGCGAAGGCGGTATAGCCGCGCGCGACCGACAGCGGGGTTAGCGATGCCGTGCCCAGCGACATCGAGAGGTTGGGTGGCAGACTGGCCTCATCGAATCCGAAATGGCTGATGTAGCGGCGCGCATAGTCGACTCCGATCGCATCAAGCAGGCGCACCGAGACCAAGTTGCGCGACTGCACCAAGGCTTCGCGCAAGCGCATCGGTCCTGCAAAGTTGCCGCTGTCGTTCTGCGGCCGCCACATGTGTCCGCGGCGATCCTTGAACACCACCGGTGCGTCCAGCACGATCGATGCCGGGTTGAAACCGCGCTCGAACGCGGCGGCGTAGAGGAACGGCTTGAAGCTCGAGCCTGGCTGCCGGCGCGCCTGGGTGGCGCGGTTGAACTTGCTGCCGGCGTAGCTGTAGCCGCCCACCAGTGCCCGCACTGCACCGGTGTCAGCTTCCAGCGAGACTAGCGCGGTTTGCGCGCGGGGCAGCTGGTCCAGCACCCAGATCGGGTCAGCGTCAGGCTTGTTCCCAATGTCGCGCCGCACTCGCACCACATCGCCGCGCTGCGCCAGTGACGCGACCGACTTGCCAGTCCAGCTAGTCGCGGAACGGCCCAACGTCAGTTGGCTGGCATCGGCAAGGACAACCTGCAGGCCTTCGCTGCTGCTGCCAGTCACGACAGCAGGAAACAAGCCAGCCTGCGGCGGGATTTGGCGCAGTTTTGCTCCGATCGCCTTCGCATCCATGCCGTCGTCGAGTTCCACCTTTTGCTCGGGCGCGCGCCAGCCATGGCGGTGGTCGTAAATGCGCAGGCCTTCGATCACCGAGCCGACTGCGGCTGCCTGCAGCGTGGGATCGATGGTCGTGGTGACGTGATAACCCTTGCTCAGCACATCGCCACCGAAGCGCGCAATCATCTCCTGCCGGACCATCTCCGCGACATATGGCGCATGCACTTCGACCTTGCGTTCGTGTGGCGCGGCGTGCATCGGCACCTTTCCAGCGGCTGTAGCCTCGCTTGCGCTGACATATCCAAGTTGGGCCATTCGCGGGAGGATGTAATTGTCACGGCGTTCGCGGTTGCGCTCTGGGTTATCCAATGGGTTGCCGCTAGAGGGGAACTTGGGCGTACCCGCCAGGGTGGCAATCTCGTCCAAGCTCAATTCATCCAGCTTCTTGCCGTAATAGAACTCCGCCGCAGCGCCCACACCGTATGCACGATTCCCGAAGAAGCTCTTGTTGAGGTACAGGCCGAAAATCTCGTCCTTGCCCAGCTCACGCTCCATTTTCATCGCAAGCAGCATTTCCGCGAACTTGCGCCGGAAGCTGTACTCGGAGCTCAGGAAGAACTGCTTGGCGACCTGCTGGGTGATGGTGGAGCCACCGGCGACGCGTTCCTGCCCACCTGTCTTGGCTAGCAACCAGATCGCACGCGCCACTCCAGTGAAATCGACCCCATGATGCTCGTAATAGTTCGCGTCCTCGGCGGCGAGGAATGCCTGCTTCACGCGCGGCGGCACGTCCCGGATATCCACTGGATAGCGCCGCATCTCGCCGAACAAGCCGATCAGGCGGCCATCGCGGGCGTACACGTACATGGGCTCCTGCAGTTCGATATTGCGCAGTGACTGGACGTCTGGCAATCGCGCTGAGACCACGTAAACCAGGATGCCGGCGGCAATGGCGCCGATCAGCGCAAGCGTGACCGAACCCAGTAATATCCAGCGAAACAGGCGGGGAATTCGGGGCATTGCACAACTTCCGATTGCGACAGACGTGGTCGCGGAGTATAGAGTAGGCCTCCGTCATGAACGGGCTGCAGGGGGCGGCCGGTTTCCACGGTTGATTGTGTTGGATGCATGCGGGTACGGGGAGAAGGCGGGGGATTCAAGCGGCGGCAATTTGTGAAATGGGTTGCCAATGTGTGAAAAGTCCGTTATTCATGTACTACAGCACCAAATGCGCGTAAGCGCCCGTGGGAAGGGGAAATACCGTGGGTCTGGTAACCAAAACACAACCGCCGCTCATTGGCGTTGACATCAGTTCGACTGCGGTCAAGCTCTTGCAGCTATCCCGCGCGGGAGACCGTTATCGGGTCGAGCACTATGCCGTCGAACCACTGCCGCCGAATGCAGTGATCGAGAAGAACCTGGTCGAGGTCGAGGCCGTTGGCGAGGCGATCCGACGCGCGATTGCGCGCTCTGGTACTCGGATAAAGCATGCCGCTGCCGCAGTGTCCGGGTCTTCGGTGATCACCAAGACCATGCCGATGCCAGCTGACCTCGACGAGGACGAGATGGAGTCTCAGGTCGAGCTGGAGGCTGTCAATTACATCCCGTACCCGATCGAAGAAGTGAACCTAGATTTCGAGGTGCTCGGGCCAATGCCGGGTAACAGCGAGATGGTGAATGTGCTGTTGGCCGCATCGCGTTCCGAGAACGTGGAAGTTCGAGCATCGGCCCTAGAGCTTGGTGGCCTGACCGCGAGGGTGATCGATGTAGAAGCCTTTGCCATCGAGAACGCCTTTGCGCTGATGGCGGGTTCGCTGAACGTACCGCAAGATGGAATGGTGGCACTGGTCGATGTCGGCGCCACCATGACGACCCTCAACGTATTGCGGGGTGGCCGCAGCATCTATACCCGTGAACAGGTATTTGGTGGCAAGCAGCTCACCGATGAGGTCATGCGCCGATATAGCCTGAGCTACGAAGAAGCTGGCCTGGCCAAGCGCCAGGGTGGTCTGCCGGAAAGCTACGAGATCGAAGTGCTGGATCCGTTCAAAGAAGCCATGGTGCAACAGGTCAGCCGCTTGTTGCAGTTCTTCTATGCCGGCAGCGAGTTCAACCGCGTCGATCACGTAGTGCTGGCAGGGGGTTGCGCCTCTATCCCCAACATCGCTGAAATGGTTGAAGAACAGCTGGGGGTCTCAACCACCGTGGCCAATCCGCTGGCGCACATGACCTTGGGGCCGCGCGTGCAAGCGCAGGCGCTTGCACAGGATGCACCGGCGCTGATGATCGCCTGTGGGCTCGCCCTTAGGAGCTTCGACTGATGGCCAAGATCAATCTACTCCCCTGGCGGGCAGAGCGTCGCAGGCTTCGCCAGAAAGATTTCTACGGAATGCTCGGGCTGGCGGCGTTGGCTGGCGTTCTGGTGTCATTCCTGATCGTCAGCTATTACAACGGCCGGATCGGTAGCCAGAATTCGCGCAACGAGTTCCTGCGCGGAGAAATCACCAAGGTTGACGGACAGATCAAGGAAATCACTGAGCTCGACAAGAAGAAGAGCCGTCTGCTCGCGCGCAAGGATGTCATCGAACAGCTTCAAGCTAACCGTTCGCAGATGGTACATCTGTTCGATTCGCTGGTGCGTACGATCCCCGATGGCGTGACCTTGACCGCAATTAAGCAGGAGGGCGACATTCTGACCCTGAGTGGTCGGTCCCAGTCCAATGCGCGCGTCAGTACCTACATGCGCACGTTGGAAGGATCGGGTTGGATGAGTAAGCCTGACCTGAACATCATCGAAGCCAAAGCCGGAAATACTGGCTTGCCATATGAGTTCAACCTCAAGGTCAAACTGGCCAATCCGAATGCACCCAAGGATGGCGAGGATGGCGGTAGCACAGCCAAGCCTGCCGGTGCCACACCTGCTGCAGAAGGAACCGCATCATGAGCAAGAAACAGCTCAGCCTGCGTGAATTGGATATCAATAACATCGGCTCGTGGCCGCAAAATGCAAAGATCGGTTTTTGCGCACTCCTGTCACTCCTGATCATTGCCTTGGCTTGGTGGCTGTTTGTTAGCGGCAAGCGGACCGAACTCAAAACACTGCAGGGCCAGGAAAGCGACCTGCGTACAGAGTTCGAGACCAAGCAAGGTCGCGCCTCGAATCTGGAGCCGCTCAAGCAACAACTTGTCCAGATGGAACAGCAGTTGCAGCAAATGCTGCGCCAGCTGCCCAGCAAGACCGAAATGCCAGATCTTATCGTCGATATTTCGCAGACCGCACTGGCCACCGGCATCAGTAATGAGCTTTTCCAGCCAGGCCCGGAAACTCCGAAGGAGTTCTACGCGGAGAAACCCATTGCGCTGCGCATGGTGGGTACCTATCACCAGTTCGGTGCGTTCGTCAGCGGTGTCGCATCTTTGCCACGTGTGGTGATCATGACCATGCATGACATTTCGTTGAAGCCCAGGGATTCGGAGAAGAATCCCGGCGCGCGCATAGGCCCCAATAGCCCACTTGAGCTGTCCGGTACGGTCAAGACTTATCGCTATCTGGATGAGGAAGAGACCACCGAACAAGCCGCCGATCAAGCCGCCGATCAAGCTGCGGCTCCCGCGAATGGAGGGGGTTGAGATGGGCATCGAATACGTCCGCAGTCGCAACCTTTCATTGCGCGTGATTGCAATCACGGTGCTATGTGCCGCGCTGGCTGCCTGTGCGGGCGGCAACAGCGACCTGCAGAAATGGGTGGCTGAGGTCAAGGCGCGGCCCGCGCCAGCGCTTGACCCATTGCCTGTGATGCAGCAGTTCGAAACTTTTGAATACGCCGCGCAAAATCTTCGTGATCCATTCAGCGAAGAGTTCAATGGAGTGAACAGCAGTGGGCCGCGCCCTGATCCGGGCCGGCGCAAGCAGACGCTGGAACAGTTCCCGCTCGACAGCCTCGACATGGTCGGCACGCTTGGCCGTGGCCCTGGCATGGTTGCACTTGTGATGGCGCCCGACAAAGTGACTTATCGGGTTCATCCAAGCGTGTACATGGGGCAGAGTGATGGGCGGGTAACCGCTGTGTATGAAGACCGGATCGAAATGATCGAACTGGTTCCGGATGGCGCGGGTGGCTGGTTGGAACGCCCTGCGACCATTGCGCTTGAAGACAATTGATTAGGGGATAGACCATGACCGTCACCAACGCCAAGAGCCAGCAGCCTGTCCGGCGCCCCTTGTCAGTTCGCGCCTGCACGGTGGGCGTCGCGCTAGGGCTGTACGCCGCGACTGCCGCCGCAGTACCTGTGTCCACTGCCAGCATGACCATGGCGCAATCCGCTACCGGGGCGATGGCGGATCCCGCCAAGCGGCTGCCAAGCGCCGTGAGCGTGTCCGCCATCGACTTCAAACGTGGGGACGGTGGATCAGGGAAGTTGATCCTGCGTTTCAGTGGCGATGGCGCGGCACCTGACCTGAGGAACGTAGGGGGCAACGTCGTTGTTGATATCGGCAACGCACAACTGCCCGCCTCACTGCAGCGTCCGATCAACGTCACCGACTTCGCGACGCCTGTCCAGCGCATTGATGCCCGTGCGACGAGTAGCGGTGTGCAACTAGTGCTTGGCACCAAGGGTTCGTTCGAGTCCATGGCGTATCAGAGCGGCAATGAATACATCGTTGAAATTGTGCCGCGTGCCGCGCCGGTAGCCAGTGCAGCGCGCGCAAGCGCACCCGCCATGGGTGCAGCGGCAATGGGGGCAACCAGCAGCACGTCCGAGGTCCGCTACGGCGGCAAAGCAGTCACCTTCAACTTCCAGGACGTGCCGGTTCGCACCGTCCTGCAGCTGATTGCCGAGGAATCCAATCTCAATATCGTTGCCGCGGACACGGTGCAAGGCAACGTAACGTTGCGCTTGATCAATGTGCCGTGGGACCAGGCGTTGGACATCGTGTTGCAGGCCAAGTCGCTGGACAAACGCCGAAGTGGCAACGTCGTGTGGGTTGCGCCGCAGAAGGAAATCGCCCAGTTCGAGCAGGACAAGGAGGATGCGCGCATCAACCTTGAAGAACGCGCGGAAAAGGTCACCGAGTACATTCCGGTCAACTACGGCAGTGCCGAAGATATCGCCAACCTGCTGACAGAAGGTGCAAAGGGTAGTCAGAGTGGAGGCCAAGGTGGCGGCGGCGGTGCTCAGCAGGATCGTGGCTTCCTGTCCCAGCGGGGTAGCATCAGCTTTGATAAGCGTACCAACACGTTGTTGGTGATCGACATTCCTGACCGTGTTGCCAATATCCGGGACTTGGTCAGCAAGCTGGACAAGCCGGTCGACCAAGTGGTGATCGAAGCGCGCATCGTGATTGCCAGTGAGAACGTTGCGCGAGAGCTGGGAGCGAAGTTCGGGATCTCGGGTTACAACAACGATGGTCAGCATTTCTTCAGCAATTCAATCAAGAACAACATTGACACGCAGAACTCGCTTTACGATGCGATGAGCAAAAATAGCACCACCCCACCGCCCGATCCGCTGGCACGTAACACGATCACTCGTGGCCTGATGTCGAACCTACCAGCCACCATGGCAGGCGCCGGATCACTTGCACTTTCCATTCTCAATGCGGGTTACGCACTGGACGTTGAGCTGTCTGCGATCCAGCAGGAAGGCCGTGCGGAAGTGATCTCAAACCCACGTGTTGTCACCAGTAATCAGAAGGAAGCGGTAATTCGCCAGGGTAAAGAAATCGGTTACCTGACAGTGTCTGGCGGCCAAGGCGGCAACGTGCCGACTGTGCAGTTCAAGGAAGCTCTGCTGGAACTCAAAGTTACCCCGACTATCACTGATGACGGGCGTGTGTTCCTGAATCTCGCGGTCAAGAAGGATGAGCTGGACGGATTTGTCAGCCTCGGGGCGAGCTTCGGCTCTGTACCGCAGATTGCCAAGCGTGAGGTCACGACTGCAGTCTTGATGGAAGATGGCCAGACGGTCGTGATCGGTGGCGTGTATGAGTTCAGCGACCGCTCTGATCTGACCAAGGTTCCGTTCCTGGGCGATCTCCCGTTAATTGGCAATCTGTTTCGCAGCAAGAACAAAACCAAGACCAAGGCGGAGTTGCTTATCTTCGTGACTCCCAAGGTCATGCGAGTTGCCCAGCGCAACTGATCTGCTGAAGCAATCAGGTAATTATCTTTGGGGGCCGCAAGGCCCCCAAAGTATTTCTGGCGCTGGGTTAGGCACAACAGCCGCTGCGGCGAACCTTTGTAGCCAATCGTGGTCGAATGGCTCAGCAAGAGATGAGGAGCCCATGGATACCCCAACTGCTGATACTTCGCGGCTACACGCCGCCTTCACTGCATTAAGCCAGGATCTTGCGACCGAGATCGTCGGCCAGTCCGCACTGATCGAACGCTTACTGATCGCCCTGCTGGCAGACGGTCACCTGCTCGTCGAAGGCGCGCCCGGACTGGCCAAGACAACCGCGATCCGTGCATTGGCATCGCGTCTGGAAGCAGACTTCGCGCGTGTCCAGTTCACCCCGGACCTGTTGCCAGCCGACCTGACTGGGACAGAGGTGTGGCGGCCGCAGGATGGTCGCTTCGAGTTCCAGCCGGGTCCAATCTTCCATCCGATCCTGCTTGCGGACGAGATCAACCGCGCGCCGGCCAAGGTGCAGTCAGCCCTTCTGGAGGCGATGGGCGAGCGTCAAGTCACCGTTGGGCGACAGACTTACCCGCTGCCTGCGTTGTTTCTGGTCATGGCGACCCAGAACCCGATCGAACAGGAGGGCACGTTCCCGCTGCCCGAGGCGCAACTCGACCGCTTCCTGATGCATGTACGCGTCGGGTACCCGCAGGTCGAAGCGGAAACGGAAATCCTGCGGTTAGCGCGCCACCGTGCCCGTGAGGCATTGCAGCCCGCACCCCGCGAGATGCAGCGCATGCCGATGGCGGATGTTTTCGCCGCCCGCGCGGCCGTGCTTGACCTGCATGTTGCGCCTTCGCTGGAACGCTACCTCGTGGAGTTAGTGCTGGCATCGCGCGATGCTGGCCGTTATGACGCCGCGCTGGCACGACGCATCGCCTGGGGTGCCAGTCCGCGTGGCTCGATCTCGCTGGAGCGGTGCGCGCGTGCCCGTGCATGGCTGGCGGGTCGCGATTTCGTGACGCCCGAGGACGTGCGAGCTGTGGCTCCGGATGTGCTTCGGCATCGCGTATTGCCAAGTTACGAAGCCACCGCTGAAGGTTGGGATGGCGACCGCATAGTAGCTGAACTGCTGCAGCGGGTTCCGCTGCCCTGAGCGCAGTGAACGACCAATCCCACCAAGCAACTGGCCCGACGACCGGCATCGTGCCGACGTTGCCTGAACTCATTGCGCTGCGCGCACTGGTGCAGGGGCGGCGGGTGGCACGCCGTGGCCATCACGGTGTGCAAGGACATGCACTTTCCAGTTCGCGCGGGCGAGGGATGGAATATGCCGAGTCGCGCGAGTACGCGCAGGGTGACGACGCTCGTCACATCGATTGGCGGCTGACCGCGCGCACCGGCCGCACGCATACCAAGTTGTTCCAGGCAGAACGCGAACGCCTGAGCTTGATCGTGGCCGATACAGCGCCGGCTCTCTATTTTGGCACCCGCGTGCGCTTCAAGTCGGTGCAGGCCGCGCGCGCTGGTGCATTGGCTGCATGGCTGGCGGCGCGTGATGGCGATCGCATCGCAGCGCTGCGGGGTTCACTACGGGACGCCCCAGTTCCAGCTGCACCGGGACCACGCGGTGCACTGCGTGTGCTGGAGGCACTGGTGCGCTGGTATGCGCGTCCGCCTCAGAATGACGCTGGGCTAGCGACGGCGCTTGACCAAGCGAGGCGCCTGCTCCGCCCCGGCTCGCGCATAATGGTGCTGGCCGACCCTGCGAGCATAGGCGAGATTCCTGCGCAGACCTGGCCGGCATTAGCGGTGCACCACGAGCTGGTGGTGCTGCTGCTGACTGATCCGCTTGAACGCCAGCCGCCGAAGATGCGCTTGCCCTTCGCATCTGCGGATGGCCCGCGCACGGAACTCGGACTGGACGCCGCTGTGACCCGGGAGCGTTGGCGACAGGAATTCGTGGCGCCAGTGGAATCCACGTTGGCATTTTTGCGAAGCCGAGGCGCGCGCGCAATGGAACTGTCCAGCGCGGATGCAAGCGACGCTTGGCTGCCCTTGCTGGAACGCCCGCGATTGGCGGCCAGCAAATGAGCGTGCCTTTACCGTATGACGTGCATCCTGGTATTGCACCCAGTTGGTGGCCGCCGGCACCGGGCTGGTGGATGCTCGCTGTGGTCATTTTGATGGCATTTGCGGCGATCGCATGGTGGTGGCTGCGCAGGCGTCGCCGTCACGCAGCACGGTTGCGCTTATTCGATGATGCCGTCGATCGCGCTGAAAGCTCGTCCGAGCAGGTTGCGGCGATGTCGGAATTGTTACGCCGCGCCGCTCGCCAAGTCGATCCAGCAGCAGACCGACTGGAAGGCGTGGATTGGCTCCAATTCCTCGACGATGGCCAGCCTGGCGGGCCGTTCAGCGCCGGCGCGGGTGCGCTGCTACGTGACGGGGGGTTCCGCACCGACGTGGCGGAAGACGAGGTCGCAGCGTTACGCGCGTTGGCACGAGAGCGCTACCTGTCGTGGATGCAGCGGCGATGAACGTGCTAAGGGCCCTGTTGTCGGTTGATGGATTCGCTTGGCCTTGGCTGCTCGCAGCACTGCCGCTGCCCCTGCTGATCTATGCGTTAGTGCCTGCGCGGCGCAATGTGCGCGATGCTTTGCGAGTGCCATGGAGTGATCGCGTGCAGCGTATTGCTGCTACTGGGGATGGCGCAGTGCGGCTACCCGGGTTCCGCTGGTTGGCATTCCTGGCTTGGTGCTTGCTGTGTATTGCTGCCGCGCGTCCGCAGCAACTCGGCCCGCCGGTCGTTCCGCCACAGGTTGGGCGCGACCTCATGCTGGCGGTCGACCTGTCCGCGAGCATGGGGGAGGAAGACATGGAGATAGGTGGTCGCATGGTCGATCGCCTCACTGCTGCCAAGGCTGTGCTATCCGATTTCCTGGATCGCCGCGTGGGTGACCGCGTTGGTTTGATCGTGTTTGGCGAGCGGGCTTTCGCACTGACTCCGCTGACCCTGGATCGCGATAGCGTGCGTGACCAGCTCGGTGACAGCGTTGTCGGTTTGGCCGGACGTGCGACCGCGATCGGCGATGCCATCGCGCTGGCCACCAAACGGCTGCAACCGAAAGATCGCGGACAAGAATCCAGGAAACAACACGTATTGATCCTGCTTACCGATGGAGTCAATACCGCAGGTACGCTGGATCCTGAGAAGGCAGCCGCAATTGCACGCGACAGTGGCGTGCGCATCCACACGATTGCGTTCGGCGGCAATGGGAGCGTGTCAGTATTCGGTTTCCAGTTGCCGACGGGTGGCGATGACGTCGATGAGGCCGGCTTGCAGCGGATCGCTGCATTGACTGGCGGCCGTTTCTTTCGCGCCCGTGACACCAGTGACCTGGCCGGCATCTATGCCGAGATCGACAAGCTCGAACCCGTGCAGCGGCAAGGCCACGCTGTGCGCCCGAAGATCGAACGTTACCCGCTACCGCTTGCCGTAGCGCTGGGATTGGGCTTGCTTGCGCTTGCAGTAGGGCAGCGCCGATGAACGCCGTGTTGAGCGATATTTCCCAGCTGCATTTCCTGCGCCCATGGTGGCTGCTTGGGTTGTTGCTGTTGCCTGCGATTGCGTGGTGGTGCCGTGTCGATGCGCAGCGCAGTAGTCCATGGCACGGCAATGTCGATGCGCATTTGTTGCCACACCTGCTGGAACGCAACGTAGCGATGCCGCGCCGCGCGTGGCAACGCTGGCTGGGTTTACTGGCCGCAGTCGCCGCGCTACTGGCAATGGCCGGGCCGTCCTGGCAAAAGGACGAACAACCGTTGTGGCAAAGCAAGGCACCACTGGTCGTTGCGCTGGATCTCTCCAGTAATATTTTGGCGCGTGACTTGCCCCCCTCGCGTTTGCCGCAGGCGCGAGCAAAACTAGCGACCTTGCTGCGCGAACGCGCCGGGGGCCAGGTCGGCTTGGTCGTGTATGCAAATGATGCATACACGGTTACGCCATTGACTGAAGACGCAGCCAATGTCGCACTATTCCTGGATGCCTTGAGTCCAGAGCTGATGCCGGAAGACGGGCAGCGCACGGATCGTGCGATTGCGTGGTCGCGCAAGCTGTTGCAACAGGCAGGTTTCGCCCATGGCGACATCCTGCTGCTGACCGACCATGCCGATGCTGCGGCGGTGGGTGCGGCGGCGAAGGCGCATCTGGCAGGCTACCGAGTCTCTGCATTGGGTTTGGGTACCGCCCAAGGCGGCGTGTTCGAGACCGATGCGGGGTTGGGCCAAGCTCGGCTGGATGCAGCAAGCCTGCGACGCTTGTCCAGCAGTGGCGGTGGCGATTACCAGACTTTGACGGTCGATGATGCCGACCTGCGTGCGCTGGGCGTGCTGGATCCACAAGCGGACAGGAGCGCCGCAGCAGGCGGCGAAAAAATCGCTAGCTGGCGAGATGGGGGTTTCTGGCTGTTGCCCTTGGTCATGTTGTTGGCCGTGCCGTTATTCCGTCGCGGTGCTGGCATGGCAGCGATATTGGTGGTGGCCGTGATGGTGTTGCAACTTGCACCCGCGCCGGTATGGGCGCAGGCAAGTAGTTCTGCACGGACGGATTCCACGCAAGCCAAGCCTGGTCAGCCAGGCGCAATGCAACCAGAAAAAACACAGGACACGCCTGGTCTGTGGAAGCGGTCCGATCAGGTCCATTACGCGCGGTTTCAGGAAGGCATCGACGCTTATCGCAAGAAGAACTACCCGCAGGCTATCGAGCGCTTTTCCGATTTGAACGATGCCGATGCGCAGTACAACTTGGGCAACGCGCTGGCTAGGGCGGGGCGTCTGGATGAAGCCATCACCGCATATGACCGGGCGCTCAAGCGACAGCCCGGCATGCGTGATGCGATTGGAAACCGCAAGGCTGTCGATGCGGTACGTAAACGCAAGCCACCGCCACAAGACAAGTCGCAACAAGACCAGAAAAAAAATTCGCAGCAGGACAAGCAGCAAAAGCCAGGTGAAGGCCAACAACAAGACAAACCGCAAGGTGATCAAGAAGGCAAACAGAAGGAGCAACAAGATCCAAGCAGCCCGGATTCAAAGCAAAAGAAGGGTCAGGCGCAGCCCGGCAGGCAGGATCAACAAGACAGCCAGTCCAAGCCCAGTCAGTCGCCATCTAAACCGGATGCTCCGCAACCGCAGGATGGCAAGGCGCAGGCCGATGCCGATGCCGCGCAACGCAAGCGGATGCAAGAAGCGTTGGGGAATCAGGCAGGAACAGGCAAGCCCGGCAAACAAGCAGAGGAGAATCTTGAAACACCCCAACAGCGGGAACGTCGCATCGCCAACCAAGCGCAGCTACAGCGCGTGCCGGACGATCCGGGCGCATTGCTGAGAGCCAGATTCCGACTCGAATACCAGCGCCGCCACCAACTCGATGGCGGACCATGACCATTACCCTGCGCATGGCATGGACCCGGGCGTGCATTACTTTGATGATGCTTGCGTGCGTGCTGCCCGCATTCGCACAGACGCGGGCATGGTTGGATCGCGAACAGGTCACTTTCGGTGAAACCGCAACGCTCAACATTGAGACCGACACATCGGTCCAGCAGATCGACTACGCCCCACTGACAGCGAACTTCGACATTGCCGGGCAGACCGTGCGTCGCAGTTTCCAGCGGGTCAATGGGCGTTCCAGCACGCGTTCGCTGTTCGCGGTCGGCATCCGCCCGCGCGGGCCCGGAGTGGTTACGGTTCCAGCGTTGAGCGTCGGCAATTCCAGTACCGAACGGCTGCGCATGACAGTGATGCCGCCTTCAGTGCAGCCCGCCAGTAGCGATGCCGATGCATTCCTGCAAACCGAAGTCGATGCTGACACCCCCTACGTGCAGCAAGCTGTCGGAATGGTGGTCCGGCTGTATGTCGGGGTGAATTTGCTGTCGGGTCAGCTGGACCAGGACACGCCGCTTGGCACCAGCCTGCAGCAAGTCGGCGAAGACTTGCGCTACCAGCGGAGCATCGAGGGCCGCCGTTACAACGTGATAGAACGCCGCTACCTGCTGGTCCCCGAGCGCAGCGGTGAATTAGTGGTCCCGGGTGCGCGCTTCAATGGGCAGTCGGTCAGCAACTTCTTCGATGGTGGATTCGGTGATGGCCGCAAGCCGCTGTCGGCTGCAGCTCCGGCCAAGCGCCTGCAGGTCCGGCAGATCCCGGCCAATGCACCGCAGCCATGGCTGCCATTGCATGACCTGAAGCTGCGCTATTTGCAGGTTCCGAAGCAGGCGCGCGCAGGTGTCGCGACCACGGTGGAACTGGAGATGATTGCCGACGGTGCCAGCGCAACCCAGTTACCCACGCTGGATTTCCCGCAATCGCCGGACGTCCAAGTGTTTGCCGATCCGCCACAAAGTGAAGTGCAGTTGATGGATGGTCGTCCGCGGGCCACTTTGCGTCGACGGTTTTCGATCGTACCGCTGCATGCCGGATCGCTGAGCCTGTCCGGCCCCAGCGTCCAGTGGTGGGATGCCAGGCAGGGCATCGCACGCACCTCCGCGCTGCCGCCAGTGGAGTTGCAAGTCGCACCGGGATTCGTCTCCAGCAATGCACGCCGCGCGGTGGGTAGCGAAACCGAACTGCAACCATCGGCCCTCACTGCTGCGGGGCATGACGGCACTTCATCAGCGACGCCTAGCTTCTTGCACCTGCTGCCATGGCTCGCAGGGCTGTTGGGCATCGCATTGCTGGGGGGCTGGTGGTGCATTCACCGTCGCAACCATGTGCTGAATGCCACTAACGTAGTCTCGAAAAAATCCA
The DNA here is from genome assembly GCA_038242955.1 of Lysobacterales bacterium. Taxonomy (GTDB): domain Bacteria; phylum Pseudomonadota; class Gammaproteobacteria; order Xanthomonadales; family Xanthomonadaceae; genus Thermomonas. The sequence goes on from JBBSRO010000012.1 coordinate 39,309, forward strand.
CGGAGACATCGCCCAAGGCGGTGTCGCTGGCCGGTGCGCTCAGGGCAGGCGAGCTGCCCAGCATCGCAAAAGCACTTTGCGATGCTGCAGGCCTGCCTGGTGACGATCTGGATGCGCTACGCGTACTGCTTGACGATGCCCGCCAGATCGGCGCCGTAAATGAGCTGCAGGCGGCGCGCTGGGGTGATGGAGATTCGGTGCAGGCACTTGCCGTGCTACGGGGCGTGTTTTCCAAGGGCTTGCGCCTGCGAAGCCGCCGCCCCCGGCCGGACGTCATTTTGCCGCCCCTTTACCCGCAGGCCTGATACCTCGGTGTTTGCTAAGCTCGCGAACTTACCTGAAATCGATGGGACCAGACCATGAGTGAAGCCACGGCGGGCGGCGGGAAAATGCAGTTGCATTGGAAAATGGCGATTGGCTTCCTGATCGGCACGCTGGGCGGCTTGGCCTGCAACGTCTGGTTCGCACAGGCAGAGTGGCTGGAAGTCTTCATCACCTACGTGGCCGATCCAGTCGGTCAGATCTTCCTGCGCTTATTGTTCATGCTGGTGATCCCGCTTGTGTTCTCCGCGCTGGTGCTGGGCGTGGTGGAAATTGGCAACCCCAAATCGCTGGGCAGGATCGGAATCAAGACGCTGCTGTGGATCATGTTGGTCACAACGGTTGCGGTGACGATTGGTGTCGTAGTCGTTAACTTGATCCAGCCGGGCATCGGCTTGCCCGAAGACCAGCGCGCCATATTGATCGCGCAAGCGATGGAGCATGGTGGCGCGATTGTCGAGAAGGGGCGCACCGCGCCCTCCGGCATCGAGATGCTCCTCAACATCATTCCCAAGAATCCGGTCGCGGCAGCTGCGAACGGTGAACTGATCGCGGTCATGTTCTTTGCGCTGACGTTCGGCATCGGTGCGACGGTTCTGCGCACGCACGGCACCCACCATTTTGTCGAAGTCTGCGAAGGCATCTACGACATTTGCCTACGCCTGATCGAGTGGATCATTCGCCTGGCGCCGTATGCCGTTGCAGCATTGTTGTTCAGCATCACCGCAAGGCTGGGTTTCGATGTGCTGGTCCAGCTGGCGCGCTTCGTCGGCACGGTGTTGCTGGCGCTTGGCATCCATTTCTTCGTGGTGTTCCCAATCCTTCTATGGACGCTGGGACGCATGTCGCCCCTGAAATTCTGGCGCGCCGCGCAACCGGCGATCGTGACCTCGTTCTCCACATCTTCGTCCAGCGCTACGTTGCCGACTTCTTTGATGGTGGCCGAAGAACGCCTGGGCGTACCGCGTCAGGTTGGGCGCTTCGTTTGCACCTTGGGCGCGACCGCAAACATGAATGGCACTGCTCTGTTCGAGGGCATTACCGTGTTGTTCCTGGCCCAGTTCTACGGCGTTGAACTCGCCATAGGACAGCAGGTGATGGTGTTGTTGCTGTGCGTGATGGGCGGCATTGGTACGGCGGGTGTGCCAGGTGGCTCGCTGCCGATGATAGCGATGATCCTGGTCATGTTCGGTATCCCGCCCGAAGGAATCGGCCTGATCCTGGGCGTCGACCGCTTACTGGATATGTGCCGGACCACGGTGAATGTCACTGGTGATCTTGTCGGCGCAGTCGTGATCGGCCGTGGTGAGCCGGAACATACTGGCGATGACGTGGACGATCTGGCCCCGGTCTAGGTGCTGGATTGGCTTCCTCTCCAGCTTGAAGCTGGAGAGGAAGCAATTCGCGGTGCAGGCTCAGTGTTTCATCGCTTCTTTCTTGTCTTGTTCGCGTTCCTTGGCCTGATCTTTCGGTGTCTCGATCGCACTGTGCGCAATCATGCCGGTCACGGCATTGACCTGCACCTCGTGGATGTTCTTGGACTTCGGGATGGCGATATCGAACGACCAAACCAGCGCGCCATGCTCGTTTTCCAGTTCTGAACCCTGGATCGTGCCGCCCGGCACCTTGGCTAGCGCCGTCTTGGCGGCGGCCTCCTTGGTGATCTTGGCTTGCTTCATGAGCGAGGCTTGGCTGGGCTCTGCTGCATGCGTCGGCGCTGCGATGAAGCCAACGGCGAGTGCTAATGCGGCCAAAGCGCTGAGTGTGTGTCGGATGTGCATCTGAGTCTCCTGGAGGGGGTGCCGGGTGAGCCGGCGACCTCACCATGCGCCGCAGGTTGTAAGTACATCTCAGCCGTATCTCAGCAAACCGTTAGGCGCCGCCCACGGCCTAGCAACGCGCGATGCGCGGCGCAATGGCGACAGCACTGGCCTCGAATGGGACAATGGGCGGCCCGCGTACCGCCGGGCGCAGCCGAACGTGCCGAATAATGACTAAGCCGACCCGTCGCGAACTCGCCAACGCGATTCGTTTCCTCGCTATCGATGCGGTGCAGGCCGCCAACTCCGGCCACCCGGGCATGCCGATGGGCATGGCCGACATCGCCGAAGTGCTGTGGAACGATTACCTGCAGCACAACCCGAACAACCCGGCGTGGTTCAACCGCGATCGCTTCGTGTTGTCCAACGGCCACGGTTCGATGCTGCATTACGCGCTGCTGCACTTGAGCGGCTACGACCTGTCGATCGACGACCTCAAGAATTTCCGCAAACTGGACTCGAAGACGCCGGGTCATCCCGAGAACTTCATGACGCCGGGCGTGGAAACCACCACCGGCCCGTTGGGGCAGGGCCTCGCGAATGCGGTTGGTTTTGCGCTGGCGGAGAAGCTCCTCGCGCAGCGCTTCAACCGACCCGAATTGGCCATCGTCGACCACCGCACTTGGGTGTTCATGGGCGATGGTTGCCTGATGGAAGGTATCAGCCATGAAGCCGCCTCGCTGGCCGGCACTTGGGGCTTGGAGAAGCTGGTCGCGTTCTGGGACGACAACCACATCAGCATCGACGGCGACACTGACGGCTGGTTCACCGATGACACGCCCGCGCGTTTCGAAGCCTATGGCTGGAACGTGATCCGCAGCGTTGACGGGCACGATGCGGACGCGATCAAGACTGCGATCGACGCCGCATTCAAGTCCGATGGCAAGCCGACGCTGATCTGCTGCCGCACCACGATTGGCTTTGGTTCTCCGAACAAAGCTGGCAAGGAATCCAGCCATGGTTCCGCGCTGGGAAATGACGAAGTTGCCGCGACACGCGAAGCGTTGAGCTGGCCGTATCCTGCGTTTGAGATCCCGCAGGAAATCAGTGACGGTTGGCGCGCCGGCAACACCGGCCTTGTGCGCGAAGATCAATGGAACACGCAGTTCGATGCGTACTCGGCGCGCTATCCGCGTGAAGCCGACGAACTGGTTCGGCGCTCGAAGAAAGAATTGCCGGAAGACTTCGAAACCGATGCGCAGGCGTATATCGCCAAGCTGCAAGCCGAAGGTCCGGTCGTTGCATCGCGCAAGGCCTCGCAGATGGCGATTCAGGCATTCGCACCGCACCTGCCTGAACTGATTGGCGGCTCGGCTGATCTTGCCGGTTCCAACCTGACCTTGTGGAGCGGCAGCAAGTCGGTGACGACGGATGCGGCCGATGCCAACTACATCTATTACGGCGTGCGCGAATTTGCGATGACCGCAATCAGTAATGGTCTTGCGCTGCACGGTGGGTTCATTCCGTACGACGCGACGTTCCTCGTGTTTAGCGACTATGCACGTAATGCCGTGCGCATGAGCGCGCTGATGGGCGCACGCGCGATTCACGTGTACACGCATGACTCGATTGGCCTGGGCGAAGACGGCCCAACTCACCAGCCGATCGAGCACATGGCATCGCTGCGCTACATCCCCAACAATGATGTCTGGCGCCCCTGCGATGCTGTGGAATCTGCAGTGTGCTGGAAGGCTGCAATCGAGCGACTGGATGGGCCAAGCTGCCTGATCTTCAGCCGGCAGAATCTGCCGCACCAAGCGCGCGACGCCGGCCAGGTTTCTGACATCACGCGTGGTGGCTATGTGCTCAAGGAGACCGTTGGCGCGCCGGAACTGATCCTGATCGCGACCGGTTCCGAAGTGGGATTGGCGATGGATGCTGCCGCACAACTTGGCGACCGCGTGCGCGTGGTGTCGATGCCATCGACGGATGTCTTTGATCGCCAGGACGCGGCGTATCGGGAAGCGGTGTTGCCGAATGCCTGCCGCAAGCGTGTCGCAATCGAAGCCGGTGTCACCGATTTTTGGCGCAAGTACGTGGGCCTGGATGGCGCCGTGGTCGGCATCGACACGTATGGCGCATCGGCGCCGATCGAAGCCCTGATGCCGTACTTCGGCTTTACGGTGGAAAACGTGGTCGACGTCGCAACAGCGTTGGGCTGAACCGTCGCGTACGGCTAGGCGAATGTCCTGCGAGTGGTTCCATGTGGGAACGGTGATGCCCGCTCCCTGTCATATCCTTCAGTAAATTGCTGCGGGCCGGGGTACTGGTTGAAGGACAGGAAGGGGCATCGATGGCCGAATTGATCGAGTTGCATGGTGTGCGCCGCCGCTATGCCATGGAAGGGCAAGTAGTGGATGCGCTTGCCGGCATCGACCTGCGCATTGGGGCCGGCGAGTTCATCGCCATCACCGGTGCCTCTGGTTCTGGCAAATCGAGCTTGCTCAATATCCTCGGTTGCCTGGATCGCCCGACCGAGGGCCGCTACCTGATCGAGGGTCTCGATGTTGCCGGCATGGACGACGAGGCCGCCAGCGATATCCGCAACCGTCGCATCGGATTCGTATTCCAGAGCTTTCACCTGCTGCCGCGCCTGACTGTATTGGAGAACGTGTTGCTGCCGATGCGTTTCAATCGCCAGCCTCCGCCGGATGCGGACGCACATGCTCGTGAACTGCTGCGTCAGGTCGGATTGGAGCAACGCATGTCGCATCGGCCGACGGAGCTGTCTGGCGGGCAGATGCAGCGCGCTGCGATTGCCCGTGCACTGGTGTTGCGCCCTGCGATCCTGCTGGCCGACGAACCTACCGGCAATCTGGATTCGAAGAGTGCAGCAGACGTGCTGCGCCTGATCGAAGGCGTGCATGCCGGCGGCCAGACAGTAGTGATGGTTACCCACGACCATGACATCGCCGCGCGTGCGGCGCGCGAGATCCGTCTGCATGACGGCAAGGTTGAACACGACGTGCATCAGCATGCGACGCACTGAGCTGCGCGCCTTATTGGCGGTTTGCTTGCTGGCGGCGGCATGGCCGGCAGCGGCCGGAACCGTAACCGTGCTTACCGGAGAGGTGCAGGCGGTCGATGCGCAGACCATCTACACGCCGGAATCGAATTCGTCACCGGTGGTGATCCGTTACTTCATCCCCGAAGGCACGCAGGTCAAGAAAGGCGATGTCGTACTGCGCCTTGACCCCGGCCAGTCCGCAAGCCAGCTGCGCGTGGTCGAGGCACAGATCGAGCAAACCCGCGCACGTGGGGCCAAGGATCTGGCGGAGTTGCGGGTCAAGTTGGTTGATGCGGAAATCGCGCTTGGCGACGCAGATGCCGCGCTGGCTACAGCAAAGATCGACGCGAAAATTCCGCGCGACTTGATATCGAGCCTGGATTTTGATCGCCATCAGGGTGAACTCGATCGTGCCACCCGTGAAGCCGTGCTCAAGCGCGCCGAGTTCGCCGCTGCGCGTGCTGCGGTCGAGCGCCGTGGCCGCGATGGCGACCTGGAAATGCAGAAACTGCAAGTGCAGCGCGACTATCACGCATTGCGCATGTTGACTGCGGAGGTGCGTGCAGATCGAGGCGGCGTCGTTGTGCACGGCTTCAACCAAGGCTGGCTGGAAGGCCGGATCGATGAAGGTTCCACGACCATGCCCGGCAGCAAGGCCGGCCAAGTCGTCAGCGGCGGTGCGATGCGCGTGCGCGCTTGGGCGCTAGAACCGGACCGTCGCTACCTTGATGTCGGCCAGGATGTGCAGCTTACCTTCGACGCCTATCCGGGCAAGAACCTGCCCGGGCGAATCACCGCGATTGCCGGTGCGCCGGACCGCAAGCCGGAATGGGGAGAGGGCCGCTACTTCACCATCGATATCGAAATACGCAAGCAGGGTGCCACCAGGCTGCTGCCAGGCATGAGTGTACGGGTGACTGCGCCACTTGCCGGCAAGCGAATAAATCAGGGGGCGCAATGATGAAACGACCGCTGTTTTGCGCCTGCCTGTTGCTATGCACGACCACCGTCTTGGCTGAGACGCTGAAAATTGACGGTGAGGTCTATGCCCAGCGTAGCGCCTCGCTGATGCCGCCCGCGATCAATGATGTCTGGCAGTTCAACATCACCCAGCTTGTCGACGACGGTAATCTGGTGAAGCAGGGTGACATCGTGCTCGCGTTCGATGGCAGCGAGCTGATGAAGCGGCTTGCCGAAAACCAAAGCCTGCTCAAGGAGAAGCAGAGCCAGTTCGACAAGCTCCAGCTGGAGCTGGTGGAGCGCCAGCGCAACGAGCACCTGAGTACTGCCGAGGCACGTTCAAACCGCGAGAAGGCGCAGCGCAAGACTACCCAGCCGGAGGAAATCATCGGCGGCATTCCGTACCGCAAACTTATGGTCGCTCGCCAGCAAGCCGAACGCCGTGCCGTGCTGGTCGAGCGCCGAGAGCAACTGAGTGCGGAACAGCGTGTGCAGGAAAGACGTCTGCTCGGATCCGAGGTCGCGCAGCTGCAACGCGAGGTTCAGGAGCTGCAGGGCTCTTTGGTGGCGATGCGGGTCACCGCACCGCGTGCCGGCCTGATGATGCACAAGAGCAACTGGCAAGGCGAGAAGTTCGACGTAGGCTCACAAGTGTGGAAGGGGATGTCGATCGCCGAGATCCCCGACACCACAACGCTCGCAGTGCGCGCGCAATTGCCCGAACGTGAACTGACTCGGGTGCGGGTCGGCGCGCCGGCGCGGATCGTGATCGAGGGCGGCGTCGGCAGTGCGCTGAAAGGCCGCATCACTGCGATTGGACGCACCGTGCGCAGCAAGTCACGGGTGCAGCCGATCCCGGTGATCGACGTGGACATCAAACTCGATAATCCTGATGCAAAGCTCAAGCCAGGACAGCCGGTACGGGTGGAATTGACGGTTGCCGATGTCGGTGGCTCGCCATGAACAGCATCATGAAGAGCCGCACGCTTGCGCTTGCATGCATAGCGCTTGCGCTGTCCGGCTGCGGCGAAGAAGCGCCGGGCCCTGTGCTCGAAACTGTCGTGCCAACCAACCTCGTGCTCAGTGTGCAGGCTGATGGTGAATTGAAATCCTCCAAGGCAACGCCGCTGATGGTGCCGGGACAGAGCTGGTCGTCGCGCCGGCTCACCTGGATGGCACCGGAAGGCAGCCTGGTGAAGAAGGGTGAGCTGATCGCGCGCTTTTCCGCCGATGAAGGCAAGCAGCAGTTGGCGCAGGCGCTGATCGACTTGCAGCGCAATGCGCTCGCGCACACGGCCAAGCAAGACGAGCTGGAAGCCGGCCGCGACCGTGTCGATGTCGACCTGGCCAAGGTTGGCACTGATCTCGGCATCGCCCGCCGCTACGCCCACGCGGATCTCAGCACCATGGCACGCAACGATGTGCTCGACGCGGTACAGGATGCACAGTTCCTCACTGCCAAGCGCGACAACATGCAATGGAAGCGCGGCCAATCCGGCGAGCGCGGCGGTGCCGAGCTGGCGGTGCTGGCTGCACAGCGCGCAACGTATTCGATCAACGCCAAAACGCGACAGGACGACCTGGATGCGCTTGAACTAAGCGCGCCACATGATGGCGTACTGATGCTTAGCGCCAACTGGTCAGGCGAAAAGCCAAGCGTGGGTAGCAACCTCTTCGCAGGCTCTGATTTCGGCAGCTTGCCCGATCCGGGCGGGATGGAAGTCGAACTGACCTTGCCGCAGATAGAGGCGCAGGGTTTACGCGTCGGCATGGCTGTGGAATTGCACCCGATGGGCAGGCCCTCGCAGAAAATCACGAGCAAGCTCAGCTGGGTGGCGAGCGCCGCCAAGCCGAGTAGCCGCAGCAACCCGGTAAAGGTGCTGACGATGAAGGCGCCGATACCTGCTGATGCGATTCGCAACTACAGTCTGGTTCCCGGCCAGAACATGCAAGCCACGATCATCTTGCTGCGCGCCGACAATGTATTGAGCGTGGCCAACGTTGCAGTTGAGAGTGACGATGGCCGCAGCTACGTGCAGGTGCGCGACGGCAATGGTTTCAAGCGTCGCGAAGTGACGCTCGGCATACGCGACACCGCGCGTTCGCAGGTGCTAAAGGGACTGAGGTCAGGCGAGAACGTGCGGCTAACCAGCGGTGTCGCACCCGGATCTGACGCCACCGGTGCTACGGCCACCGACGATGGCAAAGAAAACAAACCTGCGGGCGATGACGGAGCCATCGAGACATGATCGAGCACTTGCTCCAACAGCTGCCGCAAATTTGGCGCGAAGCGATTGACGAGCTGTGGCGTCGCCGCTTGCGCACGTTGCTCACCCTGCTTGGCATGATCTTCGGGGTCGGCGCGATCGTGGCGATGCAGGCAGTCGGGGAAGGCAGTAAGCGCGAAGCGCTACGGCTGGTGGAGAGCCTGGGTCTTCACAATTTGATCGTCGAGGCCAAGCCGCAAGACGACGATGTGCTGAAGGAAACCCGCGCGCGAAGCTTGGGCCTGAATGTCGCTGATGCGCGTGCCGCGCTGGTAGTGGTGCCGGGTGCGGAGGGTTTCGCCGCCGAGAAGCCAGTCAAGACCCATTCGGTGTTTAGCGATTTCGGCAGCGCCGATGCCCAGGCCAGCGGTGTCAGTCCAGACTGGTTCACGCTGTCTTCGTTGAAGGTCTTGCACGGTCGCACGCTAACCGCGCAAGACGATGCCCAACTTGCGCCAGTGGCCGTGCTCGGCCACCAAGCTGCTACCTCGCTATTTCCGAATACCGATCCGCTCGGCAAGCACGTCAAGGTCAACCACGTGTGGCTGGAAGTGGTTGGCGTATTGGTCGATCGCGATCTCGGCAAAGACAGCTTTGAGGGCGTTCCGCTCGGGCTGGAAAGCAATCGTGTGTATCTGCCATTGGCCAGTGCACGCGCGCGTTTCAAGTTCCAGCAAACGGAGGACGAAGTGGACCGCTTCCTGTTGCGCCTGCGTGATCCGGAACAACTTGCTGCAGGCGCGAGCGTGCTCGCTGCGATGCTCGATCAGCGTCACGCTGGCATGCGCGACTACACGCTGGTAGTGCCGCAGCAATTGTTTCGCCAGCACCAGCAGACCCAGCGCATCTTCCAAGTGGTCATGGGCGCGATTGCTGGTGTCAGCCTGCTGGTTGGTGGCATCGGCATCATGAATATCATGCTTGCCAATGTGCTTGAACGCCGCCGTGAGATCGGCTTGCTGCGCGCCCTCGGCGCGCGCCGCCGCGACGTGGTCGCGCAGTTCCTGCGCGAGGCCACCGTGATCTGCGTGGTCGGTGCGTTATTGGGGCTTCTATTCGGCACCGTGCTGGCTTACTTGATTGCCACGTTCGCTGGCTGGCAGGTGGCGTGGGCACCGCTGCCTATCCTGCTGTCAGCCGCGTTCTGCGCGCTGGTTGGCTTGGCCTTCGGCGTGTATCCGGCACGGCAAGCAGCGCAACTTGATCCAATCACATCCTTGCGCCAGGAGTGATGTTTGCAATGCGCGTCACTCGTGAAGACGGATCCGGACGCGCGTCGCGCTTTCGACATTTACTTGCCAGCTGAGTCGTTGCGCTAGCCGGTCGAGCAGGGCCGACCCTCGGCCGGTGTCGCTGCGTGCTGGGCTGTTGTCATCGCGCGTGGTGGCAACGACCTGTTCGTCGATCAACAATTCATTGCCACTCAAGGTGATGTGGATGAGCGCATCCGGTGATTGCTGGGCGACCTTGCGCAGCACGCCGGAGACCAGCAGCAGTGCTTCGCGGCGTGGGAGTTGCAACGTGCCGGTGGCTTCGATGGCGAAGCGTTCCTGCTTTCCTGGCATGGCAATGTGAGCTGCTTCCTTGAGGAAGCTTTGTGCATCCAACACGTCAGGCTGGAGCTCACTGCGCCGCGCTACGCCAAGCAGGGCTTCGGTCAGCGAACTCATGTCGCGCACGCCGCGCTCCAGCCGATGCAGCCGCGCTACATGTGCAGGATCATTGTCACCGTCGTCATTGAGAGCATCCAGCATCACTTCGGTGACACCCTGCACGACTGATAATGGCGTGCGAAGTTCATGGCTGGCATCAGCGAAAAACGCCTGTTCACGGCTGTCGGCATCGACAAGTCGATCCTGGTAGGCGTCAATGGATGATGCCAAGCGCCCAAGTTCGTCCTGGCTGGTGTGCGCGGCTAACGTGCTGCGTCGTGGTTGCACTGGCAACGCATCGACCTCATCCACCAGCCGCTGTACCGGCCGCAGGGCGAATCCCGTGAACCACCAGCCCAGTCCGCCCGCCAATGCCGTCCCCAGTACGACCATGCCGGCCAGGAACAGGTTCAGGAGATCTTCCAGTTCTTCGATGTCGCTCAGGTTGATGACGAAGATCAACCGGCCTGCGCTGGTGTCGAATACGCCGATGTGGGTGCCGTCGTCGCTGGCGCTCTCGTGGATACCTAGCGGTAGCGAGTCGTACCCAGGCGGCGTGTTGGTTGCGTTGGCAAGGTAGCCGCTCAGGCGATGCGTCTGCGGCAGTTCCGCAGTCAGCTGGTTGGACAAGCGCAGGCTGTAGTCCTCGGCCTGGCCCTGCAGGATCTCGGCAGCCACCACATGCTCGTACTTCTCTGTGATCACCACGACCGCAACTGAAAACACCAAGCTCAGCAAGAAGCCGAGCAGCGTGAATGCGAGCGCGACACGGCGTCTAAGCGGCATGGATTTTGAGTGGTGCAGCTTCACGCGGCTTTTCATGGCGATACCGCCAAGCGATAACCGATGCCGCGTACCGACTGGAGCATGGCATGCGCGAAGGGCCGGTCGATCAGTGCGCGAAGCTCGTACACCTGCGTATGTAGCGCCGCCATGTCGCCGCCGCCTTCGCCCCAAGCGCTCTGAAGTAAGCGTTGGTGTGATGTCACTTTTGGCGCATCGCGTAGCAGGATGGCTAGGATGCTGCCCTGTAGTCGCGTCAACACAACTGTCCTGCTCTCGCGCGTGGCGAGCATCGTGGCTGGGTCGTACGACAGTCCGCCAAGTGCCAGGCTATCGCGAACAGGTTGCACGCGTCGGTGCACGGCGCGGATACGCGCTTCCAGCTCATGCATCGCAAAGGGCTTGACCATGTAGTCGTCGGCACCTTCGCCGAAGCCGCGCAGCTTGTCGTCCAGCGTATCGCGTGCGGTCAGCATCAGCACCGGCACGCCATGCCCAGCCGCACGCAATTTCCGGCACAGGTCCAATCCATTTAGCCGCGGCAGGCCAAGGTCGAGCACGATCACATCGAAGCCGCCATTCATCGCCCGCGCCAACCCGGACAGGCCATCGGCACAGTGATCCACCACATGGCCGCGGCGTTCCAGGAAATCCCAGATGTTGGCGGCGATGTCGTGCTGGTCCTCGATGACAAGGACGCGCAGTCCAACGCGGGCGTCGATGGGCATTTCGTGCTCCGGTTTCAGCCATACAGGGTGCCACGTGTCAGGCCGGGTGTTAATCGAACTGTTTAACGGCCGGCTCATTTAACGAGTGGCTGAGACTGGACTGAGGGTGATTTACAAGCCGGTATGGATCCTATCCTTTCCGGATGTGCCGGCAGGAGTTCGTCTTGATCCAGTTGCCCAAGTCCCAGTCGCCATTGCTATCGCGTTTCCGCCCGTTGCTGTGGCTGGGTCTGTGCTTCCTGTCCGTGTCCACACTGACCCGACTTGCCCTGTTGATTGCAACCGGCAGCGGCGTGCCGGCATCGCCGGGTTATTGGCTCTATGCGTTTGCAGTTGGGCTGGGCTACGACCTGCTGACCTTCGTGTATTTCGCCTGGCCGCTAGTGTTGCTGTTGTGGGTCCTGCCGCGGCGCTGGTTGGCGCGGCGGCCGGGCACCGCGATGGTTGGCGGAATGAGTCTGGTCTTGCTGTTCGTGCTGCTGTTCGTGGCGGTGTCGGAATGGACATTCTGGGAAGAGTTCCAGGCACGTTTCAACTTTATTGCAGTCGATTACCTGGTCTATACGACAGAGGTCATCGGCAATATCCGCGAGTCGTATCCAATTGGCTGGATTTTCTCGGGACTTGCGTTGTTTGGCGTGTTGGTGTTCGCCGTGACGCGTCGCTGGCGACTGGTGCAACACGACAGTGCCCGTTTCGGCGCACGCACACTGGTCGTGGTTGGCTGGTTGGCAATGAGCGTCCTAGGCACTTGGCTGGTTGCTGGTGAGATGAAGGACCGCACCGACAACACCTACGTCAACGAACTCGCCGGCAACGGCATGTATCAGTTCTTCGCGGCGTATCGCAGCGCGTCGCTCGACTATGAACGCTACTACCGCACGTTGCCGATCGACGAGGCTTTCGTGCAGGTTCGTAAACAATTATCGACGCCGGACGCCACCTTCGACGGTCCGACCGGCATCGCCCGCAAGATCCACAACGCGGCGCCGGAGCGCCGACTCAACGTGGTGCTGATCAGCGTGGAAAGTCTGTCTGCCGAGTTCTCCGGTACCTATGGCCGCAAGGACAGCCTGACCCCGCAACTGGATGCGCTGACCAAAGACAGCCTGCTGTTTACAGATTTGTTCGCGAACGGTACGCGCACAATCCGCGGACTGGAAGCGCTGGCATTGTCGGTGCCACCCACGCCGGGCGAATCCATCGTCAAGCGCGAAAACAACGAAGGCCTTTTCAGCCTGGCTAGTGTGTTCAATTCGAAGGGCTACACCTCGCAGTTCCTGTATGGCGGCTACGGCGCGTTCGACAACATGAATTACTTCTTCGGCCACAACGGCTACGAAGTGCACGATCGCGAGGAAATCCCGAAGGCCGACATCCATCACGCCAACATCTGGGGCGTGGCCGACGAAGACCTGTACACGATGGCGATGAAGCAGTTCGACCGCGTGCATGCGAGCGGCAAGCCATTCTTCGCCCACGTCATGACGACTTCGAACCATCGTCCGTACACCTTCCCAGAAGGGCGCGGGCCATGGCCGCAGGGCAAACGCGAGAGTGCGGTCGCGTACACCGATTGGGCGATCGGTGATTTCGTGCGTCGTGCGCGCGCGCACCCGTGGTTTGCCGACACCATCTTCGTCATCACCGCAGACCATTGCGCGTCGAGCGCGGGCAAGGCGGCATTGCCCGCATTCCGCTATCGCATTCCGATGTGGGTATACGCGCCCGGGCACGTTGCGCCCGGCCGTTTTACCGAAATGATCAGCCAGGTCGACATAGCCCCAACCTTGCTCGGCTTGCTGGGTATGGATTACGAGAGTCAGTTCTATGGGGTCGATGTGTTCCAGCGCACACCGGACAGCGCGCGTGCCTTCATTGGTACGTACCAGCTGCTGGGCTATCTGCGTCATGACAAATTGGTGCAGCTGTCGCCGCACCGCAAGGCAGATACCGTGCGTCCAGCTTACGAAAGCGACCAGGCACAGCCGGTGATTGCCGATGATCCGCAGCTGACTCTGGAAGCAGTGAGCAATTACCAAACGGCTGCTTACCGTTTTGAACACGGACTGATGAAGGTGACGAAATGACAAAGACCGATATGCCGATTGCGGTAAAGGACGCCTTGGCCAAGGTTCCACATGTCACCCTGGTGTTCTGGCTGATCAAGATTGCTGCGACGACCTTGGGTGAAACCGGTGGCGACGCTGTGTCGATGTCGATGGGTCTGGGCTACCTGATCGGGACCGCGATCTTCGGCGTCATTTTCGTGGCCGCTGTCTATGCGCAAATTCGCGCGCAGAGATTCCATCCGTTTTTGTACTGGTTCACGATCATTGCCAGCACCACGGTGGGAACCACGCTGGCCGATTACGCCACGCGCTCGATGGGCATCGGCTATCCGGGAGGTTCCACACTGCTGCTGCTGTTGCTGGCATCGCTGTTCACGTGGCATCGGAGCATGGGCTCGATCGCTGTGGAAACTGTCGCCGAGCCGAAAGCCGAGATGTTCTATTGGCTCACCATCATGTGCTCGCAAACACTGGGTACGGCACTTGGTGACTGGGTCGCAGACACTGCCGGACTGGGTTACGTAGGCGGGATGATCATTTTTGGTAGCCTGTTGGCGGCTACTGCCGCGCTGTACTTCTGGAGCAGCATCTCGCGCACGCTGCTGTTCTGGGGAGCCTTTATCCTGACCCGGCCACTCGGCGCCGTGCTCGGCGATTTTCTTGACAAGCCGTTGGCAAACGGCGGCCTCGCATTGAATCGCTATTCCGCGTCCGTGGTTTTGCTTGTCGCCATCGTCGGCATGATCCTGGTTTTCAAGCAGCGAGCCGCTTCGCGAGCGCACTGAGTAAAAAAAAATCGTCTGACGTAGCAAGCACGACGCACAAATTGGGGATCGTCATTCCCGCGCTGGCGTGGATGAACTTAGTGGGTCGAATTTCCCCTGATGCGACAAATCGGCGATTCGTGACACGACTTGACAGGATCGATTACAGGCGTAATCTGCACAAAAGATTACGGATGTAAACGATGCAGATCAGCGAAGCCGAATCAGTGGTGATGAATGTACTTTGGCAACGCCAGTCGTGCGCTGCGGAAGATGTGGTGGCCGCGCTGGCGAACACCCAGCACTGGCAGGAAGCCACCATCAAGACGCTGCTCAACCGCCTGTTGAAGAAGGGCGCAATTGCAGCGACGAAAGACGGCCGCCGCTATCTGTATGAGCCAATGCTTCGGCGCGAGGACTGGGTGCTGGGCGAAAGCCAGGGGCTGCTTGAACGTCTCTTCGATGGTCGCGTCGCGCCGCTGGTCGCGCACTTCAGCCAGCAGCAAAAGCTCAGTCGCAAGGACATCGCGGAGCTGCGTAAGTTGCTGGACGGTATTGATGCAGAGGGAGACAAGAAATGAATCCTGTCGATCTCGCCCAGGGCATCAATCTCGCCTTGCTGGAAACCACCATCGCCAGCACCGCTGCGCTGCTGTTGGTATTGCTGATGCGGCGAAGGCTGCGCCTGATGTTTGGTGCAACCATCGCTTACGCGGCATGGTTGCTGGTGCCGATCGCATCCGTCGCAGTGCTGTTGCCCGCACCGGAAGCGGAGACGGTATCGATTCCGACGGTCTACAGGTTCATCGCACAACCCATGCAGGCTGTCATCGCAAGCGCTGGGTCCGGTATCAATGTTGCGACATGGCTATGCGCTGCGTGGTTGTTTGGCGCATTCGCAATGCTGATGCATTTTATCCGCCAGCAACGCAGGTTCCGGACTTCGCTCGGACGCTTGTTCGTGCGTGAAGCCGATGTGCTGCAGGCGGATGCGGTTGCCGGATTGCCGGCTGCGATTGGTTGGTTGAATCCAGTGATCGTTTTGCCCGTCGATTTCGATAGGCGCTACAGCGCAGAGCAACGCGACCTGATGCTGGCGCACGAACGCGCGCACATCCGTCATGGCGACCTGCAGGCGAATGCGGTTTTCCTCGCGCTGCGTTGCCTGTTCTGGTTCAACCCGTTGCTGCATTTGGCTGCACGCGCCTTTCGCCACGACCAGGAACTTGCCTGCGATCAGCGCGTTATCGCACGTCATCCCACATCGCGCCGCGCCTATGGCGAGGCGATGTTCCAAACCCAATTGGCCGCGCAAGCGTTGCCGCTGGGCTGCCATTGGGGATTTACCCATCCACTCAAGGAGAGAATTGAAATGCTCAAGACATCTTTGCCTTCCCGCGCACGTCGCACGTTCGGTGCGTCGTTGATCGGCGTTTCGGTGTTGTCTGTTGGCGCGGCAGCATGGGCTGCGCAGCCCTCTGCACAAGCCAAGGCCCCGATGGCCTCCGCCGCCGAGCCAGTGAGAGGCATCGCAACGCCCGCGCCTGTCTATCCCAAGGATGAACTCGCCAAAGGCATCAACGGCACGACAGTGCTTTTGATAGATCTTGCAGCGGACGGCAGTGTCACCCGTGTGGTCGTCGATCGCTCATCCCAGAACAAGCATATTGATGACGCAGCGTTGGAGGCGGTGAAAAGGTGGAAGTTCAACCCTGCCGTGAAGGACAACAAAGCCATCGCCAGCAAGATCAGGGTCCCGGTCGAGTTCAGGAATGATAGCGTCCTGCCGCAGCCACCGTTGCCGCCGCCACCGCCGCCGCCGAGAACATCGGCAACGCGACCGCCACCGCCGCCGCCGAGCACATCGGCAACGCGACCACCGCCGCCGCCGCCGCCGCCGCCGCGCCAGCGCCGCTGAGTCGCTTTACGTCACTTGCCCATCGGGCCCGGTTGGCACATGCCTTCCGGGCCTCATGCGAATAGCAACTTGCCAGCGGCGATCAGCAGCACCACGCCAAGCGTGCGCCGAAGGCCTTTCACCGGCAGCCATTGAAGTCCCATCTGTGTGCCGATCAAGGCACCGACCGCGACCACGCCCAGCCAGTACGGAAGCTGGGCAGGCAATGTCTGTCCTGAATGCAGCAGGCCAATCAGACCGGTCAGCGAGTTGATCCAGACGAAGGCGACCGAGGTACCGCTGGCTTCGCGGGTCGGCATCCAGCGTGCGAACAACAGCAGCCGCGTAAGGAAGATTGCACCGCCAGTGCCGGTCAGCCCGGATAGCACGCCGATCGCCGCACCTACGAGCAAACCAGCCAGCCACGGTACGTTGCGACCTGCACTTTTCGCATCGTCGGCCTCCGCGCGCGATGCCTGCCGGAACACGCCAATGGCCGCCACCAGTAGCACGATACCCAGCAATGCGGAGTAGCTTTCCCTTGGCAGTTTGATCTGCGCAGCAATGAATGCCGCCGGAGCCGAAGCCAGCACGAACGGCGACACATTGCGCCAGCGCACGTGCCCGCCACGCCACCAGCGATACAGGCCGATGCCACCGACCAGCAGGTTCAGCGCAAGTGCGGTCGGGCGTACTTGTTCCGGTGCGAAACCGAGAAGGGCCATCGCCGCGATGTAACCGCTGGCGCCGGCATGGCTGACTGATGATTAAATGATCGCGACAGCAAAGAACAGCGCGGCGAGCAGAAGGTCGACTTGCATGATCAGTGCATCTGGATCCGGGTCGTGGAGGCGTCACCCTGCCAGCAGCAACGGTATCGGGCAAGCACTGCGGGTCAGTCGAGTGCGGCGGGCAGGTCGCCTTGCACTGGCGTGCACAGGTAGCGCTGGCCGTTGCCGTGTGGCGGCGGAAAGCGCCCACCGCGGATATTCACTTGCAGCGCGGGATACAACAGGACAGGTGCGGTGAGTCTTGAATCCCGCGCAAGGCGCGCTTGGCGGAAGTCTTCCAACTTGGTGTCGCCACGCAACATCAGATTCTCGCGCTTGCTTTCGCCTACGCTGACGTCGCTGCGGCGTTGGCGACCGGCCGGCGGATAGTCATGGCAGAGGTGCAACACGGTGGCATCGTCCATCGCGTAGAGGCGCTGGATCGAGGCATAGAGATCGTCCACGCTGCCGCCGGGGAAATCGCAGCGGGCACAACCAACATCCGGCGCGAACAATGTGTCGCCAATGAAAACGTGTCCTTCGATCACATAGCTCAGGCTGTCAGACGTATGGCCCGGTAGGGCGAGTACGGTCAATCGCAGGTTGCCCGCATCGATTACCTCGCCATCGGCGTACGTGACGTCGAAGGCATCGCGTAAGGCAGGGTCATCGCGGTCGATGCCGAACACGCCGGCGAAGTGATCCTGCACCTTGCGGAAGCCATCGCCAATACCGACGGACGCACCGGTCGCCGCGCGCAGGGCCTGCGCGGAGGACAGGTGGTCGGCATGTGCATGGGTTTCCAGGATGCGATGCACACGCAGGTTTCTTTCCGCGATGTAGCCTTGAACCACATGCAGGCTGTCGACGCTGACCTTGCCGGATTTCGGTTCGTAGTCCAGCACCGGGTCGATCACGATGGCATCGTGTTGCCCGTCGCCATCGCGATGGATGACGTGGGTCCAGGTACCGGTGCCTTCGTGGAAGAACGGTGCGATATGCAGGGTGCCGGTCATTGGCTTGCTCGCAGTCTCATTCGCATAGCGGTGCGCCATCGCCGCAATAGATGCCGTGCAGCGTATCGATGACGCGCTGCGCCGGTCCTTTTGCCAGACCGTAGTAAATCGACTGCGCTTCGCGGCGGGTGGTAACAATGCCGTCGTCGCGCAGGATCGCCAAGTGCTGCGACAGCGCGGACTGGCTCAGTTCCAGACGTGCATTGAGTTCGCTCACGGAGCGCTCGCCCTCGGCCAGCAGGCACAACAGCATTAGCCGCTTTTCGTTCGCCAGCGCCTTCAGCAAGCGCGACGCATCAGCAGCATGCACGCGCATCTCTTCGCGATTCATCTGAGTGGGTTGTACGTTGCGGCGTGCCATCGGATTAACGCACCACCAGCGGCAGGCCAGCTTCGCCCCAGGCAATCACGCCACCAGCAACGGAACGCACGTCGCTGAAACCGAGACGTTGCAAGTTCACCGCTGACAGCGCCGCACGACCGCCGGTGCGGCAAACCACCACGATGGGGCAATCTTTATGTGACAGCGCCGTGTCACTGACATTAGCAACCGCAGGATGCGCGTCTACCTGGAACTCCAGCACGCCGCGGGGAATGTTGATGGAGCCGGGAATGTGGCCGGTCTCGAATTCGGCCGGTTCACGCACATCGATCACGATCGCTTCGCCGCGGTTTGACTGGAACGCACCAGGATCCACTTCCTTGATCTTGGCGCGCGCTTGCGCGACGAGGTCAGCGGCAGTGATGGATTCAGTGACAGACATTTCGGCATCTCCTTAATATCAGTTGACACTAATATAAGACAAAGCTAATGTAGAGTCCACTGCCGATTACGGCGTTCCCAAGGAGATCGTGAGATGGCCAGGTTCGTGGTGATCGGAGCAGGGTTGGGTGGCATGAGTGCAGCGTACGAACTACGTGACACGCTCGGCAAGGGGCACGACATCACATTGGTGGGTAAAGGCGATTTGTTTGGCTTCACGCCTTCCAATCCGTGGCTTGGGGTGGGCTGGCGCAAGCCGGAGGAGATCACGCTGAAGGTGGCTGATCATGTCGGCAAGCACGGCATCACGTTCAACGGTGAAGGCGTTTCATCCATCGATGCCGCCAACGATGCCGTGGTCAACGGATCCGGCGGGCGCATCGACTATGACTACCTGCTGATCTGCACGGGACCCAAGCTTGCGTTCGAAGAAGTCCCCGGTAGCGGTCCCGAGGGCGGCTTCAGCCAGTCCATCTGCACCACGCCACACGCGCAGAAAACCTGGGAGGCCTATCAGGAATTCCTGAAAAATCCGGGACCGATCGTGATCGGGGCGGTACAGGGTGCGAGTTGCTTCGGGCCAGCCTACGAATTCGCGATGATCGTCGATGCCGACCTGCGCAAGCGCAAGTTGCGCGACAAGGTGCCGATGACGTTCGTCACCAGCGAGCCCTATATCGGCCACATGGGCTTGGGTGGGGTGGGTGACTCCAAGGGGCTGATGGAGTCTGAGATGCGCCAGCGCCACATGAAATGGATCGTCAACAGCAAAGTTACCGACGTCCGCGACGGCGAGATGACCGTGGTCGAGCACGACAACAAGGGCCAGCCGGGTGACTCGCATGCACTGCCGTTCAAATTCTCGATGCTGCTGCCGGCGTTCAAGGGCGTGGAAGCGGTTGCCGCCGTGGAAGGCCTGTGCAATCCGCGCGGCTTCGTGATCGTCGACAAACACCAGCGCAGTCCTAAATTCCCGAAGATCTTCTCGGCCGGTGTCTGCGTGGCCATTCCGCCGGTTGAAGTCACCCCTGTTCCCACAGGCGCACCAAAGACCGGTTTCATGATCGAGTCGATGGTCACCACCATCGTGCGCAACATCGAGGCTGAACTGAAAGGCGAGACGGCCGATTTCGAAGGCACATGGAATGCAGTCTGCTTGGCCGACATGGGTGACACCGGCGCGGCCTTCGTGGCGCTGCCGCAGATCCCGCCGCGCAACGTGACTTGGACCAAGATCGGCAAGTGGGTCCACTTGGCCAAGTTGGCCTTCGAGAAATACTTCCTTTACAAGATGCGCAACGGCACGTCAGAGCCGATCTACGAAAAGTATGTGATGAAGGCGCTCGGCATCGAGCGGCTGAAAGACGTCAAGCGCTCGTCGTCCACCTGATTCAACTGCATCAACGATTTCATCGATCTAATTTTGGGAGTACGAAAATGACTACCGATCGCGCAGTACAAGCCTTCGCAGGCGTCATGATCCTGATCAGCATTGCCTTGACCCAGTTTGTTTCGCCTTGGTTCTGGCTGATGACGGCGTTCATTGGATTGAACCTGTTCCAGTCCGCGTTCACCGGGTTTTGCCCCGCGGGCATGGTGTTCCAGAAGCTGGGCTTCACGTCATCGGGATGCGCAGTCAAATGATGCAAAGGTTCTCGTCGCTCGTCTTTCCATCCTTGCTGGCGCTGGCGCTGGCTCTGGCAGCGTGTGGAAATGAAGGCGAGGCCAACAAGCTGCCTCCATTGACGGACGTGGCGACATTCGATGTTGCGCCGGCAAGCGTGTCGGGTGGACATGGTTGGGACGGCGTGATCGAAGCGGTGCGCCGTGCCGACCTCAGTGCGCAGACCACAGGGCGAGTGACGTCGGTCGAGGTCGACGTCAACGCCCGCGTTGCGGCTGGAACAGTGCTGATGCGCATCAGTGCGGTCGAGCAGGATGCTGGTGCCAATACCGCACGTGCGCAATTACGTGCGGCCGAGGCGTCCGCCGCAGAAGCGCAGCAGAACTACCAGCGCTTCTCAGCGTTGGCTGCCGGGCAGTACGCGTCGCGTGCGCAGATCGATCAGGCCCGAGCCGCGCGTGATTCGGCCGTGGGGACGCGTGATGCTGCCCGTGCGCAAGTTGCACAAGCTGCGCAACAGGCGGCCTACACCGTGGTGCGTTCGCCGTTCGCCGGCGTGGTTGCGCGCCGCGATGTCGAGCCGGGTGAATCCGTCACGCCCGGTCAGCCGCTCATGAGCGTGTATGCGCCGGGTGCGTTGCGCATTGAAGTGGCAGTCCCGCAAACCCGTGCCGAGGCAATCCGCCGCGATCCGCGTGCACGTGTTTTGCTGCCAGGCGCACGCAACGTGGTGCCGGCCAAGGTGACTGTATTCCCGGTGGCGGATATCGCCACCCACAGCGTCAACGTGCGCATCGAATTGCCGGATCTCGATCCGATGCCAGCACCAGGCACCACTGCGAAGGTGGTGTTCGATGCCGACGCTTCGCGTGCAGGTGAATCAGGAGCAATCCTGCGCATTCCCGCTTCTGCGGTGGCCCAACGTGGCGAACTCAGCGGCGTGTACGTGCGCCAGGGTAATCGCTTGCTGCTGCGCCAGTTGCGCCTGGGCGCGCGTGACGGCGACATGGTTGAAGTGATCAGTGGCCTGACCGCCGGCGACAAGGTGGCCAGTGATCCGGTCGCGGCATTGCAGGCCGTGACCGCGCAGCGAAAGGCAGCAGGCGGCAAGAATGATTGACCTTGTGAAGCCGGTGAAGTTTGGTATTTCCGGGCGGCTTGCCGCAGCGTTCCAGAACAATCCGCTGACGCCGATCCTCGCGATCATGGGGTTGCTGTTGGGCATGCTGGCAGTTGGCATCACCCCGCGCGAGGAAGAACCGCAGATCGACGTGACGATGGCCAACGTCATAGTGCCGTTCGATGGCGCCAGTGCGCGCGATGTCGAGCAGTTGGTGACGACGCCGCTGGAGCAGAAGCTCGGCGAGATCGAAGGCGTCAAACACGTGTATTCGATCAGTCGTCCCGGCATGGCTGTGATGACGGTGGAATTCGAAGTGGGCGTGGAGCGCCAGCCAGCGTTGGTGCGTTTGTACAACCAGGTGTTCTCCAACCAGGACTGGTTGCCACGTGGTGCCGGTGTTGGCAGTCCGATCATCAAGCCGAAGGGTATTGATGATGTCCCGGTCATGGCAGTCACTTTGTGGAGTGACGACACGGCAACCGATGCCAGTCAGTTGGCCGAAGTCGCGCATTCGCTGGAAAGTGAATTCAAGCGCGTCGCGGGAACGCGTGACGTCTACACCATCGGCGCGCCGTACCGCAGCGTGCTGGTCACGTTGGATGCGGCCAAACTGTCCAGCTACAACCTGGCACCGGGCGATCTGTTGCAGGCGCTGCAGGCGGCCAATGTCGTCCACCAAGTTGGCGAGCGCGTAGGCGCGGATGGTTCGGTGCCAGTCACCGCGGGTAGTTTCCTTGCATCGGCTGAAGACGTGTCTTTATTGGTGATCGGCAGTAATGGCGGCAAGCCGCTGCTGCTCTCCGATGTCGCAACGGTGCAGGCGGCTGGTGACCTCGCCAGTCGTTATGCGTGGTTTGGTGCGCCTGCGGGACGTGATGGGCCGAAAGCCGGTACCGCGCCCGCAGTCACGATTGCGATTGCCAAGAAGCCCGGCAGCAATGCGTCGGATATCACGGGTGCAATCACACGCCGCATCGGCGAGTTGCATGGCGAACTGATTCCGCAGGGCATGCATGCCACGGTCACCCGCGACCATGGCCAAACCGCGGCCGACAAGGCGACCAAGCTGATCCAGAAGCTGGTGTTCGCCACCGCATCGGTGGTGTTGCTAGTGCTGTTCGCTCTGGGCTGGCGCGAAGCGATTGTCGTGGGCAGCGCCGTGGTGCTGACGCTGGCCGTGACCTTGTTCGCATCGCACATGATGGGCTTCACCCTCAACCGGGTGTCGCTGTTTGCGCTGATTTTCTCGATTGGCATTCTGGTTGATGACGCGATTGTGATCGTCGAAAACATCCATCGACATTTGGCGATCCCCGCTGCCGATGGCCGCAAGCGCAGCTTGTTCGAAGTCATTCCGCCTGCCGTGGATGAAGTCGGCGGCCCGACCATCCTGGCGACCTTCACCGTGATTGCCGCACTGATGCCGATGGCCTTCGTGACCGGCCTGATGGGCCCCTACATGCGGCCGATTCCGATCAATGCCTCGGTCGGCATGTTGCTGTCGCTAGCCATCGCGCTGATCGTGACGCCGTGGCTGTCGCTGAAGTTGTTGCGCCGGCATGGCCATCCCGCCAACGCCGACCACTCGCACGAAGAAAAGCAGCAGAGCTGGTTGCACCGCTTGTTCCACAAGTTGATGTCGCCGTTCCTGATTGGCGAACGCGCTGGCCGCAAGCGTGGGCTGTTATTCGCGTCGATGCTGGCGTTGGTACTCCTTTCGGCGTCGCTGGCCGTGTTCAAGCTGGTCGTGCTGAAGATGCTGCCGTTCGACAACAAGTCGGAAGTGCAAGTGATCGTCGACATGCCGGAAGGCAGCACGTTGGAGCAGACCAATGCGCTGCTGGCTGAACTGGCTGCTGAGATCGACAAGGTGCCGGAAGTGCTCGACTACCAGGGCTATGCCGGCACCGCCGCGCCAATCAATTTCAACGGTCTGGTGCGCCAGTATTTCTTGCGTAGTGGCAACAACGTTGGCGACCTGCAGGTCAATCTAGTCGACAAGCATGATCGAAGCCGCAAGAGTCATGACATTGCCCGTGCGATTCGTCCGGCGCTGGCAGCAATCGGTGAACGCTACGACGCCTCGGTAAAAGTGGTTGAAGTCCCGCCGGGCCCGCCGGTACTGTCGCCGCTGGTCGCGGAAATCTATGGGCCCGACTACGCCGGCCAGCGCCGTATCGCGCGTGCCTTGGCAACGGAGCATTTCGCCAAGACTGAAGGCATCGTCGATATCGATACCAGCGTGGAAGCAGATGCCCC
>JBBSRO010000013.1:0-60314 GCA_038242955.1 Lysobacterales bacterium
TGATCCTCGGCATCGTCACCTCGATGTACACCGCGGTCTCCGCGTCGCGCGGCATTGCCGCCCTGATCTACGGCGGCAAGCGCAAGCTGAAGTCGATCGCGATTTAAGCAGGCACATCATCCATGAAACCCCTGAACATATTCCCGTACCACATCAACATCGACTTCATGCGCCTGCGCTGGGTGTCGCTGTCGGTCGCGCTGCTGCTGTTAGTTGTGTCGATCGCCGGCATGACCGTCAACGGCTTCAATTTCGCACTCGACTTCACTGGCGGTGTGGGCGTGGAGCTTCGTTACGACAAGGCACCGGACGTCGATGACGTGCGCAACAAACTGGATGCTTCCGGCTTTGATGGTGCCACGGTGCAAGCATTCGGCAGTGGCAAGGACCTGTTGGTGCGCCTTCAGGCAGATGGCAAGCAAGAGGGTGGCTCCGACCAAGTCAGCAGTATTGGCGACGCGGTTGCCAAGGCTGCTTCGCTGGCCGGAAATCCCGCGGAAAAAATGAGTAGCTCGGTGATCAGCGCAGAGGTAGGCGATGAGCTGGCCTGGAACGGCTTCTACGCGTTGCTGTTCGTATTCCTGGGCTTCCTGATCTATATCTCCGCGCGCTTCGAATGGAAATTTGCAGTGGCTGCGATCATTGCCACCCTGCATGACGTGGTGATCTGCGCCGGCTGGTTCGCGCTTAGCGGCCATGAGTTCGACTTGACGGTGCTTGCTGGCATCCTGTCGGTGATGGGCTACTCGATCAACGACACCATCGTTGTGTTCGATCGCGTGCGCGAGAACTTCAAGACCCTGCGTGTCCCGCCGCGCGAGTTGCTCAACAGGTCGGTCAACCAGACCCTTTCACGTACCATCATCACGTCCTTCGTGGCGATGCTGACCGTCTTCGCGCTCTACCTGTATGGCGGTGGCTCGCTGCGAGGCATGGCCGAGTCGCAAATGATCGGTATTGCGGTCGGTACTTTGTCGTCGATCTTCATCGCTTGCCCGCTACTGCTGTGGTTGAACGTGACCAAGCAGGACCTGATGCCGAAGGCGAAGGATGAGGCAGCGCTCGCTCGTCGCCCGTAACGGCGAGTTCCCGAGTCCCAATGACAAACAAAAAGGCCGCGCATTGCGCGGCCTTTTTGTTTGCTCGGCGCGCTCGGCTTATTTGAACGCGGCGGCGTAGCCGGACTGCACGATCACTTTTTGCAGTGCATCGGTGATCTTCAGGTTACCTGCCATCAATGGCCGCGTCGCGATCCCGCGAGAATCCAGCGGACCCGTCCCTGAGCCACGAAAATCGCAGACACGCCCCCCTGCCTCGCGCACCATGAGCAGGCCTGCGGCAATGTCCCAAGGCTTCACCCCAGCCTCAAAATAGGCATCGGTGCGGCCGCAGGCAACATACGCCAAGTCAAGCGCAGCCGAGCCGGTGCGGCGGATGTCTTCTGCATCACGCAGTAGTTCGCGCAAGCATTCCAGCTGGGCCGGGGTGCGCTCGCGTTCGCGTGGTGCAAAGCCCGTACCCAACATCGCACCCGCCAGTTCCTTGCGTTCGGACACGCGGATGCGGCGGTCATTGAGCACCGCGCCGCTGCCACGGCTGGCAGTGAACAGTTCGTTGCGCAGCGGATCAAAGATCACGCCGTGCTGGGCTTCGCCGGCCTCGACCAGTGCGATTGACACGCACCAGTGCGGGAAGCCGCGCAGATAGTTGCTGGTGCCATCCAGTGGATCAATCACGAACACGGAACGCCCGCTTCCCTGCGCGCCGCCCTCCTCGCCTAGGATGGAATAGTCGGGATAGGCGCGGCGCAGTTCCTTGACGATGATCTTCTCTGCAGCCTCATCAACATCGCTGGCAAAATCCATCCGGTCTTTCTCGACCACGTTGATCGCGTCCAGCTTGTGCATGCTGCGCAGGAGCACGTTGCCGGCTGCGCGGGCTGCCTTGACCATGACATTGACGACGGGTTTCTGCATGGCGTAAAGCGCCTCGGTGAAGGAGGTGGAAGGGGGCTTGCGGCGAAAAGACTGCGGCGGAAAAGAGCACTCCGGCGCCAAGGCCGGGCCGCGGAGTTTACCATTGCCGCATGAGTGAACCAGAAACAACAACACCCACCGCGACCGAAAACGTGCGCATCGTCCTGGTCGGTACCCAGCATCCGGGCAATATCGGCGCAGCTGCGCGCGCCATGAAGACCATGGGCCTGACCAAGCTGGTGCTGGTGGCACCGGTAAAAGTGCCCGATGGAGACACCCATGCGATGGCAGCTGGCGCCTACGACCTGATTGATGCAGCGCCGGTACATGCAACCCTGCAGGAGGCCGTGGCCGATTGCCGCTGGGTATTGGGATGTACCGCGCGCAGCCGCCGTGTGCAGCTTGAGGAATTGCATCCGCGCGATGCCGCGCAGCGGGCGGTGCTGGCAACTGCCAGCGGGCCAGTCGCCATCGTGTTCGGGCGCGAACGTACCGGTCTGGAAAACGAAGAATTGCAGCTCTGCCACGCCGCCGTGCACATTCCCTCGGACCCGGCGTTCAGCTCATTGAACCTGGCTGCGGCGGTGCAGGTGTTGAGTTACGAGCTACGCGGCGCGCTATTGGGAAACGCGGTGGCACGACCAGAGGGCATGCGTACCCCGCCGCCGGGTTCGCAGGCGGCGACCCACGCCGAACTGGAGGGGTTGTTCGGGCAGCTGGCCGAAGCGCTTGAGCAGATCGATTTCCACAAAGGCCGCGCGCCGGAGTCGGCGATGCGCAAGTTGCGTCGTCTTTATCTTCGGGCGAATCTGGATCATGCGGATATCCGCTTGCTGCGTGGCGTGTTGGCGGATACCCAGAGGATGGCGCGGCTGGCGAATGAGGGACGCCAGGACGGCCAGCGATTGCCCTAGCTCAACCCGAAATCAGTTAGGCTCCGCGCTGGCTTCCAACGCAGCCGCTCATCTTGTTCCAGTCGCTCCGCACGCGGTTTCCAATGCTGGTGTCGCCCTGCTGCGGCTTGCTGCTGGCGCTGGCTGCACTGTTTCCTGCGCATGCGCAACAAGCGCGGACGAGCGTGGCGCCAGTTCCGGAGAAGGACGCCAGCGTGCTGGTGCTGGGGCGGATCAGCGATGATCCGAAGTCGCATTACGAGCAGCTCAAGCCCTTGCTGGAATACGTGGTGCCGAGGATGGCCGGTGTCGGCATCCGCAGTGGCCGCATCTTGATGGCCCGCGATTTCCAGCAGATGGCCAGCTACATGCGTCGCGGCCGCGTCGATTGGGTAACTGAGACTTCAGGCAATGCCGTGTTGCTGGAGCAACGAGCCGATGCACGTTCGATGCTGGTGACCGAGCGCGATGGCGCCAGCCGCTATCACAGCGTGTTCTTCGTGCGCACGGACAGCCCGATCCGCACGCTCAAGGACCTTACCGGCCATAGCGTGGCATTTCAGAGCCCTTATTCGACCATTGCCTATTACCTGCCGGCCAGCATGTTGCTGGAGTCTGGACAGCGCATGGATCTGCTGTTGTCGCCGATGGACCGCCCGCCGGTGGATTCGGTGGGGTACCTGTTTGCGCGCACGGAACTCAACATCACCACTTGGGTGCACAAGCGGTTGGTCGATGCCGGCGTGCTCAGCAATCTTGACTGGCTCAGTCCGCAACGCCTGCCCCCGGCATTCGCACCTGATTTCCGCATCATCGCCGAGAGCCAGGACGTGCCGCGTGCGCTGGTGCTGACGCGCGCCGGGCTGGATCCGAACGTGGAAGCACGTTTGCGCGAGGTGCTAATGGACGCTTCGGGTGATCCAGATGCAGGCGAGGCCATGCGGTTGTTCTTGGGTACGTCGCGCTTCCTGCCGATCACCACCGAGGATCGCGCGGCACTGGATGATCTCGGTGCCGGTGTGGCACGCGTGCGCAGGGAGGTCGAGTGAAGAAGCCGCGGATCGGTCTGCAGACGCGGTTCCTTGCTGCGATAGTGATCCTGTTCGTGGTGCTCGTGCTGGTGATGGTATTGCTCTGGAATCGTCAGCAGGCGACTCAGCATGACGTTAGCGAAGTCACCCGCGCGGCCATGCATGAGCTCATCTACGAACAGGTCCGCACGGACGGCGAGACGCAAGTCCGTCAGCTGGCGGATGCGCTGGCCAACCCGTTGTACTACTTCGACCTGGATGACATTGGTACGCAAGCGCGCGCGGCGTTGCGCGCGTCAGATGTCGACTACGTGCTTGTCTACGATACGGACGGACGTATCCTGCACGACGGCTCCGGCGACATCGCAGCCTATGGCCAGCCGATGGGTGATCCGTTGGCGGCCGAAGTGGTTTCCTCCAAGGGCTCGCACACGCGCACGGCGGGGCAAGTGCTGGATGTGTCGAGCCCGATCATGATTGGCGACCAGCGTTTGGGAGGCGTGCGGATCGGCTATTCGCTCGCGGGCGTCGCGCTTGCGGAACAGCAAGCGATGGCCAGTCTTCGCGATCGCATCGATGAAGTCGGCCGCCGCAGCCTGGGATGGCTGCTATTGCTCTGCATCACGCTCGGCGTGATCGGGCTTGCTGCGGTGGCGCTGGTGCAACGCATCCTGGTGCAACCCATCCGGATATTGGGCGATGCCGCCCGCGAGATCGAGGCCGGAAATTTCTCGCTGCCAGTACCGGCCAGCGACCGTGAAGACGAACTGGGCGACTTGATCCGTACCTTCGGGCGCATGCGCGAAAGCGTAGCGCGCCATGATCGCGACATCCGCCGGGTTGCCTACAGCGATGCGCTGACCGGGTTGTCCAACCGACTGGCATTCCGCGAGGCGCTGGACACCCGGCTACGTGCTTTGCAGGGTGCCGGGCGGCAACTGGCGTTGCTGTTTGCCGACATCGATGATTTCAAGCGCATCAATGACACGCTGGGCCACGAGGCGGGTGACGAAGTGTTGCTGCAGGTCGCCGGGCGGATTGACCGGGTGGTCAAGGCGATACCGGGCGTGGATGCGATGGTCGCGCGCTTCGGCGGCGATGAGTTCGTTACCTTGTTGCAGGCCAGCGAGAGCGAGATGGAAGGTGACGTGCGCACGCTGGCCAATCAGTTGGCCAACTCGCTGGTGCATGAGCTCGGCCAGCCGCTGTTGTTGCACGGACGCCAGATTTTCCTCGGCTCATCGATTGGTGTCGCGCTGTTCCCGGATGATGCCGACACTGCCTCGGGTCTCATGAAAAACGGCGACATCGCCATGTACCAAGCCAAGATGGCGGGCAAGAACTGCCATCGTTTCTACAGCCGAACCATGGATCAGGCGGTGGAACGGCGCATGCGCATGGAACATGACTTGCGCGGTGCCTGGGCGCGCGGTGAACTCAGCCTTGCCTATCAGCCGATCTACCGCACCCTCGACCGTGTGTTGGTTGGCGCTGAAGCTCTCCTGCGCTGGAACCATCCGGAAGACGGAGCAATAGCGCCGGTGGTGTTCATTGATGTGGCGGAGCAAAGCGGACTGATCGAGTCGATTGGTCCCGAGGTCATGCGCGCGGCTTGTCGTGAGGCCACCAAGTGGCGCCCTGCTACGGGAGCTGGCGAACCGCCATTCGTGGCGGTCAACGTGTCGGCGCGTCAGCTGCGAAGCGGTGCACTGGTGGAGCAGATCACGTCTGCGCTGGAAGAGACATCGTTGCCGCCTGCGCGCCTGCATGTCGAGCTGACGGAGACCGCGGTGATTGGCGACGAGATCAATGCCAGCGTGCTGCTGGCGCGCTTGCGCCAAACAGGGGTGCGTGTCTGGCTGGACGACTTCGGTACCGGCTATTCCAGCCTGAGCCATTTGCGACGGGTGCAGGTCGATGGCTTGAAGATTGACCGCAGCTTCATCACCGACTTGCTGCGTGATCCGGACGACCTGGCACTGACCTCCGCGATTATCGCGATGGCCCATTCGATGGGGATTACCGTGGTCGCCGAGGGGGTGGAGAAGCAAGGCCAGTACGACCTGCTGCGCGAACGCGACTGCGACTTGGTGCAGGGATTCTGGCTGGGCCATCCATGTACACCAGCCGAGTTCGCCAAGTTGCTGGTGTGAATCCGCTGTCTGGCGGTCATCCCCGCGTTCGCGGCAACACCGTCAAACGCTAGAAAATCCTGTCGACCATCGGTTGCATGGCTGCAACCAGTCCTGAGGAGAGCGCTCCGGTGGTTGCAACGGTGGCGATGCCGGCGGCCCAAGCAACAAGCATCAATGCCCCGTCGCGTTCCAGCAGGGCAAGCGCGAACAACAGGATCAGTCCACCTAGCGGATAGTTGGTGAACGGGATCGGCAACGACAACAGCACGCCCAGCAGCAATAGCAATAAACCGGTCACCGTACTGGCCACGCGATGGTCAAGCACCATGGCCAGGCGCGGTCGAACAACGTGTTCCAGTCGCAGCAACCAGGGTGCAACCATGCGGTCGAAGCGAGCCAGCGTTTGCCGCTTTGGCCCGCGGCGGGCGATGAAACCGGGCAGCCATGGCCTGCGCGAGCCAATCAGGAGCTGCGCGGCAAGCAACACCACCAACGGCCCGCTCACCACGCCACCAATCGGGATTGGTATGAAGGCGGGCAGGGTAGCCAGCAACAGCAACATGCCGAACGCACGCCGCCCAAGGCCGTGCATAAGGGCTTTGAAATCCAGGGTTTGTTGGTCGTCGCCGTCCAGCAGGGCATCCAGCAAGGCGCGAGTGCCGGCGTCTCGCTTCAAGCGAATGCGCAGACGTTTTGGCTCGGGCAACGACTCAGGCGCGGACTCAGGTGTCGCCATTAACGGATACCGGTTGAGACATACGCTGTAGCAGCAGCTTGTCGACCCTTGGCCCGTCCAGATCCACGACTTCGATCCGCCAATCGCCAAGTGCGAAATATTCGCCGACGTGCGGGATACGCCCGAAATGGGCGATGACCATGCCCGCTGCGGTGTAGTAGTCGTGTTCCTCGGCATCGGCCAGGCGCTCGCCGGTCAATTCGCGGAATTCGTCGATGCGCAGGCCGCCGTCGACCAGCAGCGAGCCATCTTCCCGGGTGAACACCAACGGATCCGAATCGGCGCCTTCGCCAGCCAGCATGCGGCCAAGCACCGAGCCCATCACGTCGCTGATGGTGACCAGCCCTTCGATGTCGCCATATTCGTCGACGACCAGCGCCAGCGACTGCTGTTCCTCGCGCAGGATCTCGAGCAACTTGAGCGCGTGGGTGGACTCCGACACGAATAGCGGCTCTCGTAGTTTGCGGAACAGGTCGGGCTCTTGAAGTTCAAGCTGGTCAAGCAGGGTCTTGACCTCGAGTATGCCCAGCACTTCACTGTCGCCGCCGCGGTATACCGGGTAACGCGAGAACGGCGTCTCGCGCATGCTGGCCAGGTTGTCGTCGAAGCTGGAAGAAGCATTCAGCCAGGTGATGCGGGTACGCGGCGTCATCAGCCCGGCGGCCGTCTGGTCGCCAAGGCGCATGACCCGGTTCATCATGTTGCGCTCGTCGATATCGATCACGCCTTGCTCGTGGCCTTCGCTCACCAGCATATGGATCTCTTCCTCGGTGATGGCGCTGCGCGCATCGTCGCGGATGCCAAGCAACCGCAACACGGCGCGGTTGATTGCGCCCAGCACGAAGACCACTGGCTTGGCAGCTGTCGCCAGGGCATGCAGCGGCCCTGCCACCGCGCAGGCGATCGCCTCGGGATTGGTAAGCGCAAGCCGTTTCGGTATCAATTCCCCGAAAATCACCGTACTCGCAGTAATCAGGCCGACTGCCGTACCAATCCCGAGCGGTCGCGCGTACTGATCCGCTGCCGGCCAAACGTGGTTTAGCCACGCGGCAATCTTGATGCCGATGGCATCGCCGCCGAACACGCCGGTGAGGATGCCGATAAGGGTGATCCCGATTTGCACCGTCGACAGCAGGTTGTCGGGGTGTGTCGCCAGCGCCAACGCCTTACGGGCACCGCGCCTGGGCGCATCAGTGTCTTCCGCCATTTGCTTGAGGCGCAGCTTGCGCGACGTCATCAAGGCCATCTCCGATAAAGCGAAGAAGCCATTGAGGGCGATCAGCAGCAAAACGATCGAAAATTCAATCATCGTGGCGGCTGCACATGCTTGGGTCGCGAAGCGCACGGGTGCCCGAATACGTGGCGGCGCGCGGGCCGGCAGGTGGGGCAGAGCGTGGCAGGCGTGGGGATTCGTCCATGGGATGCGCCGTGGCGCGACGGCATCATATCAGCCAGCCTGCGATGCGGCCGAGCATTGAAGTCAGCGAGCGGTCATAATTCCTACCTGTCGCCCCATGACCGGATGTCCCCAATGTTTTCGTTGCAGACCATCTTCGGCTCCGGCAAGCAGTTCTATCTCCTGCTGGATGATGCCGCCGCCGCCGCCCATGACAGCGCCGTGGCGCTCTACGAGATGATGAAGGAAGCAGGCAGCCAGCCGGCGCTGGATGCGTTCAAGCTGGCGCGCCTGCGCGAGCGCACGGCGTCGGACAAGATCAGCCAGGCGCTGGTGGACAGCTTCATCACTCCGATCGAGCGCGAGGACATCGAGGCATTGGGTTCCGCGCTGTACAAGATCCCCAAGCAGGTCGAGAAGTTCGCCGACCGCTATGCGCTGGCCACCCAGCATCTGGAACACATCGATTTCGCGCCACGCGCGGCGATGCTGGAACAGGCGGCGGGCGTGGTGGTGGAGATGGTCCACGAGCTGAAAAAAATGAACCTGGATCGCATGACGGCACTCAACGAGCGGCTGCGCTCGATCGAGAACGAGGCCGACCGACTGATGCTGGAGCTGTACCGGGAAATTTATTCGGGCAAGCTGGACAGCCTGCAGATGTTCCTGCTCAAGGAGTTCTTCGAGATCCTGGAAAAGGCCATCGACCGTTGCCGCGAGGCTGGCGTGGTGGCTTACCAGATCGTGCTGAAGAACAGTTGAGGGAGCTGGGCCGATGCTGACCCTCGTGCTGGTGGTGGTCGTGGTGGCGCTCATATTCGAGTTCATCAACGGCTTCCACGACACCGCCAATTCCATCGCCGCTTCGGTCGCGACCAAAGTGCTGACGCCTGGCCAGGCAGTAAGCCTGGCCGCAGTCATGAACCTGATCGGTGCGCTCACTGGAACCGCGGTGGCCGCCACCATTGCGACCGGCATCGTCAATACCGCGGTAATTGAAGCCACCTCGCAGTTGATCTTGTGCGCGCTGACCGGCGCCATCGCATGGAACCTGCTGACCTGGTGGTTTGGGTTGCCGTCCTCGTCCTCGCATGCGCTGATCGGCGGCTTGTGCGGCGCGGCGCTGTCGGCATCGCATAACAACTGGAATTCGCTGATCTGGGTGGAAAACCTTGGCGGCTGGATGAAGAACAAGGGCTTGGTCTACAAGGTGATATTGCCGATGGTGACCTCGCCAGTGGTTGGCTTCCTGCTTGGCATCGTCCTGATGGTGGTGCTGTGGGCGCTGATTTCCGGCATGGAACGCTCGGGCGGCATACTCAAGCGGCTGGCACGGCCGCGTTGGATCAATGCGATCTTCGGCAAGTTGCAGATCGTTTCAGCGGCCTACATGGGCTATGCCCATGGCCACAACGATGCACAGAAAACCATGGGCGTGATCGCGTTGACGCTGTTCGGCGCACAGGCGGCCGGTGCGCTCGACGACTTGCCGGATTGGCTGGGCTTCCTGCACCCGGCAGCGGGTTCGGGTAACGGTGATGTGGCCCTGTGGATCGTGGTCACCTGCGCCCTGGTGATGGCGGCCGGCACCGCATCCGGAGGCTGGCGCATCATCAAGACGCTGGGTCACAAGATGGTCAAGCTGCACCCGCTGGACGGTTTCGCAGTGGACACCAGTTCCGCCACGGTGCTGATGGCAGCCGCGCATTTCGGGATGCCGGTGTCGACCACGCATACGGTCTCCACGGTCATCATGGGCGTGGGTTTCGCAAAAAATCCGCGTGCGCTCAAGCTCGGCACCATCGAGCGCATCGTCTGGGCGTGGATCCTCACGATTCCCGCGGCGGGAACAGTGGCTTACGGTTTCTACCGCGTGCTTGAGATGGCTGGCTGGGTTTAAGGTCGGCGAAAGCCGGCCTGGGCCCGCTAGCCTGCTACGCGTCAGAGCAAATCGCCACCAGCCGACATCCGCAGTTCCATCTCGTCGCCGGTGCCACCGATTTCAAGCACCAGACGGTCGATGTCGGCTGCGTCCACGCAGTGGTAGGGGCGGTTTTCGCATAACTGCAGGTAGGGCACGCCGTCCAGCTCGCCGATGGCGAGATAGCCGACGCGGCTGGCCCAGTTGAATGCCAGTGCGCGACGTGCATCCACGCCGGTGATCGGTGCGATCGCCGTGCTTACTCGCAAGTACTCGTTGCCGTCGTCATCATGAAGTTCTGAAAAGAATATCGCCTGGTGGCGCTTGCCTTGCGCGAGCGACAACTCCACGCAAAGCACGAACGGTTCCTGCAACGTGAGCTTGTAGCCGTTCGAAACCAGGTGGCTGCGTATCTGTTCGAAATTCTGCATGGACGTGAGCACCGGGGAAATTTGCCTTGCGGCTATGCTAACCCGGATGCAGGACTTATCTGATCGAAGCCAGCCCGCGCCCGGCCTGTCCGCCGCCGACCGAATCCTTGCCGCGATCCGCGCGGTGCCGCATGGCCAAGTGGCGGGTTACGGTGTGATCGCTCGGCGCGCTGGATTGCCTGGCCGCGCGCGGATGGTCGCACGCCTGCTGACTGTGCACAGTGGCACCGGCCTGCCATGGCATCGCATCCTGCGTTCGGACGGGCGCATCGCTTTCGCACCTGGCTCGGAGGGTTATCTGGAACAGATCCGATGCCTGTGCGCGGAGGGCGTGGACGTGCGCAATGGCCGGGTACGCATGACGCCTGCGGAGGACGCACTGGATGCCGCACTCTGGCGGCCAGACTGATGCTGTGGCTCCTTGCACTGCGTATGATGCAGTGCAACGTAACTGGATCGTAGCCCGCCGATGTTGTCCAACTTGCCACGCATTACCAAACTCCTGTTGATTGCCAACCTGGTCGGGTTCGGCCTGCAATGGCTGCTGGGCGAGGCGCGCCTGCTGGAGCTGATGCTATGGCCGCTTGGCAATGACGTTTACAGCCCAGCCGGCATCGCACCGTCGTTCATGCCATGGCAGCTGCTCAGCTATGGCTTCCTGCATGGCAGCTTCATGCACCTTGCGTTCAACATGCTGGCACTGGTGATGTTCGGTGCGCCGCTGGAACACACCTGGGGCGACCGTCGCTACCTGACCTTTTTCCTGGTCTGCCTGGTGGGTGCCGGCGTGTGCCAGCTGCTGGTTGGCTCGTGGGCGGTCTCGCAGGGCTCGCCGCCTTATCCCACCATCGGTGCGTCCGGTGGTGTATTCGGCTTGCTGCTGGCGTACGGAATGCTATTTCCCAACCAGCGCGTGATGTTGTTGATTCCGCCGATTCCAATGAAGGCGCGGACTTTGGTCATCGTCTATGGGGTGTTCGAGTTGGGGCTGGGCATCACTGGCTTGCAGCCGGGCGTTGCCCACTTCGCCCATCTGGGCGGCATGTTGTTCGGCTGGCTGTTGATACGAAAATGGCGTGGGCAGTCCCCGTTCGGAAAGCGGCCGCCACCGCGTCCACGGATCGTGCGGTGAGACGGGTCTCTCAACCCGTCATTTGACGGAGAAAAGGGGTCAGAGAACATTTCCGTTTGAAAATGCAGTGCTCTGCAACTGCGTGATGGAGATGTTCTCTGACCCCTTTTCTGGACTTAGTGGAAAATCTTGATCCGATCTTCCAGTTTCGGCTGCATCGGCGTTTCCACCTTGCACCCGTAAGCCGTACCGAAGGCTGATTGCTGCATGATCGGGCCATTCGTCCGCCACTGACCGGGTGCGCGCACGTCCTGCAGGGTACGGCGTTGTGCTTCTTCCTTGGTGACCTGCTGCGCCCACACCTGTGCCCAGCCGCGATAAAAGGCCTTGTCAGCTTCCATGCCCCCTGCGGGTAGTGCGGCGACCATTGCAGAGTGGGCCACTTCCAACCCGGCCAAGTCGGCTACGTTTTCATCGCGGGTGAGTCGGCCATTGACCTTGACTCCTGACAGTTGCGGATACGCGAAGCTGTCATACAGTGCTGACACGCGCTGCGTGGTGGCGTCCCACGCAGATGCCTCGGCGCCACCCCACCAGTCGCGGATTGCACCGCTGGCATCGATGAACCGTCCGCGTGAATCGATGGCATGGCTCAGCTCGTGGCCGACCAGTGCGCCATAAGCGCCGTACTGGGCAGCCAGCGGCATGGTCATGTCGAGCGCAGGCGACTGCAGCATCGCTGCAGTGACGATCAAGCGGTTCTGACCAAGGTCGTAGGCCAGTGCCGGCTGCTGCGGCAGCACGTCCCACCGGCGGTCCGCATTTCCACGGCCGATCCGCTTCATTTCCTGGCGATGCCGCCACGTCGAGGCAATGAGCATGTTGCCGCCAAAACTGCCGCGGCCCATTGGCTGCACGGTGTAGTCCAAGTCGCGCCGCGGGGCACCGATTTCGATACGCAACTTGCTCATCTTCTTGTGGGCTTCGGTCTTGGCGGCATCACCCAGCCACGTGCTGGCATCGATGTCGCGCACCAGTGCATCACGAATCTGCACGGCGATGTCGTCAGCTTGTTTTTTGGTTGCGGCAGGCAGGTAACGCGCTGCGTATTCGCGGCCCAGCATGGGGCCGGCGGCAAGGTTGATCGCATCCAGAGTCTGCTGCCAGCGGGGCGCCGGCTGGGCATCACCGCGCAGGACCTTGCCACGGAAGTCAAAGGACGCATCGCGCCACGGCTTGGCAAGGTAGGGCGCCATCGCATCGCCGACGCGCCAGCGCAGGTAGGACTTCCACTGCTGCGGCTTGAGACCACCCACGAATTGATCCAACTGCGCGAACAGCGCGGGATTGGCCAGTGAAACGGCATCGTCACTGACGCCCTGGACCTTCAGGAAGGCATCCAGCTGCAGGTTGCGATATTGCTTGCCTAGCCCCTTGGTCTCGACTGCCGAGAAATTGCCACGCGCGTCGCGCATGTCGACAAGCGGCTTGGATGCGGCGGCAATGCGGGTTTCCAGCTCGATCACGGATGCGGCTTCAGCGGCGGCATCTTTCTGAGGCACGCCGGTCAGGACCAGGATCTTCTGCACGTAGTCGCTGTAGCGCGCCAACAGCGCGCGGGCATCGGCATCGCTACGGGTGTAATAAGCCGGATCCGGCAGGCCCACGCCGCCTTGCGAGAAGTAGCCCAAGTGGCGATCCAGGTCGCGCAGGTCGATGTCCGCGCTGAAATTGAAAACCACTGGAATGCCGACCTGGTGCAGCGCCGCGATCGCAGGGGCGATGTCACGTGATTTTTTGATGCTGTCGATCCGCTGGAGGAGCGGGGCGATCGGGTTGGCACCATCGCGTTCGACCGCGGCTTCGTCCAAGCCACTGGCCCAGAAATCGCCAAGCAGTTTTTGCACGTTGCCCTGTGGCGAGGTCATCGCTGCGTCCAGCAGGTCGCGTTGTTGCTGCAGGGCCAAGGCGGTCAGCTGTCCGAGCGAAGAAATCGCGCCGCTGGCGGGCATCGCGTTGGTCTTCAGCCAGTCTGCATTTGCCTGTGCATGGAAGTCAGTGCAGGCAAGCGCCACTGCAGGTGCCTTCGCCTTCTTGGCAGTTGGCTTTTTCTTTGCCGCAAGGCTGTCCGGGGCGGCAAGTCCGGAGGCAAGTACGAGGATCAGGGCGATGGCGAGTGGGCGCGGCGTCGGCATGCGGAATGCTTTCCGAAGTGGGCAAGCCGGGCAGTGTAGCAGTGGTCACAAGGCCCGGATTCGGCTGAAATTCAGCATCAACCCGGGCCGATTCTAAACACCTCTGGCGGATCACTTCACTCCATGCATCATCCGCCGCAGCATCGGTGCGGCAATGAAGGCAAGCACTGAGCAACCCAGGCCAATCCACATCATCAGCCAGAATAGATGTTCGTACTTTCCGGCCGCCATCGCGATGTCCATGACTTCGCCCTCGGGCACTTCGATCGCAGCGAGCTTGCCGAACAGCGCCGCCAGCGTTTCCGAGAACGCGGTGGCCAAGAACCACGTTCCCATCATCAGGCTGACCACGCGTGGCATTGCCAGTTGAGTGACCGCGGACAGGCCAACCGGCGACAGGCACATCTCGCCGATTTCCAGAATCAAGTACGCCAGCACCAGCCACCACACGCTAGCCATCACGCCAGTGGCGCCGACCTGCTGTGCAGCCAATGCCAGTGGGATGAAAGACAGACCGGCAAATACCAAACCTATTGCCGACTTTACTGGCTTGGACGGATCCGCACCGCGCTTGTCCAGCCATGCCCACAACGCCGCGAACAACGGTGCCAGCAGTACCAGGAACAGGGCACCCAGGTAGGTCAGCGAGCCTGCGGTCTGCGGCAACACCAGCACATCGCGTACCAGCAATACCAGCATGATCGCGACCACAGCGATGAACAACGCGCGTGGCGCGCCAGAGTTGGGGTTGCGGTCGGATAGCGTTGCCGCCACCACGAAACTCAAGGGTGCCAGCAGCAAGGACGCGATTGACCATGGCAGCGGGGTGCCGTCGCGAATGACCAATGACGGCACGATGTCCTTGGTCAGCATCCGGTCCGTGAAGGTGACCCAGGATCCGTACGTCTGCTCATAGAGGGTGAAGAACACCAGCGCCATGAAGATCAGCGCCATCAGCGCGAACATCTGCTGGCGTTGCACCTGCGTGCATTGGCTGCCGGTGAACCAGGCAAACCAGAGCAGCACCGCGCCCAGCACCACGATCATCAACAGCAGCGCCAATGAAACCTCGCCTCCCAGCGCGAATGCG
The DNA here is from genome assembly GCA_038242955.1 of Lysobacterales bacterium. Lineage (GTDB taxonomy): Bacteria > Pseudomonadota > Gammaproteobacteria > Xanthomonadales > Xanthomonadaceae > Thermomonas. Next base: position 14,877 of record JBBSRO010000013.1, read on the forward strand.
CCGTTGGCGGCAGCCCACATCAGCCACGCCACCGGCAACACGCCAAGTATCGAGGCGCCGTAGATCAGCCATTCGCGAGGAATGCCGAACACGCGTTCACGCAGCGTCTCCGGCGCGGCGGGTTCGGCATGGCCGTGTAAATATTTTTGCCCCCACAGGAACATGCCAAGTCCGACCAGCATGCCGATGCCGGCAGCGCCGAAACCGTATTTCCAACCGTAGACCTCACCGATGTAGCCGCACACCAGTGATGCGAATAGCGCGCCAAGGTTGATGCCGGCATAGAACAGCGAGAACCCAGAATCGCGGCGAGGATCGTTGTCCGCATAGAGCTTGCCGACGATGGTCGAGATGTTGGGCTTGAGGAAACCCACGCCCATGATGATCAGCGCCAGCGACAGGTAAGTGATCTGCAGCGAGCCCTCATCGCGAGTCACCACGCTGCCGAATGCGGTCGCGGCCTTGCCCTCAAACGCCATGCCGATGTGGCCCAGCACCAGTAACACGCCGCCGAACACCACTGCCTTGCGCATGCCCAGCCAGCGGTCGGCCAGCACGCCCCCGATCACCGGGATGGCATAGACCAGGCCGCCATATGCACCCAGCAGATCCAACCCCGCGCCATCGCCGAACAGGTGGTACTTGGTGAGATACAGCAACAGCAGCGCCTTCATTCCGTAGAACGAGAAGCGTTCCCACATTTCGGTGAAGAAACAGACGTAGACGCCCTTGGGATGGCCAAGGAAGTCATCACTCGCGGGAAGTGCAGGGGTTAGCGGTCGCATGCATGCGCGGGACTCGGCTGGGCGTTGGCCGAGTATAGCCAGCACGCTGGACTTGCCCGGCGGCAACGCTTAGGTTGTGGCGATTGCATTGCCCTGGGAGGGGTGACGATGTCGAATTCTGGTACGGCACCCCCGCAGCTGACAGTGCGCGCGGTCATTCTTGCGATCATCCTGGCGATGATCCTGTCAGCCGCGAACGCCTACCTTGGCCTGTTCGCCGGTCTGACCATTGCTACGGCGATCCCGGCGGCAGTGGTATCGATGGGCGTGTTGCGCCTGCTGGGCGGCGGCACGATCCTGGAAAACAACATCGTCCAGACCGGCGCCTCAGCCGGTTCTTCAATCGCGGCGGGCGTGATCTTCACCATCCCGGCGCTGATTATTCTTGGCTACTGGCAGGACTTCCGCTATTCGTGGGTGCTGGCGATTGCTGGCCTCGGTGGCTTGCTAGGCGTGTTGTTCTCGGTGCCGTTGCGGCGCTCGATGATCGTCGAAGAACCCTTGCCGTTTCCCGAAGGCAAGGCTGCCGCCGAAGTACTCAAGGCCGGCGAAAATCCGGGGCCTGGACTGAAGATTCTTGCTTTCTCGGCCACGCTCGGCGCGGTCATCAAGGTGGCTGCCGCCAGTGGCATGCGGATGATCCCGGACGCCGCCGCAGGTGCTGGCTTCTTCGGCAAGTACCTCGGTTACATGGGCACCAACCTGTCGCCGGCGCTGCTGGGCGTTGGCTATATCGTCGGCCTGAACATCGGCATCGTGGTGCTGAGCGGCAGTCTGCTCTCTTGGCAGATCGCCATTCCGATGTACCACGCATACTTCCTCAACAGCGACCCAGCGCTGGCAGCAAGCATTGCCGGTGGATCCGCTGAAGACATTGCCTTCGGGATCTGGTCGACCAAGGTCCGCTACCTCGGTGTTGGCGCGATGCTGATCGGTGGCGTGTGGACGTTGTTCTCGCTGCGCAATTCGCTGCTGTCAGGCGTGCGCAGCGGCATTGCCGCCGCCCGCAAGGGTGCTGATGCCAACATCGCCGAAACCGATAAGGATCTGCCGATGAAGTGGATGCTGATCGCGTTGGTGGTCTTCGTATTGCCGCTGGCACTGCTGTACCACGCGATTGTCGCGGCAGATCCCTCGGTCTCCCACCCGTGGGCGATCGGCATCCTGATGACGATCATCATGATCATTGCCGGCTTCCTGTTCGTGTCGGTGTCGGCGTATCTGGCCGGCCTGGTCGGTTCGTCGAACAACCCGGTATCCGGCATCACCATTGCAACGATCCTGTTCGCCTCCGTGGTGCTGATGCTGTTGCTTGGTCGCGAGTCACCTATTGGCGCGGTCGCCGCGATCATGATTGGCGCGGTGGTCTGTTGCGCGGCTGCGGTCGGTGGCGACAACCTGCAGGATCTGAAAGCTGGTTACATCGTCGGCGCAACGCCGTGGAAGCAGCAGTTGATGCTTGGCATTGGCGCGTTTTCGTGTGCGCTGATCATGGCGCCGGTGTTGAACCTGCTGGCGCAGGCCTACGGTATTGGCCCGCCCACCGCCGAGCATCCGAACCCGCTATCGGCACCGCAGGCAACGCTGATGGCATCGGTGGCCAAGGGCATGTTCGGCGGTGAGCTGCCGTGGAACATGATCTGGATTGGCGTTGGCGTTGGCGCCGTGATCATTGCCCTTGACGAATGGTTGAAGGCGCGCAAGTCGAGCTTCCGGGTGCCGGTGCTGGCTGCCGCTATCGGCATCTACCTGCCGCTGGAATTGATGGTGCCGATCTTCATCGGTGGCCTGTTGGCCCATCTGGTCGAACGCCGCCACAAAATGGTCGGCAGCAAGGATGAACCCGCGCGTGACCGGCTGCATCGTCCCGGTACGCTGTTCGCCGCCGGTTTAATCACCGGCGAAGCGCTAATGGGCATCATGATCGCGATCCCGATCGTTATTTCTGGTCGCGCTGACGTGATCGAGGTGCCTGAAAGCCTGCAGTTCGGCAAGTATGTCGGCTTAGCCGTGCTCGCACTGGTTGCCTGGCTGTTGTATCGCACTGGGGCCAACGCCAAACCAACGCTTGGCGATGCCGAACCCGGGCCAATGTGATGCGCGCGCTCGATTTGCGCGCGTCCGATTTGAAAAAAGTTGTCATCCATACACATCAGGGAAACGCCATGACCCTTCGCCACGCCATCCTTCCGCTTGCCCTCGCGCTGTCGCTCCCGTCAATTGCGGCCACACCTGCAAAGTCACCCGCACGCGGCTTCACTGTGCAAGACATGGCCTACATGGAGCGCAATTCATCGCCAGTCGTGTCGCCGGATGGGCGCATGCTCGTCTTCGCCAAGCGCGTCGTGGACAAGGCGACCAACACGTCCAGCAGCTCGCTGTGGATCGAGGACTTGTTTGCGCGAGATGCGGCACCGCCGGTGCGTTTCACTCCGGAAGGCTGGAACGTCAATTCGGCGAGCTTCTCGGCGGACGGCAAGACCATATTTTTCCTCAGCGGCAAGGGCGGTAGTTCGCAGCTGTATTCGATGCCGACCTTCGATGGCGGCGAGCCCAAGCAGGTCACCGACCTGCTGTTGGATGTCGATGGCTACGCGCTGTCGCCGGACGGCGGTAACGTCGCACTGGCACTGGCCACCTTTCCAAATTGCCAGGCCGACCTCGGGTGCACCAAGAAGAGACTCGATGCCATCGAGGCTGAAAAGACCACAGGCAAGGTCTTCGACCAATTGTTCATTCGCCACTGGGACACATGGAACGATGGCCGTTTGAATCGTGTGTTCGCAGCCAAACTCGGCGGCGCTGCGCCGTTGAAGTCGGCGACGCTGCTGAGCGGCCGCATCAATGGCGATATCCCGTCCAAGCCGTTTGGCGACCTGTCGGATTTCGCTTGGTCAGCGGATGGCAAGCAAGTGGCGATGAGCGTGCGCCAGTCCAACCGCGAGGAGCCGTGGAACACCAATTTCGACATCTGGCTGGTCAAGGCCGATGGCAGCGGCGCGCGTAATGTCACCGCCGCGAACAAGGCGTGGGATGCCGGTCCGGTATTCAGCGTCGATGGCAAGACACTGTATTACCGCGCAATGAAACGTCCCGGTTTCGAGGCTGATCGCTTCGCGTTGATGGCGATGAACCTGGCCACGGGCAAGACGCGTGAAGTCGCGCCAAGTTGGGATGCGTCTGCCGATGGCATCACGCTTTCAGCCGACGGAAAATGGATCTACACCACGTCACAGGAACTGGGTCAGCACCCACTGTTTCGTGTATCCATTGCGAATGGCGAGATGGAAACCGTCGTCAAGGATGGCAGCGTGTCGTCGTTCAACCTAGGTGGTCAGACGCTGGTGTTCTCACGCAACAGCATGCAGTCCGGCGACCAAGTGTTTGCTGCGCAGCTGGATGGTGAAGCGCAGCGCGCGATCACGCCAAGCGCCAGCGAGATGCTTCCTGGGGTCACGTTCGGCAAGTACGAGCAATTCAACTTCGTTGGCTGGAACGGCGACACCGTGCATGGTTACGTGGTCAAGCCATGGAACTACAAACAAGGCAAGAAATATCCGGTCGCATTCCTGATCCATGGCGGGCCGCAAGGCAGCTTCGGTGATGGCTGGAGCTATCGTTGGAACCCGCAAACCTACGCGGGCCAAGGCTACGCAGTGGTCATGATCGACTTCCATGGTTCCACCGGCTACGGCCAGGCGTTCACTGATGCGATCAGCCAACATTGGGGTGACCGTCCGCTGGAAGACCTGCAAAATGGTTGGACGGCCGCGCAGCAGAAGTACAGCTTCCTCAACGGCAACAAGGCCTGCGCGCTCGGCGCCAGCTATGGCGGCTTCATGGTCAACTGGATCGCCGGCAATTGGTTCAATGCCGATGGCAGTTCACCGTGGAAGTGCCTGGTCAGCCATGACGGCGTATTCGACCAACGCGCGATGGGCTACGCCACGGAAGAGCTCTGGTTCAATGAGTGGGAAAACGGCGGCACCGTGTTTGACAACCCCGCCGCTTATGAGAAGTTCAACCCGGTCAGCCACGTCAACAACTTCAAGGTGCCGATGCTGGTTGTCCATGGACAGAAGGATTACCGAATCCCGGTCGAGCAGGGCATCGCGCTGTTCACTGCCATGCAGCGCAAGGGCGTGGAGTCGAAGTTCCTGTACTTCCCGGATGAGAACCATTGGGTGCTCAAGCCGCAAAACAGCGTGCAATGGCATGACACGGTCAACGGTTGGCTGAAGCAGTACATCGGCCAATGATCGAGGTGGACCAGCCGACGGCGTGGATTACCAACGATGCCGCCGTCCTTGGACTGCTTGCAGCGATTCTGGGTTTCGTGTTTTGGGGTGCTTCCCGCGAACAAGGCGTGTGGAAGAAGTTCTACGCGGTAATTCCGGCGATCCTGCCCTGTTACCTGCTGCCGGCGATTGCCAACAGCATCGGTCTGATCGATGGCGCAAGCTCCGGCCTCTACCCCATGGCCCGCGATTACCTGTTGCCGGCATCGCTGGTGCTGTTCTGCGTGGCGATGGATATCGGTGCGATCGTGCGGCTTGGACCGAAGGCCCTGGTGATGTTCCTCACCGGGACGGTTGGCGTAATGCTGGGCGCATGGGTCGCGTTTGCTGCGATGGGGGTGATCCACCCGGAAACCGTTGCGGGTGAAACGTGGCGCGGCATGACCACCATTGCCGGCAGCTGGATCGGTGGTGGTGCCAACCAAGCGGCGATGAAAGAAGTCTTCGAGGTGCCGTCGACGATGTTCGGGCAGTTCGCTGCCGTGGACGTGATCGTTGCCTACATCTGGATGGCGACGCTGTTGTTCATGGCATCGAAGGCAGATGCCATGGATCGCTGGCTGAAGGCGGACAACAGCGCAATCGAAGATCTCAAGCAGCGCATGGCCAACTATCATGCTCAGCATGCGCGGGTGCCATCGACCACCGATTTAATGCTGATCTTCGCAATCGGGATTGGCGTCACCGGACTTTCGCATTTCCTCGCCGAGCCACTTGTGGCCTGGATCAGGTCATTGCCTGCGGCGTGGCGCCTGCAGGACTACAGCCTTGACTCACGCTTCTTCTGGCTGGTGATCTTCGCGACCACCTTCGGTGTTGCGCTCAGCCTGACCCGCGCCCGTCGCCTGGAGGGTGCAGGCGCATCAAAGATCGGCACGGTCATGTTGTACATATTGATCGCGACCATCGGCATGCAGATGGATCTTGCTCAACTGGCCGACAAGCCACTGCTGCTCCTGCTTGGCCTGATCTGGATCAGCGTGCATGCCGGCTTGATGCTGCTGGTGGCCAAGTTGATACGCGCGCCCCTGTTCTTCATGGCGGTCGGTTCGCAAGCGAATATCGGTGGCGCAGCATCTGCGCCCGTAGTCGCTACCGCATTCCACCCGGCACTCGCGCCGGTAGGGGTGTTGCTGTCGGTCATGGGCTATGCGCTGGGAACCTACGCCGCCTACATCACGGGAATCGTCTTGCGCACGATGTCGGGTTGACGCCAATCGCAGCAAGAGGACGTTAGAGCCAGCGCGCCTTGCGCAGGGTGCGATACAGCAGCAGCGACGTCAGCGCGACAAACGCGATGATGCCAATGTAGCTGTAGCGGCCTTCGAGCTCTGGCATGTGCGTGAAGTTCATGCCGTACCAGCTCGTGATCAGCGTCGGCGCGGCCAACAAGCCAGCCCAACCGGCAAGTTTCTTGACGATCTCGCCTTGTGCAACGGTCACCAGCGAAAGGTAGACGGTCATCGCCGCAGCGACCATTTCGCGTTGCGTATCGATGGTGTCACCGACCCGCGCCACGTGGTCGAGCACGTCGCGGAAATAGGGCTTGACCTCTTCCTCGATTCCCAGCGCAGGCGTGCGGATCAGTTGTGAAAGGATGTCCTGCATAGGCGCGACCGCCATGCGCATCCGCGTCAGTTCCTTGCGCAGGTGGTAGAGCCTGGCGATCGTGTCGCGGCTGTAGGATTCGGCAAAAATGTCCTGTTCCAGCGCGTCGAGTTCTTCCTCGAAATCAGAAACGATTGGCTGGTAGTTGTCGACGATGAAATCGAGCACCGCGTGCAGCGCGACGCTCGGACCTTTCGCAAGCATGTCCGGGTCGCGTTCCAGCCGCTGCCGCACGGGTGTGTAGCTGAGTGATGCGCCGTGACGCACGGTGACGAGGAAGCGCGGGCCGATGAAGATGTGTGTTTCGCCGAAACGCACATGGTCGTCCACGTGTTGAGCGGTGTGCGCCGCGATAAAGAACGTGCTCCCGAACACCTCGATCTTGGGCCGCTGGTGCGCGTGTTGCGCATCCTCGATGGCGAGGTCGTGCAGGCCGAATTCTTCTTGCAGCTTGTCGAGCAGGGCGTCCTCCGGTTCATACAGGCCAACCCAGACAAAACTGCCGTCGTCCACTGCCAGCACGTCGCTGATTGCATCCAGGGTGATGTCGCGGCGCAGGCCTGCGGTGTTGTATGCGGCGCAATTGACTACGCAGGTAGGCACTTTGGGAACGGGCATGTTCATCGCGACATCCTGCATGGGGCGTACATCGCCATCAAGCGCCGCTGCCACGCAGACTGAGCCATGCCCATGCGAAGCCGGCATGGATCGGCAGCAGCAATGCGATCCATGCGCCATTTTGCTGTGGAAACGCCTGCAGCCACAGTGGCAGGCAGGCCAGTGCAGCTACCACCACGACCAGCTTGAGCAGCAGCCTGAAGCGCGGTGATGGCGCGTGCGTGCGCCAGGCCACAGGCAAAAGCAACAGGCACAGCGGGTTGAATAGCAAGAGGTTGCGGTTGGCCCACAGGGCGTGGTGGTCGGTGAACGCCCAAGCGAACACCAAGACCAAGCCAATGCAGCCGCACAGCAACCAGAACATCGCCGCGAATGCGGCAAGGATGCGTGGCGTTCGCCGTGCGGATGCGACGATAGCGACGGCGAGTCCCATTCCGATCAGTAACCACGGCATGAGCTTGCGTGCCTGAGAGTGGGGTTCTGCTGACTGGCGCTGCGGCAACAGTTCCTGCTCCGACATCACGATTGGCTTGCCATCAACCGCCGTCACTTCGCGCAAATCTTCTGACAGCGCATGTGGCAGGAACGCCTGTTCCCAGCGCGTGAGTCGACGATCGGCATAGGGACCCAAGGCAATGTCGAACCCCAGCCACATCCACGTGGTCGGTGAGGACAAGCGCAAGGATTCGCTGCGATAAGTGTCACCGCTGGAACGGCCATCCAGTTGTCGTTTCAGCCGGCCATCTAGCGCGAGATTCAGCGCATTGCGCACGCGTGTCGCGCAGTTGTCCTTGTAATAATCGTAGCGGTAGCGCGCGTTCTCGGGTTTCGCATTCTCGGCCAGGTCCGCAGCCAGTTGTCGTGCTTGCACTGGCCCTAGCGCCAGCCACTGGACACGCGCACCACGGCCGACTTCGCTGTAGTACTGCATGTCTTGCTCCAGCGGCAACGCCACCAGCATGTATTCCATGCGACCAAACACGAAACGCTCAAGGAAGTCGGGTTCCCCCATGTCGAAGAAGCCGAAGTTGTAGGAGATCGGCTCGCCCAGGTTGGGGTCGTCCACCACGATGGCATCGTGCCCGAAGCGTTCCCAAAAAATCTCGCCTGGTCCCATGGTGACTACGCCGATGCGCGGCGCAGTGCGCTCGACCGTGATTTTCCCTTGGGCAAATGTGCTTCCTGCGATGCCGGCGAACAGGAGAACGCAGGCAAGCAGGTATCTGATCGCACGCATCAGCTCGCCTCGTCAATCTTCCGCATGCACGCCGACGTGCAGCGCATGCAGGCGGCGCGCATCGGCGCGGGCGACGCGGAATACGAAACGGCCGAGCGTCAATTCTTCGCCGGCTTCCGGGAGATGGCCAATCGCGTCAGTCAGAAGTCCACCGATGGTGTCGTACTCGTCGTCGTCAAAATCTGCACCGAAGCGTTCATTGAAGTCGGAGATCGGGGTAAGGGCATCGACCACGAACTGGCCATCAGCTTGCGCCGAGATCAACAGGGAGCCGTCTTCTGCATCGTCATGCTCGTCGTCGATTTCGCCGACTATCTCTTCCAGCACATCCTCGATCGTGAGCAAGCCTGCTACCCCGCCGTACTCGTCGATCACGATGGCCATGTGGTTGCGCGACTGACGGAACTCGCGCAACAGCACGTTGAGTTTCTTGGATTCCGGGATCAACACCGCAGGGCGCAAAAGTTCGCGGATGCCGGACGGACGCTGGTCGGCCATCGCGCCATCAAGCAGGTCCTTGGCCAACAACACGCCGAGGATCTCGTCTTTGTCCTCGCCATGGACTGGGAAACGCGAATGCCCGGATTCAGTCACTTCAGCCATGATCTCTGCGAACGATGCATCAACCGACAGCATGACCATCTGCGCGCGGGTGACCATGACATCGCTGACGGTCATTTCCGAGACTGCGATCGCGCCTTCCATCATGCGTAGGGTGTCCGCGCCGATCACGCCATCAGCCTGCACATCGCGTAACAGTTCGATCAAGTCTTCATGCGTAGTGGGCTCGCCGGACAGCGCGGCGCTGATGCGGTCAATCCAAGAGCGGCGGGGTTTCTCTGCCGGGCCCCCTGGCTGGTTGCCTGTGGGGTCGGTTGCGTCGCTTCTACTGTCATCCTCGGACATGGTGCAGGGGGTGCCATTTAGGTCTGACGTGTGAGTCTAGCGAATCCGGGCGACGACGCGGTGAACCGATGGACGGCAGTACATGTGGCATAGGCTGCCGGTGCAGTTGCGTGACCCATGGGCATTGCCGACACTAGCGGCGGGGAGCCGGCACGGCGCTGGCGCTGCAAAGAGGTGGGCTTTGGCAACTGACGACCGCTTCGTGATCAAGCCGGAGCCGCGCAAACCACGGCGGATCCTGCCTGTACTGGTGGCGGTGGTTGCATTGCTCGCCACTGGCTATTTTGCCTATTCCACGTTCACCAAGAATGGATCGGGACCGGCACAGCTGTCGAAGGAGTCCCCTGCTGCCGCAACAAAACGTGCGGCAGTCGGGCAGGTTCCTTCCATCATCATCGCGGTGTTGCCGCTGGTGGCCGTCGAAAAGCCACGCGATAACGCGAAGCCGGTGACCGAAGATGCTTCCGAGCGTCTCGTCGAGGCATTGAAGGCCAAGCGCGATGATTTCCACTATTTCAACGACGGGCTGTCCAACCAGTTGATCGATGTCTTGTCGCAATTTTCCGGTGTCGCCGTGACAAGCCCGGAATCGTCTTTCCAGTTCCGTGATTCGCGGGAGTTGGGCCGCATGATCGGCAAGAAACTTGGCGCGACCCACTTGCTGCAGGGCAGTGTGCAGCGCAAGGGCGATGACGTGCTGGTGGATACCTCGCTGGTGCTGGTGTCCGATGGCAGTACGCTGTGGTTCGAGCATTACCAGCGGCCCTACAAAGATCTGTTCAAGCTGCAGGACGAGATCGCCGCCGCAATCGGCAGCGCGCTTAAAGCCAGCCGTTTGCCTGCGCCGCAGGGGAACCAGGATGCGCGGCCTACCAGTGGGAATCTTGCAGCATATGACGCTTTGCTTCGGGGCGATGCGCTCTCTGCCCGACGCGATGGCGACGGCTCGCGGCAGGCCATCAGCGCTTATTCGCGCGCGGTGGTGCTGGACCCGAACTACGCACAGGCTTACGCGCGATTGGCATTGGAGCGCATCCAGCTGGCCACCCGATTCCCGTCCCAGGCCGACGATGTCCGCGAGGAAGGCGAAAGGGCACGGCGCGATGCGGCCATGGCCTTGCGCCTGGCACCGGGCAGTGCCACGTCGCACGCCGCCAATGCTGCATGGATGGCGGGGATCGCGCTGGATCAAGCCGGTGCCATGCACGAGACCATGCGCGCATTGGAGCTGAGCCCGCAGAACTCCGGCTTGCTGCACTCGCTGGCAATCCAGCAGACAGCGTTTGGCCAACTTGAAGAAGCCGCCACCACCTTGCGCCGCGTGTTGGCGCTGAATCCGCTGTCATCGGCGGTGCTCTATAACCTAGGCGGCGTCTACCTGGGCAAGAACGATTTTTCCGAGGCTGAATATGTACTGGGGCAGGCGCTAGCATTGCGCCCCGACAGCTCTGTAGTACGCGCGTTCCAGGCGATCGCAATATTTCAGCAAAACCGTGCCGACGAGGCGATCAAACTGGCGGAGTCGGAGCCGGACCCGTTGTGGCGTACCTATGCGCTGGCGATGGCGTATTGGGCCAAGGGCGACGGCGCACGTTCCGATGTCGAGTTGCAATCGCTGATCCGCGATAGCGCCAGTAGCGCTGCCACGCAGATCGCGGGCATCTATGCGCAGCGCGACGATGAAGCGTCGATGTTCCATTGGCTGGACGTAGCGCGGACCAGTGGAGATCCGGGCATCGTCGAAATTCGCTACATGCCGTTCGTCTCGCGCTACTCCAGCGATCCACGTTTCATCGCGTTGGCGCGCGAGCTAGACCTGATGCCGGGGGAAGCGCCGCGTCCTGCCCACACGCCAGCAGCGATTAAGCCCTAAGCAAGGATGCCTGCCTGCCTGTTTCACATGCGCCTATGGTGCGCGACAGGCCAGCGGTCATTGCTCCAAATAGGGATCCGGTAGACCCAGGCCAGCCAAAATTTCGCGTTCAAGCTGCTCCATGCATTCCGCTTCGCGGTTGTCCTCATGGTCCCAGCCCAGCAGGTGCAAGGTGCCATGCACGGTCATATGGGCGTAGTGCGCGGCCAGTCGCTTCTTCTGTTCTTTCGCTTCGCGTGCGATGACGGGTGCGCACAGAACAAGATCGCCAAGCAGCGGCATCTTCACCCCCTTGGGCATTTTCACGCCATCAGCGATGTCGGCCGGGAAACTCAGCACATTGGTTGCGTAATCCTTGCCGCGGTAATGGCGGTTGAGCGCACGACCTTCCTTGGTGCCGACCATCCGCACCGCCAGGTCCGCTTCGCGGATGCGCCCATCGAGCGCAGCAGCGACCCATTTGCGGAAGCTCACTGCCGCCGGCAAGCCCAAGCGCGGCAGCGCATAGCTGACACCCACATCAAGCTGGATCGGACCCTTGGTCATTGCCGCAGTCTACGCCGAGTTAGTTGGCTTATCTGGCGTATCGCGTGCGTCGCGGGCCTCGTAGGCGTTGACGATGCGCGCTACCAGCGGGTGGCGGACCACGTCGCGGGATTCGAAGAACGTGAAGTGCACGCCGTCCACGCCGCGCAGCACTTCGACAGCATCCCTGAGTCCAGACTTCTGGTGCTTGGGCAGATCAACCTGGGTCATGTCGCCGGTGACCACCGCCGTACTACCGAAACCAAGCCGGGTCAGGAACATCTTCATTTGCTCGATGCTGGTGTTCTGCGCCTCGTCCAGGATCACGAACGCATCATTGAGCGTACGTCCGCGCATGTAGGCCAGCGGCGCGATTTCGATGACGTTTTTTTCCAGCAGCCGCGCCACTTTGTCCACGCCCAGCATTTCGTACAGCGCGTCATACAGCGGGCGCAGGTACGGATCGACTTTCTGGCTCAGGTCACCCGGCAGGAAGCCGAGTTTTTCGCCAGCTTCCACCGCCGGGCGGACCAGGATCAGTCGCTGCACGCGTGCCTGATTAAGTGCTTCCACTGCCATCGCAACGGCCAGGAAGGTCTTGCCGGTACCGGCTGGACCCACGCCGAAATTGATGTCGTGGGTAGCAATCGCATGCATGTATTTCTGCTGATTATCACCACGCCCGCGCACTGTGCCGCGCTTGACCCGCACCGCGATCTCTTGTGGCACGTAATCCGGTGCAGGCGATTTTTCCATATCGTCGCCCTGTGCGCCCAAGCGCAGGTGGATCGCATGCTCGTCTAATGTTTCGTCCGCAGCGTCGTCATACAGTTGGTGCAACACGCGTTCGGCGCGCGCAACCGAATTGGCATCACGTCCACTCAACCGGAATACATTGCCGCGGTTGGCGACCTCCACGCCCATCCGCAGTTCAATCATCCGCAGGTGTGCATCAAATGGGCCGGACATGTTTGCCAGGCGTTCGATGTCGTCGGGTTCAAGTGTGAAGTCGTGTTGTATTGGCATTCTTATCTCAATCCAATTCGTTAGCGAGCACGCGCCCACGCAACGAGTTACTCATGGTGTCGGTGATCAACACGTCGATGAACTGGCCAACCAAGCGGGGGTGGGCAGCGAAATTCACCGTGCGCATGTTCTCGGTCTTGCCGGTCAGCTCGTTCGGATCCTTTCTCGACGGGCCTTCAACAAGTACCGACTGCACGCTACCAACCATTGCATGAGAGATGCTGGCGGAGTGCTCGTTGATGTGCGTCTGCAGCCGCACTAGCCGAGCATGCTTTTCGGTGTCGCTGAGGGTGTCCTCAAGATCAGCGGCGGGCGTGCCCGGACGACGGGAGTAGATAAACGAGAAACTCTGGTCGAAGCCGACGTCCTCGATCAACTTCATCGTCTTTTCGAAGTCGATTTCTGTTTCGCCAGGGAAGCCGACAATGAAATCCGAGGAGATCGAAATCCCCGGTCGCACCGCGCGAAGCTTGCGCAGCTTCTGCTTGAATTCCAGCGCGGTATAGCCGCGTTTCATCGCAGCCAGTACGCGATCGCTGCCGGACTGCACTGGCAGGTGCAGGTAATTTGCCAGTTTGGGCACGTCGCGGTAGGCATCCACCAGCGAGTCGCTGAATTCCAGCGGATGCGAGGTGGTGAAGCGGATCCGGCCGATGCCGTCGATTTCGGCGATGGCGCGGATCAGCAGGCCGAGGTCGGCAACTTCACCTTCGCCATAGGGCCCGCGATAAGCGTTGACGTTCTGGCCGAGCAGGTTGACCTCGCGCACGCCCTGCGCGGCGAGTTGGGCGACTTCGACCAGCACATCCTCGAACGGCCGGCTGATTTCTTCGCCGCGGGTGTAGGGCACTACGCAGAAACTGCAGTATTTGCTGCAGCCTTCCATGATCGAGACGAAGGCGCTAGGCCCGTCAGCGCGCGGTTCCGGCAGGCGGTCGAATTTTTCGATCTCGGGAAAGCTGATGTCGACCTGCGGCAACCCGCTTTCGCGGCGCGCGCGTATCAGCTCCGGCAGCCGGTGCAGCGTCTGCGGACCGAACACCAGGTCCACGTAGGGCGCGCGCTTGACGATGGCGGCGCCTTCCTGGCTAGCCACGCAGCCGCCCACGCCGATCAGCACCGGCTTGCCGTCCTTCTTGAGCGCCTTCCAGCGCCCCAGCCGGCTGAACACTTTTTCCTGCGCTCTTTCGCGTATCGAGCAAGTATTGACCAGGATTACGTCGGCTTCTTCGACGATCGTGGTGAGTTCCATGCCGTCAGAAGCGGCCAGCACATCAGCCATCCTGGCCGAGTCGTACTCGTTCATCTGACAACCGTGGGTCTCGATGAACAGCTTTTTCGGACTGCTGCGCATCGGGGAAGGTGCCATCTCTGCGGCAGCTGCGGCATCCAGGGTTTCAATCGTCATGCGGGTCTCCGGGGCGCGGTGGTGAATCCGGGCCGGGCCAAGGTGAGTTGCCAAGTGCGCGCGAGCTTATCAGACACCCGGTCGCGCCCTTTCCATTGCCGAATGATGGGCACTGCTTGGCACGGTTACCGCTAATCGTGACCAGGTGTCACAGGAATCAAGCACTTGTAATGAACGTGTGATGGCGCGAGACTGAGTCGATGAAGGGGTTCGCCACATTCCTGTTGCTGGGCTGCGCGCTGCTGGCACTACCCGCAGCCGAAGCGCTCGCCGGTAGCCTTTACCGTTGCGACACTGGGGACGGCAGCACGACTTACTCCAGCAAGCGGATTAGTGGCGCCGGCTGCAAGTTGGTCGGCAGCTACAAGTCCGAACGCACCAAGCCCAAAGCGCGGGTTGCGAAGGCATCCCCTGGCCAGAGTGTAGCGATTGGAAATTCAGTGCCGCCAGCAACGATATTCGGGTCTCCGGCTACCGCTGAGATCTCCGCAACGCCTACAACGGCGGTTGCTGCAACGCCGGCACCCGCTGCGTCACGTCCATCCTCTGCGCCAGCCACTAGCCCGCGGCGGATCCATGGTCAGGTCTATTCCTACGTCAAGGATGGTATCCGCACCTATAGCAGTGCACGGCCGCAAGGTGCGGCCGGGGTCAGTGGCCTGCGCACAATTGCTTATAGCTACATGGAAACCTGCTACGCGTGTGGCGCCAAGCCGGGCGTAAGTTTCGCCACCGTACGCCTCAACACTGCGGCATATCAGGCTGAAATTGCCGCAGCTGCGCGACTGCACGGCGTCGATGAGGCAATCGTACGCGCGATCATTCACGCCGAATCCGCCTTCAATCCCAATGCGCTTTCGCGGGTGGGTGCACAGGGCTTGATGCAGCTCATGCCCGCCACCGCGCGACGGTTCGGGGTCAGCGATTCGTTTGATGCATCCCAGAACATTGGCGGTGGGGTGAAGTACCTGGCATGGCTGCTCAAGCGCTTCAACGGCAACCTGACCTTGGCTGCCGCCGGCTACAACGCGGGCGAGGGCGCAGTCGACAAATACAAGGGCGTTCCCCCTTACAGTGAGACCCAGCGCTATGTGCAGCGGGTCGCGATGCTGGCTGAGCGCTATCGCGGGACACTTGCCGCACGTTGATCCGTGGGTTTTGCGCATGTGCGGATTGTCGATTCGTTAAGGCTTCCGTTACACTTCACCGTCTTTGCGGCATGTCCCCGCGCTTCAGCGCGGTTCGGCAGTCCGTTGCTTGGGTTTGATTTCATTTTCGGAGTGCGGGATGGCCAACGAAGAGGTCAACACTGGCCGGCGCAGGTTTCTCACCGGCACCACAGTCGTGGTGGGTGCGGTAGGAGCCGGGTTCGCTGCGGTGCCTTTCATCAAGTCGTGGAGCCCCAGTGCGCGCGCACGCTTCGCGGGTGCGCCGGTGACCGTGGACATCAGTGCGCTGTTGGAAGGCGCGCAGTTGGTACTCAATTGGCGCGGTCAGCCAATCTTCATCGCGCGTCGCTCGCCGGCGCAGCTGGACATCATGAAGTCGCTCGACGGCATGCTGGCTGACCCGGCTTCGGCCAATGCCGATCAGCAACCGATCTATGCGCAGAACCCGACACGTTCCATCAAGCCCGATATCTCGGTGCTGGTGGGCGTGTGTACACACTTGGGTTGCGCCCCGGAGTTCCTGCCTGAAGTGAAGCCGGAACCGTTCGACCCTGACTGGAAGGGCGGCTATTTCTGTCCCTGCCACAAATCGCGCTATGACCTCGCCGGTCGCGTGATGAAGGGGCAGCCGGCCCCGGCAAACCTGCCCGTGCCGCCGTACCACTTCGAGAACGACAACACCGTGGTCATCGGCATTGATCCGAAGGGAGCCGCGTAAGCCATGGCGAACATGATCATTCGTACCGCAACCGACGCCGCCAATACCGTGTCGGACTGGGTCAACGCACGCACGCCCGGCTTGCTGCCGTTTTACCGCAAGCACATGAGCGAGTACTACGCGCCGAAGAATTTCAACTTCTGGTACTACATGGGCTCGCTGGCCATGCTGGTATTGGTCAACCAGATTCTGACCGGCATCTTCCTGACCATGCACTTCAAGCCGAGCGTGGCGGAAGCGTTTGGTTCGGTCGAATACATCATGCGCGACGTCGACTGGGGCTGGCTGATCCGCTACATGCACAGCACCGGCGCCTCGCTGTTCTTCATCGTCATCTACCTGCACATGTTCCGCGGGCTGATGTACGGCAGCTACCAGAAGCCGCGCGAACTGGTCTGGTTGCTGGGCATGGTGATCTACTTGGTGTTGATGGCCGAAGCCTTCATGGGTTACGTGCTGCCATGGGGCCAGATGTCCTATTGGGGTGCAAAGGTCATCATCTCGCTATTCGGTGCGATCCCGGTGATCGGTACTGGCCTGACCGAATGGATCATGGGTGACTTCAACCCAGGCGATGCCACGTTGAATCGCTTCTTCGCGTTGCATGTCATCGCGTTGCCGCTTGTGTTGCTGCTGTTGGTTGTCCTGCACTTGGGCGCACTGCACGAAGTCGGTTCGAACAATCCCGACGGCGTTGACATCAAGAAAGGTCCCAAGGGCAACCGTTGGGATGCCAACAAGCCAGCTGACGGTATCCCGTTCCACCCGTATTACACGGTCAAGGATCTGGTGGGCGTGGGCTTCTTCCTGATGTTGGCTGCCTTCATCATTTTCTTCGCCCCAACCTTCGGTGGCTGGTTCCTCGAACACGACAACTTCACCGTGGCGAACCCACTGGTAACGCCGAATCACATCAAGCCGGTGTGGTACTTCACCCCGTACTACGCGATGTTGCGCGTGATTCCCTCATTCTTCGGAATCAAGTTGTGGGGCGTGCTGGTGATGTTCGGTGCCATCGTGATGCTGTTCCTGGTGCCATGGCTGGACAGGTCGCCGGTGAAGTCCTACCGCTACCGTGGCCTGCTCAGCAAGGCGATGCTTGCATTGTTCGTGGTGTGCTTCGTGTGGCTGGGCAAGATCGGTGCCGGACCTGGCACCGATCCAGTGGAAGCCATCATCGGTCGCGTGCTGACCTTCCTCTATTTCGCCTTCTTCATCTCCATGCCGCTGTGGTCCAAGCTCGACAAGACCAAGCCGGTCCCGGAACGGGTGACGATGCATGACTAAGAATTTTGCTTCCCGCGCCGCCGTGTTCGCCGCAGGACTATTGTTGTCACTCTCCGCGCTGGCCAGCGAAACGCCAGGCCTGCAGCAGTCGGGCACCGACCTGGACGACAAGGCCTCGTTGCAGCGCGGCGCGCAGCTGTACATGAATTACTGCGCCGGCTGCCATTCGATGCAATACCTGCGCTACGCGCGCATCGGCGAGGATCTCGGGCTGACCGAAGAGCAGGTGCAAGCCAATCTCAACCTCACTGGCGGCAAGTTCGGCGACCATGTCATTTCGCCGATGACCGAGGCGATGGGCCTGGCTGCATTCGGCAAGGCGCCGCCGGATCTGTCGGTGATTGCGCGCGTGCGCGGCAGTGACTGGATCTATACCTACCTGAAGTCGTTTTACTTAGACGAAAGCCGTCCTCTGGGCTGGAACAACAAGCTGTTTGCGAATGCCTCGATGCCTAATCCGTTTTGGGAGCTGCAAGGCTTGCAGCAACCCGTGCATGGCGCGAAGACCGCGGGTGGTGAAGCACCAATCGAGGGCTTTACCTTGTCGCAGCAAGGTAGCCAGAGTGCTGTCCAGTTCGACCAAACCGTGCGCGACATCACTGCGTTCCTGGAATATGCCGGCGAGCCCGCGGCGCTTAAGCGCCAGAGCATCGGTGTCTGGGTACTGCTATTCCTGGCGTTTTTCACTTTCATCGCTTGGTTGTTGAAGACGGAATACTGGCGGGACGTTCACTGACGCGACGAAGTTTCACGCAGAAGGGGAACGGCGCTTGGCGGCCGCTTGCATCGTGCGGGCGGCGCGAGTGCGGCTGGCGGGGAGCTGGCTGCAGGAGTTGTCCTGATGATGGCTGTAAGTCCACGCATGCGTAACGCCCTGACCCTGTTCTCCTCGGTTGACGATGTCTTGTGTCACCGCGTCCGCCTCGTGCTTGCCGCCAAGGGCGTCACTTACGACATGATCGCGGTGGATCCGCAAAATCCACCGGAAGATCTGATCGACCTAAATCCGTACCACTCGGTGCCGACGCTCGTCGAACGCGATCTTGTTCTGTATGCAGCGTCAGTGGTCAGCGAATATCTCGACGAGCGCTATCCGCATCCACCGCTGATGCCCGTTGATCCTTTATCACGTGCCCGGCTGCGACTGGCCATGTTGCGCATCGAGCACGACTGGGTGCCGCAAGTGCAGGCCATCCAGCTGGGCAACAAACAGCAGGTCGATGCCGGGCGCAAGCGCCTCAAGGAATTACTCACCGCCTCCGTGCCACTGTTCAAGGCTTACAAGTTCTTCCTCAATCCGGAAATGAGCTTGGCCGATTGCGCGATGGCACCGATCATCTGGCGGCTGCAAGCACTAGACATCCCGTTGCCCAAAGATGGCAAGGTCATCGAGGACTATGGTAATCGCATCTTCCGCAACCCCGGCTTCATGCGCAGCCTGACCGAGCAGGAAAAGACCCTGCATCCCGCCCCCCTGTGACGGTTGCCTGAGATGGGCGATGACAGCCTGGAGATGAGCAGCCAGCGCCCGTATTTGTTGCGGGCGTTGTACGAATGGATTGCTGACAACGGCATGACCCCGCATGTGCTGGTGAATGCGTCCATGCCCGGCGTGCGGGTGCCGCTACATGCGGTGAAAGAAGGCCGCATCGTGCTCAATATTGCCGAGCGTGCTGTCGCCAAACTCGAGCTGGGCAATGAGCTGCTGCGCTTCACTGCCCGTTTCGCTGGCGTAAGCCAGGTGGTCAGCGTCCCGCTGGAAGCCGTGATCGCCATTTACGCCCGCGAAACCGGGCAGGGCATGGCACTTCCCGAAGAGTTACCTGCTGCCCGATCGGCCCAATCAGCTCCCTCTGCACCTGTTGCTTCCGGACCTGTTGCTGTCGAAAGTGTTGGTGGGGACGCGCCACCGGCAGAAGACGGCAATGACCAGAGTACCCAGGACGATCCGGGCTCAAGTGGCCCTGATCGCCCCACTGAGCCACCGAAGCGCGGCAGTCACCTGCGCATCGTGAAGTAGCAGCGCCCTTGAGGGCGCGACTGGGTTCATGGTTCGGCTTGACTCGCGCCGCAAACGGCGTTCCTACGAGGTCGGGAACACCCGCACGATTTCCTGCGCTGCGCGGCTGGGTCCACTGAATCCGACAAGTTTCTGGCCCAGTAGCACGACCCGGCCGATGCGGCGGTTCTGGCCATCGTCGGAATATTCGAAGCGGAAACTGCGCTCGAGCCCCAGCCATCCGTCCTCTTTGCGGCGCAATCGCATGCCGATCGCATGCACGGACTCGTCCAGCCACTGAACGCCAGCCGCTTGGCAAGCGTCACGCCCGATTTCTGCAGCCCGTTCGGCGGCACCAAGCGCGCTGCTGAAGAAGAAGAACGCAGCGGCGCCGATGATCATTAGAATAAGCAAGGTAGGCATGTGCGTACTGTGGTGAAGCCAGCAAGGAAGCGCAAGTCAATCAAACGGAGAAGGAGCTTCGGCTATGTCGATGAAACTGGTATTTCCGGGTAGTGATCGTGCCCAGTTGTTGCTCGACCAACGCAATTACACAATCGGATCGGATGCGGGTGCGGATGTTGTATTGGTGGATGGGAACGTGGAGGCCATGCACTGCGAATTAGTGGTGTCCGAGCACGGCGTGCAATTGCGTATCCCGGAAGGCAGCCAAGTCCTCGTGAACGAGCGCCTGGTGACTGGCCTGATGGCGCTGCGTGGGGGCGATACGCTGGCGTGCGGAGCGGTGCGAATCCGACTTGTCAAGATGGGACCGGTTGCGGAGCCGGGGTCGTCATCCGCGGCGCTTGATGCAGGCGCCCAAGTACAGGCCACCATGGTGCGCCCGGTGCTGCCCAAGTTCGTGTTGCGCGGGATGTCTGGCGAACAATTTGGGCGTAGCCATCCGCTACAGGCCAGCATGCTGGTCGGGCGCGCAGAAGATGCAAGCTTGTGCCTGCCGATGGAGAGCATTTCCCGCCAGCACGCTCGGCTGACGCCAGCCGGCGAAGAAGTGCTGGTGGAGGATCTTGGGTCTGCGAACGGGACCTGGATCAATGGCCAGCGCATCAGCCGGGGCCAAGCGCGCCATGGCGACGAGATCCGCTTCGACAAGGAGCGTTTCCAGCTAGTGGTGCCCGGCCAGGTGGTTCCGCAGCCTGGAAGCCGCAGTGCTCGCAGCGGGCGCGGCGGGATCTTGCTGGTGGCAGTGGTAGCTGCCTCGATTGGCGTGGTGGTGCTGATCCTTTTGCGCGGGTTATAGCAGCGTCGGCACGCTGCCGAGCTTCAACGAGAAGTCTATGGCGTGTACGTGCTTGGTCAGCGCGCCGATCGAAATGCAATCCACGCCGTCCTCGGCAATCGCACGCACCGCGTGCAAGTCAACGCCTCCGGAAACCTCAAGCGGTATCGCGCCATTGAAAGGCGATGCATGGGCGATGCGTACCGCCTCGCGGCGCGTTTCGGCATCGAAATCATCAACCAGCACGCGTGTGCAGCCGAATGTCAGCGCTTCGCGCAACTGATCCAGGGTTTCCACTTCCACGATCAACGGCAAGCCCGGATGCAGGGTGCGGGCGCGCGCGATTGCCGCTGCCACCGAGCCGAAGGCGCGAATATGGTTTTCCTTCAGCATCATCGCGTCGAACAGCCCGATCCTGTGGTTCATGCCGCCGCCCACGCGCACTGCGTATTTCTGTGCCAGACGCAGGCCGGGAATGGTCTTGCGGGTATCGAGGATGCGCGTGTAGGTGCCGCTTACTGCATCTACATAGGCTGCGGTCGCGGTCGCAGTCCCGCTCAATGTCTGCAGGAAATTCAGTGATGCGCGCTCGGCGGTGACCAAGCTGCGGTTATGTCCGACCAGGGTGGCGGCGACTGTGCCTTTGGCAATCCGGTCGCCTTCTTCGCAATGCCAGTCGATCCGCACACTGCTATCGAGCGCGCGATGGCACGCATCGAACCACGGCCGTCCGGCAACCACGCAATCTTCCTTGCACAACAGATAGGCGCCGTCCGGCGCATCGTCAAGCAAGCTGGCAGTGGCATCGCCGCCGCCGATGTCTTCAGCCAGCGCCGCCGCTACATCGGCCTCGACGACCTCATTGGGCGGAGGTGCGAAGCGTGCGCTCATGCTTTGGGAAAACCGTCGACTTGGGCGGTCGGGATGCCTTCCTCGGCTAATAGCACGGGGATGCCATCTTCGATCCGGTACACGGTCTTGCGGTCCCGGGTCAGCAGTGCTTCCCGCACTGGCTCAGACTGCGTGGTTTCATCTGTGCGGCGCACGCTGCCGCTCGCGATGGCCTTGTTCAATGCGTCCAGGCCGGCTGCGTCAAGCAGGGCCAGTGGTTGCCGTGAAGCGGGGCAGGCCAGAATGTCGAGGAGTTTGCGATCCATGTCGGTGCCGCTTGGTCATGCCGATAAAGGGCGTGGATCGGTAGAATAGCGTTTTCGCGCCGGACACAGCCATGCCAGCCACGCCAGCAATGGACACGCCCCTGATCGGCATCGTGATGGGATCGCGCTCCGATTGGGAGACGATGCAACACGCCGCCGAAAAACTCGAGTCCCTAGGCGTGCCTCACGAAGTTCGCGTGGTGTCAGCGCATCGCACGCCGGATGTGTTGTTCGACTACGCTGCGAGCGCAAAGTCACGCGGCCTGCGCGCGATCATTGCAGGTGCTGGTGGTGCCGCGCATTTACCAGGAATGCTGGCCGCGAAGACCGCATTGCCAGTCCTTGGTGTGCCGGTGCAGAGCAAAGCCCTGAACGGGATGGATTCGCTGCTATCAATTGTGCAGATGCCGGCAGGTATTCCGGTTGCGACGTTCGCCATCGGTAACGCCGGCGCCGCCAATGCGGCACTGTTCGCTGCGGCATTGCTGGCACATGACCATCCCGATATCGCGGAAGCACTGGCATCGTTTCGCAAGCGCCAGACCGAAGATGTGACCCGCAACGACGACCCCCGCAAATAGAGATGATGTGTCCATGACGACTGTAGGCATTCTTGGTGGGGGCCAACTGGCGCGGATGATGGCGCTGGCCGGCGCGCCCTTGGGACTGCGATTTCTTGTGCTTGATAGTGCAGCCGATGCCTGCGCTGGCCAGTTCGCGCCGATGGTCGTCGGGGATTACACCGACCAGGCCGCACTTGCCGAATTCGCCTCACGAGTAGACGTGGCGACATTTGATTTCGAGAACGTGCCGGCTGAATCCGCGCGCTGGCTCGCTGAACGCGTCCCGGTGTTTCCGATTCCGCGCGCGCTTGCCGTGGCGCAGGATCGGCTGGCCGAAAAAACCCTGTTCCGCGAACTCGACATTCCGGTGCCGCCGTTTTCCGCCATCGCCAATCGTGAAGAGCTTGATGCCGCTGTCGCCCAAATCGGTTTCCCCTGCATCGTCAAGACGCGCCGATTGGGTTACGACGGCAAGGGCCAGTTCCGGATCAAATCGGCTGTCGACATCGACGCCGCATGGCAGGTGCTGGGCACGCAGGCGGAAAGCGTCGGCCTGATCGTGGAAGCGTTTGTGGCCTTCGAACGCGAACTCAGCGTGGTTGCGGTGCGTGGACGCGATGGCGAATTCCGTGCCTGGCCGCTGACCGAGAACTGGCACGTGGACGGCGTTCTGTCAGCCAGTCTCGCGCCTGCAAGTGTCGATGACGAATTGAATCAGACCGCGCTTGTCTACGCGCAGCGTCTTGCCGAGGCGCTGGACTACGTGGGCGTGCTTGCACTGGAATTGTTCTGTCGCGATGGCGTGCTGCTGGCCAATGAACTCGCGCCGCGTGTGCACAACTCTGGCCACTGGACGATCGAAGGCAGCGAGACGTCGCAGTTCCAAAACCACCTACGGGCGGTGCTGGGCGTGCCGCTGGGCAGTACGCGCATGATCGGCCACGCCTGCATGCTCAACTGGATCGGCACGATGCCGGATCTAGGTGCTGTATTGAATTCCGCCGGCGGCCACTGGCATGACTACGGCAAGCAGGCGCGCGAGGGTCGCAAGGTGGGCCACGCGACAATGCGCGCAGATGCGACGGATGAACTCGCCGACACGCTCACGCGTATCGGTGAATCGCTTGGGCGGCAGAAACAGGTTGCGCCAGTGATTGAAGCGTTGAAGAAATAGCACGCTCGACTGTCATCCCGGCATTGGCCGGGATGACAACAAAAACGGCCGGATCGCTCCGGCCGCTTTCATGTGAGCGAATCCAGCCCGCTTACTTCAAATTGCTTGCAACGAAGTCCCAGTTCACCAGGTTCCAGAACGCTTCAACATACTTCGGTCGCGCGTTGCGGTAGTCAATGTAATACGCGTGCTCCCACACGTCGCAGGTCATCAGCGGGGTGTCTTCGCCGGTCAGCGGAGTGGCGGCGTTAGGGGTGCTGGCCAGGGCCAGTGAGCCGTCGGCGCGTTGCACCAGCCAACCCCAGCCTGAGCCGAAGGTTTTCACTGCGGTGTCGCTGAACTGATCCTTGAACTTGGCGAAGTCGCCAAACGCAGCGTTGATGGCATCAGCCAACTTGCCACTGGGCTCACCGCCACCCTTGGGTGACAGGCAGTTCCAGTAGAAGGTGTGATTCCAGACCTGCGCCGCATTGTTGAACATGCCGCCTTGCGACTTGCGGATGATGTCCTCAAGCGGCATGTCGGCAAACTCGGTGCCCTCGATCATCTTGTTGAGGTTGGTCACATAGGCTTGGTGATGCTTGCCGTAATGGAAGTCGATGGTCTCGCCGGAGATGTGCGGCTCAAGGGCGGTACGGTCGTAGGGCAGGGCGGGCAATTCAATGGCCACGGCTAAACTCCTGTTGGGGAAGGTCGGTTGAGAGGCACGGGTGCGGCGATGGCCGCGCGAACACTTACAATAGGCACGCTTCAAGCAGCATTCTAACTCTCACGCCCGTTGTCAGCAGGTCAAGGTCGGCGGCAGGCAGTACGCTCCAGGAGCAAATCCCCATGTCCGTTGAAGACCGCATCCGGGCCGAAGTCGAAGGCCATCCCGTCGTCCTGTTCATGAAGGGCACGCCCCAATTCCCGATGTGCGGGTTCTCGAGCCGCGCCGTGCAGGTGCTCAACGCCGCGGGCGCGCAGCTGCATACGGTCAACGTGCTCGAAGAGGCCGAGGTCCGCGCCAACCTGCCACGCTATTCCGACTGGCCGACGTTCCCGCAGCTGTTTATTGGTGGCGAACTGATCGGTGGCTGCGACATCACGGTCGAACTTGCCGAATCCGGCGATTTGACTCGCCTGGTAGCGGACGCGCAGAAGGCGTGAGCGGAGCGCCACCCTTGCAGGTCCAGTCCTTGAAAGACCGGGTGATCCTGATCGCTGGTGCTGCCGGCGGACTGGGATCGACTGCTGCAGTGGCCTGTGCCCAAGCCGGCGCGACCGTGGTGTTGCTAGGGCGCAAGGTGGCACCGCTGAACCGGGTATACGACGCGGTCAAGGCAGTCGGCCCGGAGCCATTGCTGTATCCGCTGGACCTGGAAGGTGCGTCGCCCGACGACCATGCCGATCTGGCACAGCGCATCGAAGATGAGCTTGGCCGGCTTGACGGCGTGCTGCACTGCGCCGCCGAGTTCAAGGGGCTGACCCCGCTGCTGCATACAGACCCGGCTGACTTCGCGCGGGCAATCCACGTCGACCTGACTGCACGCTGGTGGTTGACCCAAGCGTGCCTACCATTGCTGGCGAAATCCGATGCCGGTGCGGTTGTGTTTGCATTGGATGATCCGGAGCGCTCCGGCGCCGCCTTCTGGGGCGGTTACGGGCTGGCCCAACAGGCCCAAGCCGCGCTGGTGCACATGCTGCAGGCCGAACTCGGCGAACATGGCACGCGTATCTCCGGCTTGCAGCCCGGTCCGATGCGCACCTCGTTACGTGCCCGAGCCTATCAACCGAATACGGACATGAAGGCGCGGCCTGCCAGCGATTACGCATCGGCCTGCGTGGAACTGCTGTCTTCGGGCGGTTCCAATCAGCGTGGCCGCATCGTCGATGCCATGACGTCGGCCGAAGCGTTGTCCCAATGACGATTGCTGCCGCCGCAATCCTGCTGTTCCTGATCCTGGATCCGCTGGGCAATATCCCGGTGTTTTTAGGACTGATGAAAGGCCTGCCCGCCGAACGCAAGCGCATCGTGGTTGCCCGTGAACTGTTGATCGCGCTGGTCGTGCTGCTGCTGTTCTTGTGGGGCGGTCGTTACGCGCTGGAGCTGATGCACCTGCGTCAGGAATCACTGTCGATCGCTGGCGGCATCATCCTCTTCATCATTGGCCTGCGGATGATCTTCCCGTCTCCGCATGGGTTGATGGGCGATATCCCTGACGGCGAGCCTTTTATCGTGCCAATGGCAATTCCCATGATCGCCGGGCCATCCTGCATGGCGGCGGTCATGCTGCTTGGTAGCCAAGAACCTGGCCGGATGGGGGACTGGACACTCGCTCTCGTGATCGCTTGGGCCATTACCGCGGTAATCCTGTTCTCCGCGACCTATCTGGAACGTTGGCTGGGCGCGCGGGTCTTGACTGCGATCGAGCGCTTGATGGGCATGGTGATCGTGGCCATTTCCGTGCAGATGCTCATGGATGGGGTGGTCAGCTTCCTCCGCGTAGCTAGCTGAATAGCCAAGGCTGACAAGCACTTAGGCTTTCGTGATCGACTTGGCGTTGCTGTCATGACGGCGTCATTTCCAGCGGGTACCGTGTTAATCTTTGGTAAATCCATCCGCCATGGTATGGGTTGTTTTTCACTCATTGCCGACTCCCGTCGCTGGACGGACGTGTCGGCGCTTGCCGTCATACGTCCGTCGTTCTCATCTTGCCAATAGAGGTCATTGAAATGTCTCATCCGAACCGCATGCGGTTGTCGAAATTGTCGCTGGGTTTGCTTCTTGCCCTTGCAGCGGCTCCCGTTTTTGCGCAGAGCACCTCCGCCGGTGTTGGCGGACAGGTCGTCAGTGCAGATGGCCAGCCGGTGGCTGGTGCCGAGGTGACCATCACTCACATTGATTCAGGCACTGTCAGTCGCATCACTACAGATGCCAGTGGCCGCTACAGCGCCCGCGGCCTGCGCGTCGGTGGTCCATACACCATCACCATTAACAAGGCTGGTGCGGGGAGCGATACCGAAGAGAACGTGTTCCTAAGCCTGAGCCAGAACAACACCGTCGATGCAAAGTTGAACAACGACGTGACCACCTTGGGCTCCGTGCAGGCAGTCGCCAGCGCGGGTGCTACCGTATTCAGTGCCAATAAGATGGGCGCGGGCACTAGTGTCGACCGTGACACCATAGAGTCGCTGCCGTCGATCAACGGCAATATCCAGGATTTCATGCGCCTTGACCCGCGCGTTGCATTCGTGGATCGCGCCTCCGGTGTGATCTCTGCAGGTGGCCAGAACCCGCGCTTCAACGCGATCAGCATCGACGGCGTGTCCTCCAGCGATACCTTCGGGCTGGAAAGCAACAACATGACCACGCGACGGCAGCCGGTGTCGCTGGAAGCGATCGAAGCGATCGACATCAGTCTCTCTAACTTCGACGTTACCATTGCCGGCGCAGCTGGCGCGAACGTCAATGCAGTGACCAAGTCGGGTACCAACCAGTTCCATGGCTCCCTGTACGGTACCTACCGTGATGGCGACTGGTTCGGCAACAATCCGGCAGGCAAACCCTTTGCCGGGTTCGATACGGAAAAGACCTACGGCGTTACCTTCGGTGGTCCGCTGATCAAAGACCGGTTGTTCTTCTTTGCCAACTACGAAAAGTTCAAGCAGTCGGCCCCGGGCACCGACCTGTCGACCACGGCATTGGGCAAGGCTAATGCTGTCATTACCCCGGCTGACGTCGCGCGAGCGCAAAGCATCGCCAACGGCACGTGGGGCTTCGACGCCGGCACGCTGGAGAGCAATGGCAACACTGACCTGGAAGAGTACGCACTGAAGCTCGACTGGAACATCAGCGACAATCACCGCGCCAGCATCCGCTACAGCAACCTCGTGCAGAGCAAGCTTCGCGTGCAGGGCATGGGTAGTTCTTCGGTCTCCTTAAGCTCTTACTGGTACCAGCATGAGAAGTCAGTTGAAAGCTACGTCGCTCAAGTGTTCAGCGACTGGACCGAGAATTTCTCCACGGAGTTCAAGGCTTCTTTCCGTGACTATTCCGCGATTCGAGTGGTTAATGCGACTGCGCCGAGCGTTCGTATCTTCTTTGGCGGTACTGAGGCATCGCCTTCTGGTGATTCCATCTATCTGGGCACCGAAGCCAATAGCCAAAACAATGTCCTGAATACCAAGACCTGGAACTACTACGGCGCGGGAACCCTGACCTTGGGCAACCACGATGTGAAGTTCGGTGCGGAATACGCGGACAACGAAATCTACAATTACTACGGTCGGAACTCCTGGGGTACTTACACCTTCTTCGGGCTCGATAACTTCCAGGCCGGCAAGTGGAGTAATTACGACTACAGCAAGGAAACCGCGCCCGGTTCCATTGCTGTCGATTACAGCAACACCAACCTTGGCCTGTTCGTCCAGGATTCGTGGTACGTCAACAGCAATCTGACGTTGACGTACGGCGTGCGCGCCGATCGCCCTGACGTCAGCCGCGACCCCGCTTACAACGCGGCTGCTTCGGCCTACTTTGGCTACAACAACAGCAAGGTGTTCGGCGGTGGCTTCCTGATCCAACCGCGCGTCGGCTTCAACTACACCTTCGATAGTGATCGCCAGATGCAGCTGCGTGGCGGCATTGGCTTGTTCCAAGGGGACGCACCTCAGGTGTGGATTGGCAACAGTTTCAACACCACCGGATTTAATTACGCGGCTTACGGCTACAAAACCTACGACCCGACCTTGCCGTTCAGCCCGGATGCGTTCAATCAGCCGGTTCCGACCGGTGCAGGCAAGGGTGGCGCGCAAGACGTGAATTTCGTCGGCAATGACTTCAAGTTGCCGTCAATCTGGAAAGCGAACCTTGGCTTCGAGACTGAAACCGGCCTGTGGGGCACTGTGTTCTCGATCGAAGCACTGCTGAGCAAGGTCAACAACGGGTTGTACTACCAGAGCCTCAACATCGGCCCGAATCCGGTGGCCGGGCAGGGACCGATGCCGTCGTTCACCGGGCCGGATGGTCGTGAGCTTTATTACAACCCGGGCAAGATCGGCAAGGCATGGGCCTCGGGCGACGCGCGTTTTGGCCGGAACACGGCTTACAACAACGTCTACCTGATCCAGAACACGCGCAAGGGCGTGTCGCAGCAGTTGACTGCCAGCCTGTCCAAGCCGTGGACTAATGACAGCGACTGGTCGTGGAACATGGGCTACACGTACACGCACGCCACTGAAGTGGGTCCACTTACCAGTTCCACCGCGAGTTCAGGTTGGGGCTACCAGTATTCCTTCGATATCAACCGCGACATCGAAACAAAGGCGCGCTACCAGATCAAGGATCGTTTCAGTGGCAGCCTGAACTGGAAGCATGAGTTCTTCACCGGTTACGAAACCCGTATGGGCCTGGTGTACGAAGGGCGCAGCGGCCGTCCGTTCAGCTATGTCTACGTGAACGACGCCAATGGTGATTCGCGTACTGCCAATGACCTGTTCTATGTGCCGAAGGGTCCTGGTGATGTGCTGTTCGGAACCCTTACGTCGGCTGGCGTATTCACGCCTGACGCGGTGATGGAGAAGGAATTCTTTGCTTGGTTGGGAGCGAACAAGGATCTTGCACCGATGGGGGGTAGGGTTGCTACCACCAACGGATTCCGCGCTGACTTCGTGAACACGTTCGACCTTCGCCTGAGCCAGGAAATGCCGGGCTTCTTCAAGGGCCACAAGTCCGAGTTCTGGGTCGACGTGCAGAACATCGGCAACATGCTCAACAAGAAGTGGGGCAACATCTACGACTACGGCTTCTACGCAGATGCGCGCGTGGCTAGCTTGCAAGGTATCTATAACGGCAAGTACGTTTACAACTACCGCTTCGCGGACGAGCCAACGATCGCCAATGGCGACGGCGACGGCTTTGACCAAGGTATCTCACAGTGGTCGGTCCAGCTCGGCTTCAAGTACAAGTTCTGAGTCAAGGCTTAAGGATTGGAATCACCAAACGGCCGGGGAAACCCGGCCGTTTGTTTTTGTGCGGAAGATGAGTCGCCGGGGTTAGACTTCATGGTCTATGAATACAAATAATATTTCGCTGCAAGCTGCAGCCGTACCCGCACCCGTCCTCCCCACAGTCGACGCGCACATCTATCCCAAGGGCGGCCTTGACGTCCTGTCCCGGGAGGAAGTCGCGCGCCTGCGCGACGTCTCCGGCGGCATGCACGACCTGCTGCGTCGCTGCGCGCTAGCAGTGCTGACCAGCGGCAGCGCGTCCGATGATCCACGCGCGGCGCAAGAGCTCTACCCGAATTTCGACATCGAAGTGCATCAGCAGGATCGTGGCATGCGCATCGAGCTGCGTGGTGCGCCGGCGATGGCATTCGTCGACGGACAAATCATTCGCGGCGTCGCCGAATTGCTGTTCGCGGTGGTTCGAGACCTGGCCTATACCGCTATCGAGCTGGACCCGGAATGCGGTGCAGAACTGAAGACTTCCCCGGGTATCACCGATGCCGTGTTCCGCCTGCTTCGGAATGCGCGAGTGCTGCACCCGACCGATCCCAACCTGGTGGTGTGCTGGGGCGGGCATTCGATCGGCCGAGAGGAATACGTCTACACCAAGCAGGTTGGCTACGAGCTTGGGCTGCGCGGGCTGGACATCTGCACCGGCTGCGGCCCGGGCGCAATGAAGGGGCCGATGAAGGGCGCCACCATTGCCCATGCCAAGCAACGTAGGCGCCGCAGCCGCTATATTGGCATCACCGAGCCGGGGATCATTGCGGCCGAGTCGCCGAACCCGATCGTCAACCATTTGGTGATCATGCCGGACATCGAGAAGCGGCTGGAGGCCTTCGTCCGCATGGCCCACGGGATCATCGTCTTCCCGGGTGGTGTAGGTACTGCCGAGGAAATTTTGTACCTGCTCGGCATCCTGCTTCGCGAAGAGAACGCCGGCCGCTATTTCCCGGTGATCCTGACCGGCCCCGCTGGCTCGGCACCGTACTTCGAACAGATTGACCGCTTCATCCGCCTGACATTGGGCGAGACCGCCGCGAACCTCTACGAAATCGTCGTATCCGACCCGGTCAAGGTTGCGCGCCACATGCACCGCGGTATCCAGAAAGTACGCGATCAGCGTATCGCTAAGAAGGATTCATTCTTCTTTAGCTGGTCGATGCATATCCCGCTGGACCTGCAGTCGCCGTTCGTGCCGAGCCATGAGGCGATGGCGGGACTAGATTTGCACCAGGGTCGCAAGCCGTTTGAACTGGCAGCAGACTTGCGCCGCGCCTTTTCCGGCATCGTGGCCGGCAACGTCAAGGAAGACGGCATGCGCCGGATTGAAGAATTTGGCCCGTTCGAAATCCACGGCGACTCCGACATCATGCAGGCACTGGATGCGTTGCTGGTTGCCTTCGTCGAGCAGCGCCGCATGAAGATCAGTGGCGAGTATCGTCCGTGCTACCGGGTGGTGCAGTAAGTCTTAGCGACGTGAGCTGGTGCTGCCGGCATTCAGTGGCAGCACCATCTTGGCGATGTAGCGTCCGTTTTCGATCTGCGACTCGACGCGTCCGTGCCCCTCGGTCAGCGCGTCCACCCGTTCGCGAGCGGATGCCAGGCCGATCGCATGCCCGCCACTGCTGCCCGCCTGTGCCGGCAAGTCGTTACCGATGGTCACAACTACCTCAGTGCCAACGATTTCAACGGTGACGTCAACACGTCCGCCGTGGGGCAGTCGTTCGATGCCGTGGCGGATTGCATTTTCAGCCAATGGCTGGATCGACAGCGAAGGCACCATGACATCGGGCAAGCTGGCGGGGATATTCCACTCAAGCCGCAAGCGTTCCCCGAAGCGCAGCGATTCGATGTCCAGGTAACGGCGGGTGAGCGAGAGCTCATCGGCAAGTGAAATCAGTTGCGGTCCACGCAGCGCGCTGCGGAAGAGGTCGGCCAGGTCCAGCAATAGCCGTTCGGCCTCGTCCGGATGGGCATGCACCAGCGCGGCGCCGGTATTCAGTGTGTTGAACAGGAAGTGCGGTCGGATCCGGGCCTGCAGTGCTTCGAGTTCGGATTGCTTCGTGCGCACCAGTAGGTGGCGCACCCGTGCGTAGTTCTGGAATGCAACTAGGCCCAACAACCCGACGACAAGCGCCATCCCCAACAGCCGGGCCACGAACTGCAAGCCACTGTGATTCGGATCCAATGGCACCTCAAGGACGTTCCACGCTGCACTGCCCACCAATGCGGTCATCGCCAGCAGCAAGCCCAGACAGGCCCAAGCCAATGTGGCGGCTGGCAATTTCGCAAGCCATCGCCTCAATAGATAGAGCGACGACATTGTGCCCAGCGTGATCCACTGGATCCCCAGGGAGGCAAGCCCGAAGCGAACCAGACGGTCATCGTTGCCGGCGGGTGCCAATGCCAGCACCAGGGCCAACGCTTCCCCGACCAGCAGCACCGTAATGACCGCGGTTGGTCGCCAAAGTGCTTCCAGTGGATCTTGAGTGGGCGTCGGCGACTTCAAGGATGTGTCCGGTTAAGAGGCGTCTGGATATGGTTTTGCGTGTTGGGTCACAGATTTGCCGCCGATGCACGTGATCTGCCCGTCCATCGGTGATGCGTAGCCAACGTCGCTGACACTCGCTACCGTATGCCATCAAGAGTATGGGGGCAGTATGTTGATTGAGCACCAAAATCCAACACAGCAGGCAAGCCAGCCGGACCGGCGGCGCCACGCCGGTTTCACCTTGGTGGAGCTCATGGTGGTGGTTGCTGTAATTGGCATCCTTGCTCTGGTGGCTGTGCCCAGCATGTCGGCACTGTTGAATGGAAATAGATTGAATGGTCAGGCTGGCGAGCTTTCGTCTTCATTCCAGCTGGCACGTTCTGAAGCAGTTCGCCGCAATTCCCGAGTCAGGGTATGCCCCAGTAGCGATGGCATCGTTTGCGAATCAAATGCAACGTGGGCGCGCTGGATCGTACTGGGGGCCGCAAACGCGACGGATGGTGCGGAAGTCATTCGCGACAATCTCGCGGCCGGAACCATACAAGTCAGTGGGCCCCCGGGTGGCATCGTATTCAGCCCGTCAGGCATGATCGGAGCTCAAGCAGCAATGACGGTATGCATGCCCACGACCAAGCCCGCAGAAAACCAGCGAGTGATGAACGTCATGATCAGCGGTGCAGTAAGCGTTACTAAACAGAATGGTGGAGGGGTTTGCCCATGATAATTAGTTCATCGACCACCTTTCACCTCGGACGCACGGCTAGCCGCATCGGAGTTTGCAAGATTCAAGGCATGAGCATGATTGAGGTGCTGGTGTCAGTCTTGGTGCTCGGAGTTGGTTTACTGGGCGTCGCAGCTCTGCAAGCGGTGGCTCTCCGCGGTGGGCAGGGCTCACTGGAATCAAGTCAAGCGGTGATGCAGAACACTTCAATTATTGAAGCGATGCGCGGCAACCGCGGAAACGCGGCTAGCTACAACATGGCGATGACGTGTGCGGCTCCGGCTGCAGGGACTCTTGCGCAGAATGACCTGCGGGACTGGGTTCTTGATCTCAAGAACACTATTGGAAAATCGGATGACTTGTCTACATGCGGACGGATCACAAATTGCCCGGATGCTTGCGAAGTGACTGTGCGTTGGGATGACAGCCGTGCCGGTGGTAGCGCTGTCAGGCAAGTGACTACCAGGACAAGGATATGAGTACCCACCGTGTAGATGTGACGTTCCGCCATCGGCACTTGGATGGCTTCAGCTTGATCGAATTGATGATCGCTATGGTTTTGGGCTTGCTGGTTCTAGGCGCAGCATTCGCCGTTTTCCAATCCAACCAAGCCTCCTACCGCTCCAATGAAGGCCTGAGTCGTGTGCAGGAAGGCGCACGAGTAGCGTTCGAGTTGATGTCCCGTGACGTCCGCGCAGCCGGTGGTTCGGCATGCTCCAACAAATCGTTCGTGCAGACCACAGGAGCGGACGCAGACAGCTTCAATGCAGCTACCGGTGGGATCAATGATGCCAACAATAATCCCGCGAGCGCACGTGATCAGCTGACGGTAAGCTCGGGTGATGACACATCGTATCGGGTAACTGGTTCTACAAGTGCATCGGTCACGATTGAATTGCCTGCAGGTTTGACCACGGCGGAAGACGCATTCAGGGTTAACGATGTCTTGCTGCTTTGTAATAGTCGATACAGCTACCTGGTCACTGCAACGGCAGTAACAGCGGACACCATTTCGTTCGCCGCTTTGCCGGGAGCTTACAGCCCCGCCGACGACGTCAAAGCACCGCCGGCGTCTGTCGTTTTGGCCCGCTTTCGCGACAATCGGTGGTTTGTGGATGCCAATGGTCGCGGTGGAAACTCTCTCTACGTTTCGCGGAACGGGGGTGTGAGAGAGGAGGTTGCGGATGGGGTGCAATCACTTCGTGTTCGTTATCTGGAGAACAGATTAGATGCCGGTTGTGCGCAAAGCAACGCTTACAACGACGCGCCCGTCAATTGGAACTGCGTCACTAGCGTTCGGATGGATATGCGACTGCGCGGCGCTGACGTCGACGGGCAGGCGTTTACCCGCGATTTCGCCAACGTTGTCAGCCTCAGGAGTCGCAACCTTTGAATACTTACGCTCAACGGGGATTTAATGCGTCAGCGGCGTATCGGCAGCAGGGTATTTCGCTACTCGTCGTACTGATACTGCTCATCGTGACCTCAATTCTAGGTATTGCGGTCCTGAGAAGCTCCGCCATGCAAGAGCGCATGAGCGCAAACATGCGGGATCGTAGTATTGCGATGCAAGCCGCGGAAGCGGCGATTCGTTTTGCCCAATCTCAGCTTGCAGTTGCGCCCGATGTCACCAAGCCAACTGAAACCTGGGACGATTTGACAATGATTCCGACGGCGGCCCAGTGCACCAGTATGGGCATTTGCCCATCGGGGTCCGCAGGCACATGGCATTCAGTACCTTCCACTCAATACGACAGCGGTACATTGCCGACTGCACCGGAATATTGGATCGAATACATCGGCATCGCGTCGGGTCGTATCGGCGCTGGTGAAGATACTCGCTCAGAGGAAGGGCCCGATAGTCAAAGCCCGATGTTCCGAATTACCGCCCGCAGCCGCGCAGCCGGCCGCGCCGAAGTAGTGCTCCAGACAAATGTCATGAGCCGCATCCCGGACCCGGGGACTTAATCCATGAATAATCGTACACACTCCCCGATCAACCCTGCGGTGAAGAAAATGTCGACGTCACACTCACGCTGGTGGGCACTACCTACAGTATTTCTGGCTACATTGCTGGCAATACCAGTGCACGCTGGTATCGTCATACCCGATGATCCTTTGACGTCGGCCAGCCGAATTCCGCCTAATGTCATGTTCATCCTGGATAATTCCGGCTCGATGGCATTGGTGTCGATGCCGTTTGACGTGCAGGACCCTGAGTATTTCGGTACGGGCACTGGAGCTAGTAGTACTGGGCTGGAGGACAAGCCCTACCACCGATCATATTTGAATAACACTATTTACTACAACCCGGCGATCACCTATCGCCCATGGATGACCGCAGATGGTGTCAACCGGTTGACCGGCGGCACCAATGTCTCAGCGGTATATACGAATTGGAATTTGGCCAATGGCAGCAACATGTCGAATGGCGGTACCAGTGTTAATGGAACCCGCGATCTCCGCGGCAACGACGAGTCGATTTTTTATGTGCCACATGCGGGGGTAGTTGCGTCCACATCAGCGAGTGTATTTGACTATGATCGTTACCGGGTCAATGCCTCAGGTCAGGTCGTCAAGGGTATCGTGAATCCGGTAATACCGTCTGGGTTTCCGATTACCGGCTTGTCAACCAGTAATAATAATACTAACGACTATTCTTTTACAGTTCCTGTCGGCGCGACTACCATCGAGGTAACGACCAGCGGGGGCACCGGCAACCTGAAATTGTCGCTTCGCGATGGATCTTCTAGAGGTTCATGTAGCAGCAGCAACGGCAACGACGAAACCTGCTCTTACAGCGTTTCGCTTGCGTCTTCCAAGGTGTTTTACGCACGCCTGCAGCGCAACTCCAACAGCAATTCCACCAATTATTCCGGCGTGACGCTCGACGTCACCTATACAGCTACCTCGGAAGTTGTCGCGGTGCCTAGCACCCGCAGCGAGGCCGACGAGCTCACTAATATCGCGACTTGGTATTCCTACTATCGCACCCGAATCAAGACGGCCAAGGGCGGTGCATCAGAGGCGTTTGCCACCTTGGGCCGCCTTAATCGCGTGGGTTACACGCCCATCAATGTGCGCCCCGCAGGCCTCAGCGCCACAGGTACGACTACGGTCATTCCAGTCGACACGAACGGTGGACTGTTTGAAGCCGGCAATAAGACGACATGGTTCAACAGCCTGCAGAACGAAGTCGTCAAGAATGGCAGCACACCTCTGCGCACTGCGCTGGACGCGGTTGGGAAGTACTACACGCGCCAGGATGCGAAAGGTCCGTGGGGACCGGGAGCAACCGCTGACCAAATCTCATGCCGGCAGAACTTCTCTATCCTGACCACTGATGGGTACTGGAACGACAGCTTTGCAAATGCCTTGATCGGTGATTCTGATGGAGATGGCAAAAGCCATACCTTGGCGGACGTCGCTAGTTACTACTATCTGACCGATATGCGGCCAGGTGTTGCGACGGGGCTTAAGGACAACGTTCCCGTATCCCCTTCCGACGCAGCCTCGTGGCAGCATATGGTCACCTTCTCGATTTCGATTGGCCTCAGCGGCACTCTTCCCATTACTACTCCCCCGCCTGCCAGCAATTCTTCAGTATGGCCTGACGTGATCAACAGTGGGGGTGCAGTTAGAATCGACGACTTGTGGCATGCTGCTGTCAATGGACATGGCCAATTCTTCACTGCCAATGACCCGAATGCATTTGCACTAGGCTTGAAAAAGGCCCTGTCGGAAATCGCGAAGCGGACCAGTTCCTACTCCAACGTCGCCACGAATTCGGTGTCCCTGGACACAGGTGCTCAGGTGTTCAATGCCAGCTATGTCTCCGGCACTTGGGAAGGTTCAGTTACTGCAAGGTCTATCAGCGAAGCCGGCGTATCCAGCACCATCAGTTGGACCTCTTCGTTACCTACAGACTGGACAACTCGCAAGATAATCACCTACAACGGCACGTCGGGTGCAGCATTTCCCACCTCCGCGCAGCAAACAGCCCTTGAGCGCACAGGTGGCCCTGTCGACTATGCGGTAACTGGCCCGAAGAACGTGGATTACATTCGTGGAGACCAGAGCTTGGAAGGGCCTGGTGAGGGTGAGCTACGAGTGCGCGATGTACTGATTGGGGACATCGTTGGCTCATCGCCTGCATACGTAAAAGACACCAAGACTCTCTATGTAGGTGCAAACGACGGCATGCTTCATGCCTTCGATGCAGACACTGGTGTCGAATTGTTCGGATACATCCCGAACTCAATCAACTGGGCGGATCTGAAGAGTCTGAGTAGCGGCGACTACACGCACAAATTTTTTGTTGATGGGCCAATTGTTGTCAGCAAGCGCTCGCTCACCCCGAACAAGAATATTCTCGTAGGTTCGCTCGGCAAAGGCGGAAAGGGGCTGTATGCCCTCGATGTAACATCGCCGACCACGTTTGGTGCAGGTGACGTCAAGTGGGAACGTTCGTCCACCTCATCCATTCCCGCCAACGACAACATGGGCCTGGTGATCGGCAAACCGTTCCTTGGTCACGTTCCCGGCGGTCAGAAGGCTGTGATCCTGGGTAACGGCATGAACAGCAAGCGTGAGAAAGCCGTACTCATCGTGCTTGACATTGAAACAGGTGCGGTTATCCAGCAGATCGATACAGGCGTCGGATCGACGGCAACACCAAACGGTTTGTCTTCCCCGGTAGGTGTATACGGCCAAGACGGCAAAACCATCGCGTATGTTTACGCGGGTGACATGCTGGGTAACGTCTGGAAATTCGACATGACTGCGGGTACTGCAACCAAACTGTTTACCGCGGTGGGTCCTGATGGAGCGCAGCCAATCAGCGCAGGTGTAACGGTGGCAATAAACCCATTAACGAGGAAGCGCTGGGTGTTTTTCGGTACGGGTCGTTATTTGACTTTGTCGGATGCGGACTCACGGAACACAGACGTGCAGAGTATGTATGGTTTCGTTGATGAGGAAACGGCCTATACCCGTGCAGACTTGACGGAACGCACGATCATGGTAACGAATGCAGTTTCTAGTGGTTATCCAGTGCGCGGATTTGAGGCCAAAGCGTCACTCCCGGCTACATCTAAGGGTTGGTACGTGGATTTGCCTGGTAGTGGTGAACGTATCGTTCAGGATGCGCAAATCGTCTCGACCTTCTTGATCACATCGAGCATGGTTACTCTAGGAGATGCGTGTCAGGTCGATGGCACAGGTTATATCAATGCAGTGGACGCGTTCACTGGGACCAGTGCGGCAGGCTCCTACTTCGACTTGAACAAAGACGGGCTTACTGATGACGGCGCGCTCACCGGAGGGCTTCCAGTGGGCTCAGTGAGCGTCGGCGCAGGTATGCCTACATTGGCAAGCCTGTTGCGAGGCATGCTTGTCACGGGCTTGTCTTCGGGAGTGCCACCGCCGTCGGTTTCGACGAGCGCGCCGCGTTGGGATCGTGTTTCATGGCGCGAAATTAGAAAGGATTGATGGTGATGACTGACATTCGAAAGCTTAGGTCTATCAGCTGCCGCTCCACCAGCGCCCAGTCGGGGTTTTCATTGATCGAGTTGCTTATTGTGGTCGCTATCATCGGAATCTTGTCTGCCGTTGCTTTACCGGCATACAACGACTACGTCAGGAAAACTAGGCGGGCGGCGGGTGCGGCGTGTGCCGCAACGCTTGCACAGCAGGCTGAGCGCTATTACACGACCAACATGACTTATGTTGGGTTTGTTGGAAATACGGGTGTGTGCGAGCCGAAAGCCTTAGAGTTTTATGCTGTAGCACCGTCGGCGGCTCTTACGGCAAAGACTTATGTGATCGAAGCGGCGCCCACAGCAGCGCAGTCTGACCCAACATGCGGCACACTTAGGATCGATCAAGCAGGGACAAAGACGCCTGCGGTCAACTGCTGGTAAGGCAGGCAATGCCTTTTAAAATGAAAAACCCGCCTTCCGGCGGGTTTTTCATATCTTGGCGCCCGAAGTTGGACTCGAACCAACGACCCCCTGATTAACAGTCAAGTGCTCTAACCAGCTGAGCTATTCAGGCGTGGAGCGCATTGTAGTCGGCCAGCGCGGGTCGGGCAAGCTGTCAGGCACGTCTTTGTACGGGCGTATCTAACCGTCATGCTGGGCAGGGCGTCGCTACCTTCGGGCGTTCGCTCCGCGGGCGGCCCATGTTATTGACGATCACGGCGCCCAGCAGTTCGCCCTTGCCATTACAGATCGAGATGGTGAGGTTGGTGCCGGCGCTGCGCCCGTCCGGCAGGTAGCGCAGCTGCTGTCTGCCGGTGGTACTGACCACACGCAAGTGATGGCTGGTAGGTGACAGGTCAACGCGCAGGACCTCCTCGCTGACATCAGGCTTGCGGTTGCCGTCATCGTCCATGAACAGCATCCAGCCACCGCTCCAGTCGGTATCGGCCCGGCATTGGCTGCCATCACTGGAGGGGCAAAGCACGGCGCGACGATTGCGGGTGATTGCTGCGGTGCGCGCCATTGCCATATGCGTTGTGAGTGAACTGATGGCAGCCAACGTCCGCTGTTGTTCGATCAATCCGCTAAGCGACGGGGCCGCGATTCCAGCCAGGATGCCGAACACTGAAACTGTAATCATGGCTTCAATCAAGGTGAATCCCATATTGCGGCGCATGGCTGGCTCCCGTTGTGTGTATGACGAGGCTAGGGCTCGTCTCGGCGGAGCGGGATCGGCGCTTCGACTGATTGAGGGTAGGAAAACTCCCAAGTGGAGTCGTTTGCATGGGCTTCCTGAACGAGACTGAGGGACGGGATTGTGCGGAGGGTTAAACTCGTGGGTTGCCCGCTTCGAAGCCCGCCATGACCCAGCCGTCCGACCTCGACCTGACCACCGCGTCCGATCGTTTCCAGCTGGTGTCCCCATACTCGCCGGCAGGTGACCAGCCGCAGGCGATCGAGAAGCTGGTTGCTGGCTTCGAAAACGGCGTCGCCAAACAAGTCCTGCTTGGCGTGACTGGTTCCGGTAAGACCTACACGATTGCCAACATGATTCAGGCAGTGCAGAAGCCGACCCTGGTGATGGCCCCCAACAAGACCTTGGCAGCACAGCTGTATGGCGAGTTCCGCGCGTTCTTCCCGCGAAACTCGGTGGAATACTTCGTCAGCTATTACGACTACTACCAGCCCGAGGCCTACGTACCGTCGTCGGACACGTACATCGAGAAAGACAGCTCGATCAACGACCATATCGAGCAAATGCGGTTGGCGGCGACCAAGGCGCTACTTTCACGTCGTGACACGATCGTGGTTGCCTCGGTTTCGGCGATCTATGGCTTGGGCGCGCCAGAGGACTATCTGGCGATGCGGCTCATCCTGTCGCGTGGCGAACGCATTGACCAACGCGAATTGCTGCGTCACCTGACCACGCTGCAATACAGTCGCAACGAACATGAGCTGCAACGCGGCACCTTCCGTGTGCGTGGCGAAACCATTGACGTATTCCCGGCCGAGTCAGACCTGGAAGCGCTGCGCATCGAGCTGTTTGATGGCGAGGTCGAGAAGCTGTCGATATTCGATCCTCTGACCGGCGAGGTCTTCCGCGTGATGCCGCGCTACACCGTGTACCCCAAGACCCATTACGCGACGCCGCGCGCGCGCACGTTGTCAGCGGTCGACACGATCAAGCTGGAACTGCGCGATCGCCTCGAATACCTGTACGCCAACAACAAGTTGGTCGAGGCGCAGCGCCTACAGCAGCGCACCCAGTTCGACTTGGAAATGATGGCGGAGGTCGGCTTCTGCAATGGCATCGAAAATTATTCGCGGCACTTGACCGGCCTTGCGCCGGGCCAGCCGCCGCCAACGTTGTTTGATTACTTGCCGGCGGATGCGCTGCTGGTCGTTGACGAATCGCACGTGACCATTCCGCAGATCGGCGCGATGTACAAAGGCGACCGTTCGCGCAAGCAGACCTTGGTCGACTTTGGCTTCCGGCTGCCATCTGCGCTCGACAACCGGCCGCTCAAGTTCGAAGAATGGGAAGAACGCGCGCCGCGCGCCGTGTTCGTGTCCGCCACGCCCGGGCCATACGAATTGCGCGAAGGCGCTAACGACATCATCGAACTGGTGGTGCGTCCGACAGGCTTGATCGATCCGCCAGTGGAAATCCGGCCGGTTGCCACGCAAGTCGACGACGTACTCTCTGAAATCAAGGAGCGGGTGGGCTGGGGCGACCGCGTGCTGATCACCACGCTTACCAAGCGCATGTCGG
Source organism: Lysobacterales bacterium (assembly GCA_038242955.1). GTDB lineage: Bacteria > Pseudomonadota > Gammaproteobacteria > Xanthomonadales > Xanthomonadaceae > Thermomonas. The sequence goes on from JBBSRO010000013.1 coordinate 55,927, forward strand.
AGAATCTGACCGAATATCTGTCCGAGCACGGCGTGCGCGTACGCTACCTGCACTCTGACGTGGACACGGTGGAACGCGTTGAGATCATCCGTGACTTGCGCTTGGGCGTGTTCGACGTGCTGGTCGGCATCAACCTGCTGCGCGAAGGCCTGGACATGCCGGAGGTGTCGCTGGTGGCAATACTGGACGCTGACAAAGAAGGCTTCCTGCGATCGACCGGCTCACTGATCCAGACGATTGGCCGCGCTGCGCGCAACTTGCGCGGCAAGGCGATCCTGTATGCCGACCGCGTGACCAACTCGATGCAGCGTGCACTCGATGAAACCGACCGCCGCCGCGCGATTCAGGTTGAATACAATCTGGAACACGGCATCACGCCTGCCTCGGTACAGCGTGCAGTGCTGGACGTGATGGAAGGTGCCCGCTACGAGCCGGGTGAACTGAAAGGCCGCGGCAAAGCCAAGCGTGTTGCCGAACCGATCCAGGATTACAAGCGGCTCAGCCCGGCGCAGCAGGCGGCCAAGCTCAAGGCGCTGGAACAGGAGATGCACCAGCATGCGCGCGACTTGGAGTTCGAAGATGCTGCGCGTGTTCGCGACCAAATCCGCATCCTGCGCGAGGCAAGCCTGTAACCAGTACATCAAGAGGCGCTTCTTAATCTTTCCATCACGCCTGCCGTGACACCCTCATCCACAGATTTCCCCAATCAGGAGTGCAACATGGGCATGTTCGATTTCATCAAGAGCGCTGGCGAGAAGATCTTCAAGCCGGGCGAAGCCAAGCAGGAAGCGGCCATCAAGCAACACTTGGGCAGCTTTGGCAGTGATTACAGCGGCATTGACGTTGAAGTGGACGGCAACAAGGCCACGCTGACCGGCCATGTGAACAGTGTGGCGGTGCGTGAAAAAGCCGTGCTGATTGCGGGCAATATCGACGGCATCGAGAAGGTCGACGACCGCCTGACGGTGAACGCGTCTTCGGCTGCAGGCAAGCCGGATTTCTCCAACGTCTCTGGCGGCGCGACCAGCACTGAAACGATCATCGGCAGTGGTGCTGCCTCGGGTGGCCTGGCATCGGCCGGCGGCGAGGGTTGGGAGTCCAAGACCTACACAGTGAAGAGTGGTGACACCTTGTCGAAGATTGCCAAGGAGTTCTACGGCGATGCCAACAAGTACCAGCAGATCTTCGAGGCCAACAAGCCGATGCTGAAGGATCCCGATAAAATCTATCCCGGCCAAATGCTGCGGATTCCTGCGGGAAGCTGATTCAGCTCTAGTGATGCCGAGACGATAGTCGGGATCAAAGCGCCCCGTTGCTATCCGCTCCGGGGCGTTCTTGTTTATGGCGGTTCGGCTACGCTAGAATGCGCGGGTCGCGAAATGTTTGTCGGGCGGTTAGCTCAGTGGTAGAGCATTACCTTGACATGGTAGGGGTCGGGGGTTCGAAACCCTCACCGCCCACCACGCCGAAATGGCGTGGATGACAAACCAGATTCGCAGTTGAAGTCTCCAGCAGAGGTGGTCCCGGGAAACCGCGGCCTAGCGTGGCACATGAACACTACAAGCACCCACTCCTGAACTTCGCCTACGCATTCGAGCCCACATTCATGGGCAATCAAAAGGCGCCTTGGCGCCTTTTTTCGTTTCCAGAGCCTGAAACCATGATCAACATCACTCTCCCCGATGGTAGCCGCCGCGAGTTCGAGCATCCGGTTACTGTGTCCGATGTCGCCGCTTCCATTGGTGCCGGCTTGGCCAAAGCCGCGCTGGCCGGCAAAGTCGACGGCCAACTGGTCGATACCAGCTTCCGCATTGATCACGATGCCGAGCTTGCGATCGTCACCGACAAATCTCCGGAAGCACTCGATGTGCTGCGCCACTCCACCGCCCACCTGCTGGCGCAGGCTGTGCAGCGCCTGTTCCCAGGCGCGCAGGTGACCATCGGTCCTGTCATCGACAACGGCTTCTTCTACGACTTCGCCTATGAGCGCCCGTTCACACCGGAAGATCTGCCGGCCATCGAGGCGGAGATGCAGAAGATCGTCAAGGAAGCGCAGCCGGTCTCTCGCAGCGTGAAATCCCGCGATGACGCCGTGGCTCATTTCCGTGGCATCGGCGAGGACTTCAAGGCCGAGATCATCGAAGGCATTCCGGCCGACCAGGAGTTGTCGCTGTATTCGCAGGGCGAGTTCACCGACCTCTGCCGTGGCCCGCACGTTCCCGGCACCGACAAGTTGCGCGCATTCAAGCTGATGAAGGTGGCTGGTGCGTACTGGCGCGGCGACCACAACAACCAGATGCTCAGCCGCATTTACGGCACCGCGTGGTTGAACGACAAAGATCTCAAGGCCTACCTGCATCAGTTGGAGGAAGCCGAGAAGCGCGACCACCGCAAGATCGCCAAGCAGCAGGACCTGTTCCACCTTCAGGAAGAAGCCCCCGGCCTGATCTTCTGGCATCCCAAGGGCTGGTCGATCTGGCAGACGGTGGAACAGCACATGCGCAAGGTCTACCGCGAGTCTGGTTACCAGGAAGTGCGTTGCCCGCAGATCCTCGATGTGTCGCTGTGGCAGAAGTCCGGCCACTGGGACAACTACAAGGAAAACATGTTCTTCACCGAGTCGGAAAAGCGCACCTATGCGCTCAAGCCGATGAACTGCCCGGGCCATGTGCAGGTGTTCAACCACGGCTTGCACAGCTATCGCGACTTGCCGATCCGCTACGGCGAGTTCGGCGCCTGCCACCGCAACGAGCCGTCGGGCGCGCTGCACGGCATCCTGCGGGTGCGCGGTTTCACCCAGGATGATGGCCACATTTTTTGTACCGAAGACCAGATCGAAGCCGAAGTGACCGCGTTCCACCAGCAGGCAATGGAGGTTTACGCCACCTTCGGCTTTACCGACGTGCAGCTGAAGATTGCGCTGCGCCCGGAGCCGCGCTTGGGCGATGACGCCACTTGGGACAAGGCTGAGCACGCCCTGCGCGCTGCATTGCGTGCCGCAGGGGTCGAGTGGGAGGAGTTGCCGGGTGAGGGCGCGTTCTATGGTCCAAAGATCGAGTACCACCTGAAAGACGCGATCGGCCGTACATGGCAGCTGGGGACCATGCAGGTCGACTTCATGATGCCGGCGCGCCTCGGGGCCGAATACATCGACGAGCACAGCCAGCGCAAGCATCCGGTCATGTTGCATCGCGCGATTGTGGGTTCGATGGAGCGTTTCATCGGCATCCTGATCGAGCACCACGCCGGCCACTTCCCCGCCTGGCTGGCACCGGTGCAGGCGGTGGTCATGAATATCACCGATGCGCAAGCTGACTATGCAGGGGAATGTGCCAAGGCCCTTGCGGATCAAGGGTTCCGTGTAATTTTCGATTTGCGCAACGAAAAGATCGGCTATAAGATTCGCGAGCACACGCTACAGCGCGTGCCGTACCTTCTTGTGGCAGGGGATCGCGAGAAGGAAAACGGCCTGCTGTCGCTGCGCTCACGGGGTGGGGAAGACCTCGGTACCATGTCAATTGCCGACTTCGCGGCGCGTTTGCGCCAGGAAGAAGCGATCCAGGGTTGAGCCAGTGACATCGCTGGAGCGTGGCAAGGGTCCGTGATTCCGGAATTACGGGCCTTCCCGGCTTCAAATGAAGCCCGGCTTTAAACAAGCCAATATTGGAGAGTGCAACATCAGTACCACTGACTCGAAGCAGAACCGCAGGAACCAGGAAATTCGTGTTCCGCGCGTGCGCGTGATCGGCAGCGATGGCGAAATGATTGGCGTGTTGACGCGTGACGAAGCGCTCACCATGGCCGAGGAAGAAGCACTCGACCTGGTCGAGATTCAGCCCAACGCTGATCCGCCTGTCTGCAAGATCATGGACTTCGGCAAGTTCAAGTTCGAACTGCAGAAGAAAGCCAACGAGGCTAAGAAGAAGACCAAGCAGGTCGAGATCAAGGAAGTGAAGTTCCGTCCGGTCACGGACGAGGGCGACTACCAGATCAAGCTCCGCAAGATGCGCGAGTTCCTTGAGGAAGGCGACAAGATCAAGGTCAATATCCGTTTCCGTGGCCGCGAGATGAGCCACCAGGAGCTGGGTCGTGAAATGGCCGCAAGGATCGAGGGTGACCTCGGCGAGGACATCGTCATCGAATCGCGCCCACGCCTTGAAGGCCGGCAGATGGTGATGATGATCGCGCCTAAGAAGAAGTAGCTTGGTTTTATCTCAGCGCGCTAGCGGGCTGATGCGCAAAACCCTGATCTGTCTGGGGAATTTGGCAATCTAGTGATTGCAAACCAATTGAGCGGTGGCCATAATGATCGGCCCGGTTCGCCGGGTTTGTTGTACCGCAGCACCCAGGACCCGCCTTGATTCGGCGTTTCAATGCCAGAGGATCAA
>JBBSRO010000014.1:0-58711 GCA_038242955.1 Lysobacterales bacterium
CTGGCTTGGTCTTCTTCGCAGCCTTCTTGGCGGCTGGCTTCTTGGCAGCTGGCTTCTTGACAGCAACCTTCTTGGCGGCCGGCTTCTTCACTACTTTCTTCGCAGCAGCCTTCTTGGCGACCGGCTTCTTCGCTACTTTCTTTGCAACAGCCTTCTTGGCAGCTGGCTTCTTCGCTACTTTCTTTGCAACAGCCTTCTTGGCAGCTGGCTTCTTTGCTACTTTTTTCGCAGCAGCCTTCTTCGCGACTGGCATCTTCGCTACTTTTTTCGCAGCGGCCTTCTTGGCGACTGGCTTCTTCGCTACTTTTTTCGCAGCAGCCTTCTTGGCGACTGGCTTCTTCGCTACTTTTTTCGCAGCAGCCTTCTTGGCGACCGGCTTCTTGGCTACTTTCTTCACTGCCTTCTTGGCAGCCGGCTTTGCTGCTGCCTTCTTTGCGACCTTCTTGGCCGCCGGTTTCTTGGCGACTGACTTCGCGGCCTTTTTGGCGGCCGGTTTCTTCGCAGCTTTCTTCATGGCCATGTGATGGCTCCTCGTCAATGGTCTATCGGTAACGCCCAGTTTCAAAAGACACCACGGGTATCGGACCCGTGATCGACCGCCGGCGCGCAACGCGCGCCGGAACGGATGTGGTGGTGACGCGCGCGAACGCAATGCCACCGTTTGACGTTCGCCACCCACCGGCACCACCGCGGCGACCAGTGCCGCAGGTATTGATGATGAGTGTCGAGTTGCTTTCTGCGAGAGATGCGACGCCGGCGTCCACCTGTTTGAAGTTGCGGGTGGAGGTCCTTGTTGTGTCGCCGGCTATTGCGTTGTGTATGTTCGCTCGCTTCTGCAGAAGACGTCTGCTGGGCGAAACGTAATCACGCTTTTTTAAACTGTCAACAATCCGAGAGAATTATTTTTAATTATCTTTCGCGGTTGCATCGCAACGCATGCGCATCGATGCCACGCGAACATCCTTCAATGATTGCCTCGTACAACTCCACTCAGGAGTGCAATGGTGCTACATGCAAGCAGTGACGCGGCTGGCAGCGACCCATGCACGCAATCGTCGGTCGTCGCATGCATTGCGTGGCCTGCTTTGAAGAGTGGCGAATGCATGCACGAAGCGTGCGTCGGACGAGTCACGACAACAATGATGCGAACGTGCGTTTGCGCGCCGCACAAGTCGGTTTGCGCGAACTTTGCGCGAACTTTTTTCCATATCAACGCGCATACCCCGTTCTATTTCGCGCGCACTCGTCGCCGAAAAAAGAAAACCCGCGACGTTGCCGTCGCGGGTCGAGAGGATGCATTGCAACCCTGGGCTGCGACTGCAGTCAGTGCTCGTCGTCTTCCAGTAATTCGGAATAAGCATCCGGGTCAAGCAGGTCGTTGAGCTGTTCTGCATCATCAATCGACATGGTGAACAACCATCCGTCGCCATAGGCGTCTTCGTTGATTGTTTCCGGCTTGTCGGAAAGGGCGTCGTTGACCTTGAGCACTTTTCCACTCAACGGAGCATAGACATCAGACGCAGCCTTGACCGATTCAACTACCGCACAGGCCGTGCCTGCTTCAATTGGATCGCCGACACCCGGCAGCTCTACATAGACGAGATCGCCGAGCAGGCTCTGCGCTTGATCAGAAATACCAATAGTGACTGTGCCGTCATCTTCGACGCGTGCCCATTCGTGGGACTTGAGAAATTTGAGGTCGCCGGGGATCTCGCTCATCAGGGGCTCCAGTAGTTTGAAACGTGGGGGTTAGGGAAAGTCTAGCGAAGCTTCGGGCGGAGAGTTCAAATTCCGTCCTGAATCTTGCCTTCTCTTACAAACGGGAAGCGGACAACACGGACCGGGACTTCCTTGCCGCGGATGTCCACGCGTACATCTTCGCAGTCTCCCGCAGGCACTCGGGCAAAGGCGATCGCCTTGGACATCGTTGGCGAGAAGGTGCCGGACAGGATCTCGCCTTCGCCATTGCTGGTGAGCACCTTCTGGCCGTGACGTAGCACGCCCTTGTCGTCCATCACCAAGCCAATCATCTGCCGTGGCACGCCGGCGTCGCGCTGCGCTTCCAGCGCGCCTCGCCCGATGAAGTCGCGCGACTGGCCGTTGGGACCATCATCGAAGGCCACGGTCCACGTGAGCGCAGCCTCGAGCGGGGATACAGCCTCGTCCATATCCTGGCCATAGAGATTCAATCCGGCTTCCAGACGCAGAGTGTCGCGTGCGCCCAAGCCAGCGGGTTTCACGCCTGCAGCAAGCAAGCCATTCCAGAAGGCAATCACCTGCGGTTCCGGCACCAGGATTTCGAAACCGTCCTCACCGGTGTAACCAGTGCGGGCGATGAACACCTTGATACCGTCTTCGGTAGTCGCCTCGCGCGCAGAGAAACGGCCCAGCTTGGCGAGCTTGGCCTGGTCGCCCTCACGCAGCAGGCCAATCACCTTGTCGCGTGCATTCGGGCCCTGCACGGCGATGATGCCGAACTCCGGGCGCTCTCGAACTTCCACGTCGAACGCGGCAGCATGCTGGGTGATCCATGCAAGGTCCTTGTCGCGGGTGGAGGCATTCACCACCAGTCGGAACCACGACTCATCCATGTAATAGATGATGAGGTCGTCGATTACGCCACCTTGTGGATTGAGCATGGTGGTGTAGAGCGCCTTGCCGGTTTTGGTGAGCTTGTCGATCGAATTGGCGACCAGCTTGCGCAGGAACTCGCGGGTGCGCGCGCCGGTGAGATCGACCACGGTCATGTGCGAGACATCGAACATGCCCGCATCCTGGCGCACCTGGTGATGCTCGTCGATCTGCGAGCCGTAGTGGATCGGCATATCCCAGCCGCCAAAATCGACCATCTTTGCGCCAAGCGCACGATGGACTTCGTTGAGGATGGTCTTCTGGGTCATGCGTTCCGCCTGCGATATGCGATGTGGGGAGCGCATTATCCCAGACCTGTCAGCCTTCGTAGCCGAAGCCTTCATTTTGGCAGCTGACCCCTTTTGCCAAGATCGGCTGCAGGCGCCCTAGGTCGTCCAGGCGCCACACACGCTTGAAGCGCGTGTGCCACTCGATCTTGGTGTCTGGCCGTAGCACCACCACGATCCGACTATCCTCGACGCCATCTTGACGACACAGGCCTATCGAGACTTCAGCGATCGGATCATCTAGCGCCTCGACTTCCCAAGCATCTGTCACCAGCGCCAGTGGGTTATCCCCGCCGAGCAGCTTGCCGTCCATGCCCCGCAACTGGCGCAACGCAATCACCATGCGCAATTTGCTTTGTTCATCACGGATCACGGTAATCATTTCGGGACAAGGATCGTCTGCCTTTGCGATACAGGTACCGGCCACTTCCCGGTAACCGGATGGCGTGGGCGGGGCCACAGTCCCAATCCAGGCATCGACGCGATGATCGCCTGCCGAGGCGCTACCGCTGCTGATCATTCCTGCAGCCAGCGCGACTACTGCCAACCACTGCGCAGTCATGCGGTCTCGACCTGCAACGTCATTGCATCGCCGCCACTGATGCGCACCGGCGTTCCTGCCGGCAGGTCCGGACCTGTGACATCCCAATAGGCATCGGCAATCTGCACACGCCCGCGGCCATCGATGATCGCCCGCTCCAGCGGCACGACCCGGCCCACCAATGCTGCGGTGCGCTTGTTTAATGCCGGCTGGTCGCTGTTGTCTTTGTCACGGCCGCGAAACCAGGTGCGATAGACCTGGATCGAGACGAAGCTGAGCGCCACGAATGCGGCTGCCTGCACTACCAGAGGAATGCCGGGGATGATCCACACCGCTAGAAACACCGCAACCGCCGCGAAACCAAGCCACAACATGAAGGCGCCGGGTGCCAGCGCCTCTGCGGCGAATAGCAGCATCGCCATTGCTGCCCAACCGAAGACGTCCCAACGCATCAGTCAGGCTCCAACCTTCGGCATCGGCGGCATTGCGATCCCGCCGCCTGGCTTGCGATCCATTGCTTCCCTGGCAAGCTCTGCGATGCCACCGAGCGAACCAAGCATCCCGGCTGATTCCATCGGCATCAGCACGAACTTCTGGTTCGGTGCCTGCGCCAATTCCTTGAATGCCTCGATATATTTCTGCGCGATGAAGTAATTGATCGCCTGCACGTTGCCGCCAGAAATCGCGTCGGACACCATCTGCGTCGCCTTGGCTTCGGCCTCGGCTAAACGCTCGCGCGCCTCGGCCGCACGGAACGCAGCTTCGCGTTCGCCTTCGGCTTCCAGGATGGTGGCCTGCTTCTCGCCCTCGGCCTTGAGGATCGCTGCCTGGCGGAAACCCTCGGCTTCAAGGATGTTCGCGCGCTTCTCGCGTTCGGCCTTCATCTGCCGCGCCATCGAATCGATCAGGTCGCGCGGCGGCGCGATGTCCTTCAGTTCGATGCGGTTGACCTTGATGCCCCACGGATGCGTGGCCTGGTCGACTGCCATCAACACTTTGGTGTTGATCTCATCGCGCTTGGACAGCGACTCATCCAGGTCCATTGAACCAATAGCGGTACGGATATTGGTCATCACCAAGTTGAGGACCGCGATTTCCAGCGTCGCGACTTCGTACGCCGCCTTGGCCGCATCGAGCACCTGGAAGAACACGATACCGTCGACTTTGACCACCGCGTTGTCCTTGGTGATCACGTCCTGGCTGGGGACTTCCAGCACCTGCTCCATCATGTTGATCTTGCGACCCACGCCGTAGACCACCGGAATCAGGAAGTGCAGGCCCGGACTGAGGGTCTGGGTGTAACGACCAAAGCGCTCGACCGTCCATTCATACCCTTGCGGCACCATCCGCACGGTCTTGAACAGGATCACCACTCCGGCAAAAAGCACGATCATCGCGAGTAACGGGCCCATCGGACGCTCTCCTATGACTAAGGATTCGAGTATAGGCGTCTTGCCGATGGGCGATATTGCATCGGTGATAGTGCATAGCGGGTGCGACCCTTTCCCGTCCCCACGCATCCAGATGAGGGACATGACCGCTCACTCGAACTTTGCAATCGACGTCCCCGCTAGCCTGCTCGCCCGCGCGCAGACAGGCGACCGGGCGGCGTTCGAGCAGCTCTATCGCTGGTTCGAAAGGCCGGTCTTCACCCTGGGGCTGCGCATCTGCGGCTGCCGCACTGAAGCCGACGAGGTACTGCAAGAAACCATGCTCAAGGTGCTGTCATCGATCAGCAAATTTCGTGGCGACGGCGGCAGTCCGTTCTGGGGCTGGCTGCGACAGATCGCGGTCAACGAGGCGCTGATGCAACTGCGTCGCGGACGCAAGCTGAGCGCAGAAGTCGACGGAATAGACACCGAAGCATTTGCCGAGGACCACGGCCCGCCCCCTTCGGCTGCTGCCGATGCCGCCGTGTTGCAACGCGCACTGGATGAACTTTCACCGACGACGCGCAGCGTGCTCTGGCTGTACCACGCCGAGGGCTATACCCACGAAGAGATCGCCAGCGCAATGCAACGCAGCCCGAGCTTCTCGAAATCGCGGTTGGCACGTGGCACGCGTCGCCTGCGTGATTTGCTGCAGGCGCCTGGCGATGCCGCAGCAACCACGAATAACAAGGAGCAGGCGCATGCCTGACACAGGCGATTTCGGCCAAGGCTCTAATGACCGAGGCCAGCATGATCATGGCGCGCATACCGGTTGGGCCGGTACTTTTGCGGCCCTGCCACAGGAAACGCCATCAGCAGATGGCTGGCAACGTCTGCTAGCACGGCTTCCTGCAGCGGCAGTGCCAACGCGTGAACGCAGACGCTGGCCGCTATGGCTGGCATCCGCCGCTTCCTTGGCGTTGGTGGTCGCGATTCCCTTGCGGATGCAATCAGCAACGACGACTCCAACGAGCACAGACCAATCGATCACGACGCTATCGCCATCTCCAACCTCCGTCACACCAAAGCCGGCGACCGATGTCGGTGCCGAAGTAGCTTCGGTCGCCATCGTGTCTGTGCCTACCGAAGACAGCAGCACCAAAGCGTCCACACCATTGCCGACGCCGGCAACCACCGCACGCGTTCGCAAACCGCGCCGTGACCGCTACGTGATCCCTTCACAACGACCGATCCGTACCGCCGCACAACCAGCTGACACCACCCGCATCGCGAGTACCGAAACAATCGATGTGCCTGCAACCGACATCAATCAGGACTCGTTGGATTCGCTGTACGCGCAGTCCGCACAACTCGAAGGACTGCTGTCGCTGGCACGCGACGACCGCGTGTCCACTGGCTCCGCCGCTGCACTGACCGACATATTGAACAGACAAATAGCCGATATCGATGCGGCACTGGCCCAGCCGGAGGCGGGTCCGCAAGAGCGCGACGATCTCTGGCGCAACCGGGTAGACACCTTGCGCCAGCTAGTCGGCATCGAAACCACCCAACGCCTGTTTGCCGCACGCGGCCAGCAATACGAGGCCGCTTTGGTCAGCATCGACTGACCTTGTATCCACCGCTTCACACTCTAATAAAGAGGTCCAGATGAAACCTGTCTCGCTCACACCCGCTGCACTCGCACTTGCACTTAGTGGGGCTCTTGGCCTAGCCATGGCCGGACTGGCTGCTGCGCAATCCAAACCGACCGCTACGCAGCAGAAAGAACTCGATGCCGCGCGTACCGAAGTTCAGCGCGCGGCCCAGCACTTGGCTGAACTCTCAAGCAAATATGGTGAAGCAGGCGCACCGATCCGGATCGAACGCGTCGTGCTGCGTAAGCCGGTGATCGGCGTTGTATTGGCACCTGATGACAACGCTGGCGTCCACGTCGCCGCCATCACTCCGGACAGTGCCGCTTCCAATGCAGGCTTGAAGAGTGGCGACCGCATCATCAGCATCAATGGCCAACAGATCAATGCAACAAGTGGTACTGCACGCGTGGATCAGAGCCGCGAACTGTTGGCGGTGATGGAGACGAAGACGCCGGTCAAGCTTGTATATCTGCGTGGCGGCAAGAACCAGACCGTGGTGCTGACGCCAAAGATTGCTGACAGCATACGATTTCTGCCGGGCATGGACGGCATTACGGACAACAACACCAATATTCGAGTCATCGATCTGAGCACAGCGCAGGTCCAGCTCATTACCGATCAGATAGCCGGTGATACGGCACCTGCTGTCCAGCACATACGCCTGTCAGGTGCGGTCGCACCCAGCGTGCGTCGCGAGTTGATCCGGACGGGTGTCGATTGCAAGGGCAACGAATGCAAGATGCCGGTGCTGGCTGAAGCATTCCGCTGGAATGGGCTGAACCTGGCCGCTATCGATGATGGCCTGGGCCGCTACTTCGGCACTACCAATGGCGTGCTGGTACTCAGCACTGGCAAGGAGCTTGCCGGGTTGCAGGCCGGTGACGTAATTCAGAAGATTGATGGCAAGGCAGTCAACTCGCCGCGCCAGGCGATGGAAGCGTTGCGCGCACAACCCGCTGCAGCGAAAGTCAGGGTGGACTACATGCGTGATCGCAAGCTTGCTACTGCGCAGGTCACCGTACCGAAGGCGTCGCCTTTCCGGATGCCGCCACCGCCGCCTGCAACTCCGATGCCACCGGCAGCTCCGATGGCGCCTGCCGCACCTAACGCGCCGCCGCCCGCACCGAAAGCTCCGCCACCGGCTCCTGCACCGCCCGGCGGCAACTGAGCGTCCCACAACCAACAGCCCCGCACTGCGGGGCTTGTTTTTGCTGGGTGAGGCTGCGAGTCAGGCGAAGCAGGTTTCTATCTGGTTCCACGTGGCATCGTCAAAGCCATGCGAAATTTCCAACGCTTCGAAGTTCTGCAGCAATTGCGAAACCTTCGATGCACCCAGGATGACGGTCGACACGTTCGGGTTGCGCAGGCACCAGGCTAGCGCGAGTGTCGATGCCGCCACACCCAACTCCTGCGCCAGTGGAATGTAGCGGCGCAGTGCAGCGATGCGATCCTCCTGCAGTTCGCGTTGCAGCCAGGTGTAACCGTCCTGCATCAAGCGCGAGTCAGCGGGTATGCCGTCGTTGTACTTGCCCGTGAGCAGCCCGGAAGCAAGCGGCGAAAAAACCGTGGCGCCCATGCCGTATTCGGCGTAAAGCGGCGCGTATTCCACTTCGATCCGTTGCCGCTCAAGCAGGTTGTACTGCGACTGCTCCATGGTTGGCGCCTGCAGGTTGCGTGCGTGGGCGACACGATGCGCCTCGCTGATTTCGGCTGCATTCCATTCCGATGTGCCCCAGTACAAGATCTTGCCTTGACGAACCAGCATGTCCATCGCGGATACGGTTTCGGCAATGGGTACCTGCGGATCCGGGCGATGGCAGAAATACAAATCCAGGTAATCGACCCGCAGGCGTTTGAGCGAGGTATGACAGGCATCGTGGATGTGCTTTCGCGACAGCCCTCTCTGGGTCGGTCGTGGCTCATCCACCGACCCGAAGAACACCTTGCTGGAAACGCAAAAACCGTCGCGTGGCAGGCGCAGGTCGGCGATGACGTCGCCCATCACGCGTTCGGCCTCGCCCTTGGCGTAGTTCTCTGCGTTGTCGAAAAAATTTACTCCGTGATCCCACGCCGCCGCGACCATCTCGCGCGCAGCACTGCGACCGACCTGATTACCGAAGGTCACCCACGCGCCAAACGACAATGCGGACAGCTGCAGGCCAGAACTTCCAAGATGGCGGTATTGCATGGGTAATGACTCGCTGCGTTGATACCCTGATTGTAGATGCGTCGGCAGCAACGGATGCATCGACAGTGCATCGCTAGCCGTGTCTGCCCACGCGCACTATCCTGCATTGAACCTCGGGGGAGTTCCTGCGTGCGAAACCTGCCATCCAGCCTGAACGATTTATGGCGACGCCTGCTGGCGCGGCCGGATGCATTGATGCTGGAACTTGGCGCGAGTGGTGAACTGATCGTCGCGCGGATTCGCGCACTGTTGTCGATGCTGATACTGCTGTTGCCGTTGACCAACTTGCTGATTGGCGGCAAGTTCAGCGAAAGCATGATTGGCCTGGCCGGCGCGGTGCTCGCCATCGTGGTCTCTCAGGTCTGGCTGGCCATGGCACGCTATCAAGGGAGGTATCTATGGCTGCCCTATGCCACGGCCACCTACGACGTGACCCTGACTACCCTGGTTTTGATCGCGCTGACTGTGGACTCGCCGGCAACCGGCCTTAACAGCATGGTGGTCTGGGCGTTCTATCTGATGTCGATCGCCATGACGGCAGTCCGCAATGATGGCCGGCTGACGCTCTATTCGGGTGGCCTGGCAGCACTGCAATACAGCCTGTTGACGATATTCACATTCCAGCTGGTCGCCAGCCCCGATCAGCTGGCGTCGATCGAATACGGCACTGCAACGATGTCCACGCAGGTGCAGCGGCTGGTACTGATCGGCATGATGACTGCGGTGACTGCAACTATCGTCTACCGCATGCAGCGGCTGGTGGAGATGTCCGGCACCGATGGCCTCACTGGTCTGCCCAACCGCACATGGTTGATGCATCGCTTCCCCAGCGTGATGGATGCGGCCCGCGAGAGCAGTGGCTCGCTGTCGGTTTGCCTGATCGACCTGGATTACTTCAAGCGCATCAACGACGAGCAGGGCCACCTGGTCGCCGACCGCGCCCTGCGTCACGTGGTTGATGTGCTGCAACAGCAGCTGGAAGAAAAAGACTGGTTGGCACGCTTGGGTGGCGAGGAATTTGCACTGTTGCTGCCAATGCCACTTGGCCGCGCGTGGGAACGGCTTGAGTCGATGCGGCGCACGGTCGCCTCGCAGCCCTTCCAACCGGACAGCGGCGCCGACCTCATGCGATTGACCTTCAGTGCCGGGATTGCAGTGTGGCCGGATGACGGCGTCGACCTTTCCGCACTGCTTCGACGTGCAAACATCCGCCTGGGACAAGCTAAACAAGAAGGTCGCAACCGCGTGCTGGCCCGCGATCCGTGACAACCGTCACCTGAGCGCAGCTCCCTTGCCTGCATGCCACGACACGGCGCTATTGCCGCGGTCGCTGCCTCTGCCCTACCCTGCGATGGTAGGTGCCACCGGCCCTGCATGACAGGGGATGCGATGTGAGCCTGAAACTGCGCCTGACCGTGATGAATTTCCTCCAGTTCTTTATCTGGGGGGCGTGGCTGATCACCATCGGCGCCTATTGGTTCCAGAACAAGCAATGGTCCGGGACCAGTTTCGGCGCGATCTTTTCGACCATGGGTATCGCATCCTTGTTCATGCCAGCACTGATGGGCGTGGTTGCTGACAAGTGGATCAACGCCGAGAAACTCTACGGTGCACTGCACCTGGCCGGCGCGGTGATGCTGTTCTTCGTGCCTCAAGTAAATGATCCACACACCATGTTCTGGGTAATGCTGGTCACCATGATCTTCTATATGCCGACGATCTCGCTGGCGATCGCAGTGGCTTACAACGCGCTCAAGCGAGACGGCAAGGACGTCATCAACGATTACCCGCCGATCCGCGTGTGGGGCACAATTGGCTTTATTGCCGCGTTGTGGACCACCAGCCTGCTCGGGCTGGAAACCTCTGCCGGCCAGTTCTACATCGCGTCAGGCGCATCACTGGTGCTGGGTCTTTACGCGTTCAGCTTGCCGAAGGCACCACCCACCCTGGTGGCTGGTGACAGCCAATCAATGCTGGACGTGCTGGGCCTGTCGTCATTCCGCCTTTTCCGCGACCGCAACATGGCGGTCTTCTTCATCTTTGCGATGCTGCTGGGCGCCGCCCTGCAGCTGACCAATGCCTACGGCGATACCTTCCTGCACGACTTCGCCAAGGTCGACACCTACAAAGACACGCTGGCGGTGAAGTTCCCCGCCATCATCATGTCGATCTCGCAAATTTCCGAAACGCTGTTCATCCTCGCGATTCCTTTCGTGCTCAAGCGCTTTGGCATCAAGACAGTGATGACCGTCAGCATGCTGGCGTGGTTCTTGCGCTTTGGCCTGTTTGCGTACGGCGATCCGGGCCCGGGCCTGTGGATGATCGTGGCCAGCTGCATCGTGTACGGGATGGCCTTCGATTTCTTCAACATCTCCGGCTCGCTGTTCGTCGAGCAACAGAGCGACCCGCGCATCCGCGCGTCGGCGCAGGGCCTGTTCATGCTGATGACCAATGGCATCGGTGCGGTGCTGGGCAGCCTCATCGCCGGGTTCGTGATCGACCATTTCTTTACCGCAACTGGCTGTAACGACATGACGACAATCTGCAAAGACTGGAAGGGCATCTGGACGGCGTTCGCACTCTACTCACTGGCGATGGCGGTCCTGTTCGTGCCGCTGTTCAAGCATAAGCATGGCAAAGGCGGAATGACCCGCGCAAAGGCGAATACAAACATTCATGGCAAGGTCGATGTCAGCAATCCCTGAGGGCGGCGCGCCAGGTTGGCGAAAGGGTCGTGTCTGCGTGGTGGGATCCTTCAACGTCGATCATGTCTGGCGTGTCGCATCGTTGCCACAAGCCGGCGCAACCTTGGCCGGCGAATACCGTAGCGGTCCCGGCGGCAAGGGCTTCAACCAGGCCATGGCAGCGCGACGTGCCGGCGCCGAGACTAGCTTTGTATGCGCGCTTGGTGGTGACCCCGGCGCGCAGCTCGCACGTGCGCTGTGCAGCGCGAACGGCATCGACCTGCACGATGCAGCGTGCGACGTGCCTACCGGCGCTGCCGGCATCTATGTGGATGCACAGGGCCGCAACAGCATCGTAATTGGGGCAGGTGCGAATGCCCTACTTGCACCCAACTTCGTCACCACGACACTGGCATCGATTACAAGCATCGACGTGTTGCTGGTGCAGCTGGAGTCACCGGTCGATGCGGTGCAGGAAGCTTTGCGGCTTGGGCGGCAACGCGGCGCACTGACCATCCTCAATCCGGCGCCTGCCAATGCCACTGCTGGTGGCGCGCTACTCGAACTGGCCGACATCCTGACTCCGAACGAAACCGAATTTGCGGCCATGATTGGCCGGCATGTTGGTGAACGGATTGAACCCGATGACGTCGGTAGCCTGGACCAAGGGCGCTTGCATACGCTGTGCCGCCAGCTTGGCCACGACAGCACGGTGATCGTGACCCTGGGTGCGAGTGGTTGTTTCGTGTCACATTCGGAAAACCAGTTGCGTGGCGACAGCATCGCGTTCTACAGGGTGCCGGTAGAGGTCGTGCGCGTGATCGACACCACCGGTGCGGGTGATGCATTCAACGGTGCGTTGGCCGCCTCGATTGCGGGCCACTCGCAACTGGCATTCAACCAACACATGCGCTTCGCGAGCCGCTACGCGGGCCTGTCCACCGAACGCGAGGGCGCTGCGCTCGCAATGCCGACGCAAGCGGAAATGGCGAAGCGCTTCGACACAACTTAACCGTCGCGTCACCCCTCCGGGTTTATCCTGTGCGCTTCACCACATCGCGCAATCGTGCCCGGAGGAAACCCGCATGGCAGGCAAGTTCGAAATCAGCAATCGCAGCAACGGCGAATTCCAATTCAACCTGAAAGCCTTCAACGGCCAGGTAATCCTGAGCAGCGAAGGCTACCGCTCGCTGCCCGCATGCCAGATGGGCGTTGAGTCGGTACGCATGCATTCTGTCGACCCTACCCATTTCGAGTGCAAGACCGCAAAGGATGGCAGCCCCTATTTCAGCCTCAAGGCAAAGAACGGGCAGATCATCGGCATGAGCGAGATGTACAGCAGCATCTCCGCGCGTGACAACGGCATCCAGTCAGTGATGACCGGTGCGTCGAGTGCCGAGGTGGTCAACCAGATCGCCTGACTCAACAAAATTCCTTAATCTGATCGAAGCCCGGTTTCGTGCCGGGCTTCGTCGTTTCCGCCAGCCGCAGCGGCCACCCGCGACGGCTAGCCACTAGACTAGGGCGATGCTGATTGGCCGCCATTGCATTGAACCGCGCGTCATCCTCGCCCCCATGGCCGGGGTGACCGACAAGCCATTCCGCCTGTTGTGCAAGCAGCTAGGGGCAGGACTTGCGGTGTCTGAAATGACCACCAGTGATCCGCGCTTCTGGAAGACCGCGAAGTCGGTGCACCGAATGGACCACACTGGTGAACCCGACCCGATCAGTGTGCAGATCGCCGGAACGGTACCTGCGATCATGGCTGATGCGGCGCGCTACAACGTCGAGCATGGCGCGCAGATCATCGACATCAACCTGGGCTGCCCAGCCAAGAAAGTCTGCAATGCGTGGGCGGGTTCGGCATTGATGCAGCAGCCAGCCCTGGTGGCGCAAATCCTGGAAGCGGTAGTGGCGGCGGTGGATGTGCCGGTGACGCTTAAGATCCGCACTGGCTGGGATGCCAACAATCGCAATGCGCCGGAGATCGCGCGCATCGCTGAAGGTGCCGGAATCAAGGCACTGGCCGTGCACGGGCGCACCCGCGACCAGCACTACACCGGCAGTGCCGAATACGAAACAATCGCCGCAATCAAGGCATCCGCACGCATTCCGGTCATTGCAAATGGCGACATCGACTCACCGGACAAGGCGGCATGGGTTCTGCACCATACCGGTGCCGATGCCGTGATGGTGGGGCGCGCGGCGCAAGGGCGTCCGTGGTTGCTGGGTGGAATTGCGCACTTCCTGGCTACAGGCGAATACTTGCCAGAACCCTCGCTGGAACAGGTGCGCATGATCTTGCTTGGTCATTTGCGGGCCTTGCACGACTTCTATGGCGAACACATGGGCGTGCGCATCGCACGCAAGCATCTGGGCTGGTATGCCAAAGATCGGCCGGAGAACCATGCATTCCGCGCAGTGGTCAACCAAGCTACCAATGCCGATGCGCAATTACGACTGACCACCGATTATTTCGATGCGCTGGTCGCAGGCATCGCTCCATCGAGCCACGTGCCGGCGTGAACTTTCACTGGCGTTTAGAAGCCCATGTAGGCGCGTTGCTGCCCTCGCGTGCACATGCCATGCGCTAGGCTGCTGGCTTGTCCACTAGGGAGTTTCCATTGATGCAGGCACGCCGCTTGCTGTGTTCGTTGTCCTTGATGCTGGTGCTGTTGACCACTTCGGTCGGCGTATTTGCCGAGCCGTCCACCTCCACCAGTTCATCACCCGCTGCTCTCCCGCGCACTAGCGAAACGCCGCGCACGCTGGTGGTCGGGGTCAAGGTCGCGCCACCTTTCGTGATCGAGCGCGGCGACCATTACAGCGGCTTGGCCATTGATGTGTGGGATGACATCGCAACCGAGCGCGGCTGGAAGTTCCGCTATCAGCGCTACGACTTGCAGGGTCTTCTTGATGCCGTGGAGACTGGCCATGTCGATGTCGGCATCGGGGCAATTACGGCGACCGCACAGCGCGAAGACATCATGGATTTCAGCCATCCGATCACCAGTTCTGGCATCGGCGTGGCGGTACAAAAACAGCAAAGTGCCGGCTGGCTGGCAGTAGCACGCTCGTTCTTTTCCCTGGCCTTCCTGAAAGTCATCGGCGCCCTCGCATTGCTGCTGCTGGGTGTCGGCGTGCTGACCTGGATGTTCGAGCGCAAGCGCAACGCCGAACAATTCGGAGGCAAGCCAGCGCATGGCATTTTTTCTGGATTCTGGTGGGCGGCGGTGACCATGACGACCGTGGGCTATGGCGACAAGGCACCCATCACCTTGGGTGGACGCCTGCTGGGGCTGTTGTGGATGTTCACAGCGTTGATCGTGGCATCGGTGTTCACTGCATCAATCACCAGTGCCTTGACCGTCGGCCAGCTGACCTCGCGCATCCAAGGCGTGGACGACCTTGCTGCCATTCGAATCGATACGATGACGGGTACCACGAGTTCCACATGGCTGGGTGGTGCCCAACTCGATTTTCGCGAGGCACCTGACCTTGATGCCGCGTTGGTTGCGTTGGCGGCTGGCGAGTCAGATGCCGTTGTCTACGATGCACCGATCCTCCAATGGACGATCAACCAGCGCTACCGCAATCGCCTGGAGGTGCTTCCATTCACCTTGGAACGCCAGGATTACGCCTACGCCCTGCCAACCGGCAGTCCGCTACGCGAACCGCTCAATGCCTCGTTGCTGGAACGAGTCAATTCGCCGGACTGGCGGATCCGCGTCAGCCAGTACCTGGGCAAGTGAGGCAAAGATCGGGCCTGCGCTTAACCAGCGCACAACACGGCACCACGGTCGAATGCTTCACAATGCACCCCTGTCCAGCGGCATGTATCATGCGCAACCATCTTTTCATCCGAATACAAGGATATAAGCCTGATGTCGAGCTACCTGTTCACCTCCGAATCGGTTTCCGAAGGCCATCCGGACAAGATCGCCGACCAGATTTCCGATGCCGTACTCGATGCGATCCTGCGCCAGGACAAGCGTGCCCGCGTGGCCTGCGAAACCATGGTCAAAACCGGCGTGGCAATTGTCGCCGGCGAAGTCACGACATCGGCATGGATCGATCTTGAGGCGCTGACACGCAAGGTCATTCTCGACATCGGCTACAACAGTAGCCAGGTCGGCTTCGACGGCGCCACCTGCGGCGTGTTGAACCTGATCGGCAAGCAGTCGCCCGACATCGCCGCTGGCGTGGACGGCAGCAAGAAGAAGGCAAAGAAGCCCGAAGACATGGGTGCCGGCGACCAAGGCTTGATGTTCGGCTATGCCTGCAATGAAGCGCCGGAATTCATGCCTGCGCCGATCTACTACAGCCATCGCTTGGTGGAACAACAAGCGAAGGTACGCAAGAACGGCAAGCTGAAGTGGCTGCGCCCGGACGCGAAGTCGCAGGTCACCCTGCGCTACAGCGAAGACGGCCACCGGATCGAAGGCCTGGATGCCGTGGTGCTATCGACCCAGCACGACGCTGACATCAAGCAGAAAGACCTGGTCGAGGCCGTGCGCGAGCACATCCTGAAGCCGGTGCTGCCGAAGAAGTGGCTGGACGCGTTGCCGAAGAACAAGATCCACATTAACCCGACCGGGATCTTCGTGATCGGCGGACCTGTGGGCGACTGCGGCCTGACCGGACGCAAGATCATCGTCGACACCTACGGCGGCATGGCCCGCCACGGTGGCGGCGCGTTCTCCGGCAAGGATCCGTCCAAGGTTGATCGTTCGGCTGCGTATGCAGCGCGTTACGTGGCCAAGAATCTGGTCGCCGCCGGGATTGCCGACAAGTGCGAAGTGCAGCTCAGCTACGCCATTGGCGTGGCCGAGCCGACCAGCATCTCGGTCACCACCTTCGGCACCGGCAAGATCGCGGATTCGCAGATCGAAAAGCTGATCCGCAAGCATTTCGACCTGCGCCCGTACGGCATCATCAAGATGCTTGACCTTATTCACCCGATCTACCAGCAGACCGCCGCTTACGGCCACTTCGGCCGCAAGCCGAAGGACGTCAGCTATACCGACAGCGTAGGCACGCACCACAAGGCCACCGCCTTCTCTTGGGAAAAGACCGACAAGGCCGAGGAACTGCGCAAGGCTGCGAAGCTGAAGTAACGGCGTTCACGGCGGGATCAAACAGATGCAACACCAACGGGCCGCAACAATGCGGCCCGTTTTTTTGTGTCAATTTCTTTGTGCAAAAGATCAGCGAAAATTACCTGTGGCGCACCGCCTAGTCTTGCTGTGCCGCCCGTCACGCCAACCCGCTGCGGTAAGCGCGACCGGACCACGGTATTCACTGCGCGTTGGCACCAACGTGCCTGCAGGCGTGCCAGTACTCCAAGGATTACTGCGGACCTTCCACGATCTCCAGCACCACTTGGCCGGCATCGTCAGCGGCTGCAAGATCACCGCGCATCAGCGTGGCTTGCGCCTCTGGGTCCACGTGCATCACGCAGACTGCCCGATTCCTACCGCGCGCCTTGGCGATGTACATGGCGGAGTCTGCCACCTGCAGCGCATCCTCCCAGCTTTGTCCCGGAAACAAGGGGAACGCGGCGCAGCCGACCGACACCGTCACTTTCACCTGCTTGTCGTCCACCATCACCGGCTTGTTGCCCACAACGTTGAGCACGCGCTCAACCAGCACCAGCATGCCGGCGGGTGCAGTACTGGGTAGCACCAGTACGAACTCCTCGCCTCCCCAGCGCACCACCGTGTCGTGCTGGCGGACGAGATCCTGCAGCCGTTGCGCAATTTCCACCAGGACCGCATCGCCACCTGCATGCCCCAAGCTATCGTTGACCAACTTGAAATAGTCGATATCCAGCAGCATCAAACCCACGCACGGCTTTTGTTTGCGATCATTCGAACGAGCAGCGATCAGTGCTTCCTGCTGACCCATCAAGACATGGCAATAGCGCCGGTTGAAAGCACTGGTCAGCGGATCGAGTACCGACTGCTCGCTCAAGGCGGCGTTCTTGTTTTCCAGCAGTCGGTTGCGGCTACGCGTGCGATTGAGAAGCTGGATCAGCAAGACGCCACCCAATGCAAATGCCACGGCAGCGGACGCCCACAACCATTGCTGCCACGTGCGCGCGACCACTTCTGCATCGTGGCGCGCGTTCTCCAGCGACAACCGCTCTATTTCGTGATCCTTGCGTTCGGCCGAGAACTTCTCCTGCGCCGCAGAGACGACCTTGTCACGCTCCTCCGTGATTGCTGCCTCTTTAAGCGCGGTGGCTTTGCGCAAAGTAGACAACGCTTCACCGTCGCGACCCAGTTTCTCGTAGACATTTGCGAGCTGGTTGGTTGAGTCGATCACATAATTGGTCGCGTCTAGCGACTCGAGTAGCGCTATAGACGCCTGCATCGCGGCAAGGCCGCGATCAACGTCACCGAGTTCCACCTGCGCGTTGCCCAAGAGCAACATCGCGATCGCCTTCGCGTTGGGCTTGCCCTGCTGAGCTGCGAGACTGATCGCCTCGCTAGCCAGATCGGCCGCCTGCCGGAAGTCCTTGCGGCTGCCGTGATACTCCGCAAGATTGATCAGATTGATCAACTCCACGTCGGCCATGCCGGGCTGGCTGCGCGCAATCCGCAACGCGTCCGTGAGCGCCTGAAATTGCTTTTCCGGCTCATTGGCCAGTGAATAGATCCATGCCTGATTGGCGCGCACATAGGCCTTCATGTACGTGAAACCAATTTTTTCAGCCAGCGCGTAGGCCTCATCCGAAAATTGGGCGGCAAGCTTCAGGTCACGTCTTGAAATGTTGGCCAACAGCAACAGATTGAGCGAACGAATTTGCTCAGCTGGATTGCCATCTTCCTGTGCCAATTTCGCCGCGCGCAGCCCATGCATGATCGCTTGATCGTGATCACCGACAGTCTGAGACACACCACCACGCCAGTATTCGAGTGCCTGCACCAGGTTGCGATCGGTCGGTGCAGGCAGCGCATCAAGCTGTGCCAGCAGGCGTTGGGCGGCAGGTCCGTCTTGTCGGCGCACGGCCCAGTGCACTTCCCGGATCAGCTTGTAATAGCGGCAAGAATCGCATTGCTCTGCAGTCGCCATGCGCCCGAGCTGCTGGATTTCCGCCTCGGTCTTGGCGGTGTTTTCAGCACTGATGTACAGCATCGCAAGCTCGTTGTGATACTTCGCTCGCAACTCCAAGGGCGCGCTGGGGCCTGCATCCTCGCGCAGGGCCTCAAGCTGCACGATCGCAGTCCCGGGCGAGGTAAACCCGTGCAGCCGATGCTGCTGCAGGACCTTCTGGACAGCAAGGGGGGATGCCCACGTAGTGGCTGACAGCGCGCAAAGCAGTAACAAAGCAAGAATCTTCGCCATGTCGTTATTTGCTGGGCAGTGGATGGCGCTTGTCGCCATTGAAGGTCAGCCGACGTGCGTCCACCTGAGCCCGCTTGTCCCGTGATTGCGAGAGAGCTTCAGCTTCTCACGAGTGGCAGGGGGATGTCGTGGCGCTGATCCGAGGTAGCGACACGTCGGGGCCGCTGGATGTGGCGCAATACCGCCCGAACACACTGATATCCACCGCGCCCCTACGAGCGGCACCAAGCGTTTGCGAGGTCCGGACTAGTTTGCGGACGGCACTGCCTGAAGGGACTAGCGAGAACCGCCCGCATGAATGGAGACACATCCTTCCATCGCGATCCTGCGATATAATTCCGACCCCACCGAGGGGCGCTGCAAATCCGGATGCTTTGAAAGCATGCCGGAATCAGGCTCGGCGGGATCTCGACGCAACAACGGCGCCCGGTTTGCATTCACCCCGCTCCCTAAAACGGCGAGCACAGAAACCGGAGCAACAACATGAACGCGCAACTCAAGACCTTCAATACCGATGGCGATTACAAAATCGCCGACATTTCGTTGGCCGACTTCGGCCGCAAGGAACTCGATATCGCCGAGCACGAGATGCCCGGCCTGATGTCGATCCGCCGCAAGCATGCCGACAGCAAGCCACTCAACGGCGTGCGCGTGACCGGCTCGCTGCATATGACCATCCAGACCGCGGTGCTGATCGAAACCCTCAAGGACATCGGCGCCGACGTGCGCTGGGCGTCCTGCAACATTTTCTCGACCCAGGATCACGCCGCCGCCGCGATCGCCGTGACTGGCACGCCGGTGTTCGCCTGGAAAGGCGAATCGCTGGAGGAATATTGGGACTGCACGCTGGACGCGGTGACCTTCACCCTCGCCGACGGCACCCAGACTGGCCCCGAGCTCGTTGTCGACGACGGTGGCGACGTCACCATGCTGATCCACAAGGGCTTCGAGCTGGAGAACGGTTCGACCTGGGTTGATGAGAAGGCTGCTTCGCACGAAGAAGGCGTCATCAAGGCCCTGCTCAAGCGTGTGGCCATCGAACGCCCCGGCTACTGGACCCGCGTGGTCAAGGACTGGAAGGGCGTATCGGAAGAAACCACCACTGGCGTGCACCGCCTGTACCAGATCGCCGAACAGGGCAAGCTGCTGGTGCCGGCAATCAACGTCAACGACTCGGTCACCAAGTCCAAGTTCGACAATCTGTACGGGTGCCGCGAGTCGCTGGCCGACGGCCTGAAGCGCGCGATGGACGTGATGCTGGCCGGCAAGGTTGCAGTGGTCTGCGGCTATGGCGATGTTGGCAAAGGCAGCGCGGCGTCACTGCGCAACTACGGTGCGCGCGTCGTGGTCACCGAGATCGACCCGATCTGCGCACTGCAGGCGGCGATGGAAGGTTTTGAAGTCAACACGCTTGAGTCCACGCTGGGCCGCGGCGACATCTACGTCACCACCACCGGCAACAAGGACATCATCACCGTCGAACACATGGCCGCGATGAAGGATCAGGCCATCGTCTGCAACATCGGCCACTTCGACAATGAGATCCAGGTCGACGCACTGAATGCGCTGGCCGGCATCGAAAAGATCAACATCAAGCCGCAGGTCGACAAGTACGTGTTCGGCAACGGCAATGCGATCTTCCTGCTCGCCGACGGCCGTCTGGTCAACCTCGGTTGCGCCACGGGCCATCCGAGCTTCGTGATGTCCAACTCATTCGCTAACCAGACATTGGCCCAGATCGACTTGTGGGAAAAGAAGGATAGCTACGAGAACAAGGTCTATATCCTGCCCAAGCACCTGGACGAAGAAGTGGCGCGCCTGCACTTGGAGAAGATTGGCGTGAAGCTGACCACGCTGACCACTGATCAAGCGGACTATCTTGGTGTTTCGGTCAATGGCCCTTACAAAGCGGAGCATTACCGCTACTGAGTTCTTGCAACATCCAACTTGAATGCATGCAACGGGCGCCGCAGGGCGCCCGTTTTACTTGGCGGCGTTGGGAACCACGTGTCGTCTGATTCCTTTCATCCGGATGAAGCGATATAGTGTTGCCACCGCCGCGCCGAATCCCGATCATGCTGCCAATTAGCTTCGAGTTCTATCCGCCCAAGACCGATGAGCAACGCGCTCAACTCGACCGCAGCGTGCAGCGCTTCAAGACGCATGACCCGCAGTTCATGTCGGTCACTTTTGGCGCTGGAGGTTCGACGCTGAGCCACACACCGGAAACCGTGCAGCGGCTGCGCAGTGAGCATGGCGTGTCAGGTGTGCCGCATATCAGCTGCGTAGGCGGCAGCCGTGAGGAAATCCGATCGCTGCTCAAGCTTTATCGTGCGCTGGGCTGCGACCGGGTGGTGGCGTTGCGCGGAGACCTGCCATCAGGCATGGCGCGCAGCGGCGACCTTCGCTATGCCAACGAACTGGTTGAATTGATCCGCAGCGAACACGGCGATCATTTCCACATCGAAGTCGCTGCCTATCCGGAGACGCATCCCCAGGCAGAAGACGCATTAGCTGACTTGCGCAACTTCAAGACCAAGGTTGATGCCGGCGCGAATGGCGCCATCACCCAGTATTTCTACAACGCCGATGCCTACTTCCGCTTCGTCGACGACGTGCGCGCCGCCGGCATCGAGGTACCGATCGTCCCCGGCATCATGCCGATCTCCAACTTCAGCCAGCTCAAGCGTTTCTCCGAAGGCTGTGGCGCCGAGATCCCGCGCTGGATCGGACAGCGCATGCGCGCTTATGGTGACAACGCCGACAGCATCCGCGCATTCGCGGCAGACGTCGTTGCCGGCATTTGCACGCGCTTGGTAGCCGGCGGCGCACCGGCGTTGCATTTCTACACCTTGAATCTGTCGAAGCCGACACTGTCCGTGCTCGAACGCCTGCGCTGATCCGCGATTAATGAATGAAGATCATGCTTGCAGATCGCTCAACACTGGATCCACTTCCCCGGCTCTGTCAGCACGGTTAGGCTGGTGGGATGCATCGCACCCTCTTGGCGCCGCTCCTGCTCTTGCTGGCCGCTTGCATACCGCATGCCGCGCAGGCACAAGTGCGCCGCTGCACCGCTGCCGATGGCACCCTGATCCTCACCGATCGCCAATGCGCCGATCTTGGTGCATCAGAACGCACGTACTCCAGCGGGATCAACCAGAGTGGCGGTATCCTCGGCCACAATGCCTATCGTGGCTGCTCGCGCAGTGTGCAGGACCTCACTTATGCGGTGGGAAATGCAATCCAGATGGGTGACGTGAATCAGCTGGCCGGACTGTACGATTTCAGTGGCACCTCCACTTCCAGCGGGTACCGGTTGATGGAGCGCCTGGGGGTGATTTCCAGTCGCCCGCTGGTCGATGTGCAGCCGATGTACGCAGGTGGCTATGACCCTTACAGCGATCCGTATGCCGGCATGATCGAATTCGATGAGAATGGCGCCATCATCCAGCGCCCTGCCACCAAGCCGCGACTGATAGGCCTGCGGGTCGAACAGACGCTTTCCAACAACAGCACCCCCTCCCGCACGGTGTTCGGCCTGCGCAAGAACATGGGCTGTTGGTGGGTACATTTCTGAGACTGCGGGTTCGGCAATAACTCAAGTCGCAGCGGATTCAGGCAAAATCAGCGTTTCCTGTTTCCGGAGTGGTGGCGATGCAATATCCCGAATGGATCTGGCAGAACGGCAGCATCAAGCCATGGGCCGAAGCCACCACCCACGTGATGGCGCACGCGCTGCACTATGGCTCGTCGGTGTTCGAGGGCATCCGCTGCTACGAGACGCCACATGGCCCAGCGATCTTTCGCCTGAGCGATCACAACCGTCGGTTGTTTGCCTCGGCCAAGATCTACGACATGGTCATCCCGTACACAGTGGATGAGCTCAATGCCGCATGCCGCGAAGTGATCAAGCGCAATGGCTTCTCCAAGGCCTACTTGCGACCAGTGGCTTACCGTGGCCTCGGCGGGTTTGGCCTGTCCGCAGACACGCCAATCGACGTTGCCGTCGCCACGTGGCCGATGGGCGCGTATCTCGGCGAGGGCGTGCTGGAACAAGGAATCGATGCCTGCGTGTCGAGCTGGCAGCGCTTTGCGCCCAACACGATTCCGGCTGGTGCAAAGGCGGGCGGCAATTATCTATCCGGGCAACTGGTCGCACGCGAAGCGCGCCGGCTCGGCTTTGGCGAAGGCATCGCGTTGGCGTCCACTGGCTTGCTGAGCGAAGGTGCTGGCGAAAATCTGTTCCTGGTCTTCGACGGCACATTGCACACCACCCCGGTCAGCGCCGCGCTGCTTAACGGCCTGACCCGCAACACGATTATTCAACTGGCACGCGCCAACGGCATTGAGGTGGTCGAGCGCGACCTGCCTCGCGAATATCTCTATCTCTGCGATGAGTTGTTCATGTGTGGCACCGCCGCCGAAATCACGCCCATCCGCTCGGTCGACGGCCGCCAGGTCGGCGCAGGCAAGCCCGGTCCTTTGACCCAGCGCATCCAGTCGATGTTCTTCGGGCTGTTCGATGGCAGTACGCCTGACACACATGGGTGGCTGGAGCCGCTGGACGCGTAAGGCCTCACGAAACGGGGCGAACGAAAAGGGGACGGGGAGTTCAGGTGCGCCTTAAATCCCCGTCCCCTCTTCCCCTTTCATTTCACTTGCTGCCGGAGAACCTGAGCGTCGCAACAACGCCCTTCGTATCGCCTGGCCTTACCCGCACATCCCAACCATACAGCGTGCAGATGCGGCGCACGATCGACAGGCCGATGCCGCCACCCTGCGAGTGGCCTGCATGGGTGCCGCGATAACCACGCTGGAACAAACGCGCCGCATCTTCCGCGCTGAGCCCGGGCCCGGAGTCCACGACTTCCACCGAATCGGAATTCAGGCGCACCACCACGTCGCCGCTCTGCGTGTATTTCACTGCGTTGCCGATCAGGTTGCCCAAGGCAACCGCCACTGCTGATTCGGGTGCATCGATCATCAACTGTGGCTCACCTTCCTGGCGCAGTTCCAGCGGTCTGTCACCAAGCTGCGCGCGATGATTGTCCAGCAGTTGCCGGGCTAACTTCGCCACGTCGCAATTGCCTACTGCACGTTCGTTGCGCGACAGCAACAGCAAGGCACTGATCAGGTCAGTGCATTGCAGCTCGGCGCGCTCGATGCGCTGCAGGCGCTTGCGCGCGCGATCATCCAGATCGGGCTTGGACAACAGGAGCTCCACCGCGCCACGAATCACCGCCAGCGGCGTGCGCAACTCATGACTGACATCGGCGTTGAACTCACGGTCGCGCTGCACGACTTCCGTCAGGCGGCCAGCGTAATCGTCGAGCGCCTTGGCCAGTTCACCTACTTCGTCCTCGGCGAAATAGGGCGCCAATTCATCGGGATCCGAGCTCATGCCGCTGTGCCGCAAGCGCTGGGCGAGGTCGGAAACTGGTGCCATCACCCGTGCCGCCGACCACCAACCCAGCAGGTAGGCCAACAGTGTGAACGCAAGTACTGCCGCAATCAGCAGGCGTGTCTGTTGTTCTTGGCCATGCAAGGTCTGGGTAAGGTCATAGGCCAGGAAGAAAGCATGGTCCGGCGTGCGTCGCACGGCTACTTTGTATACGAATGGCTGACCATTTTCCATGCCCGGAGTTTCATAGATGCCGTCGGGCAGCTTTTGCCATTCCTCCGGAATATTGCCGAATTTTCGGCGAGCAAAGACATAACCCTTCACACCCTCGAACGAGAAGGTAGTGTTGTTTGGATCGCGCTGAAACGCACCGGCATAGGCGTCGATGTTGCGATTCAATGCGTCCGAAAGCAGCTGGTTTTCGACACGGGTACGCAACAACGTCGTGGAATAGGCAAACAACGCGGTCAGGCAGAAACCCAACAGCGTGAAGATTACGATGATGCGGGTACGCAGCCGCCGGCGGCTGCGCGGCGCCTTTTGCGGCTTTAGATCAGCCTTCGACATCTGGCACGGCAATCCGGTAGCCGATGCCATGTCGGGTCTGGATCATCGGCGTTGCGAATGGCTTGTCGATCATCGCGCGCAGGCCATGGATGTGTACGCGCAGGGAGTCCGAATCCGGGAGCTCCTCGCCCCACACGCGAGTCTCCAATTCCTGTCGGGTGACCACCGCAGGCGAGGCCTCCATCAGTGACTGCAGGATCTTCAGCCCGGTCGGGTTTAGCTGCAGGAACTTGCCCTCGCGGCGCACTTCCAGCGTGTCAAGGTTGAACTCCAGCTCGCCCACGTTGAGTATCCGCAGCTGCGGGCCGCGGCCGCGTCGGGCCAGTGCGTTCAGGCGCACGTCGACTTCCTGCAGCGCGAACGGCTTGACCAGGTAGTCGTCCGCGCCGGAATCAAAGCCGGCCAGCTTGTTGTCCAGCGAGTCGCGTGCGGTCAGCATCAACACCGGCGTCTGCTTGCGCGCTTCATTGCGCAGCTTGCGGCATACCTCAAGTCCATCCATGCCGGGCAGGTTGAGATCCAGCACGATGGCATCGAATTCGTGCACGACGGCCAAGTGCAACCCGGTCACGCCATCAGCGGCGAAATCCACGGTATGTCCGTGCTCTTCCAGGTAATCGCCGAGATTGGCGGCGATGTCGGGGTTGTCTTCAATGACCAGGATGCGCATGCAGGGTTTTCCTTACGGGGGCTTGCAGCACGGATGCTGTCAGCTGTCTGACCTGCACCCGCGTCTAGGGTTCAACATTCAAATTTTTACAACGATTCCATGATTCTGGCACAGCGCGCGGCAGGCGGCCGTGTGGTTGCGCCCGACTGCTGCAGATCTAGAGAAACGAAGACTCAGGCGGTGGATCCGCCTGAGCCCAAAATCAGGCCTTGCTGACATGTTTACCGCGCTTGCTTGTTAGAAGTAGCGCCACGTTGAAACAATATCGGCTGTCCAATCAAGAGTCCGTCAAATCCGTATTACGTGTGCGCTTGGTGCCCATTCCGCCCTCCAACGTCACATGGCTAATGATGTGGCCAGCTACATCGACGCCTGTCGCGCGCTCGATCCCTTCGAGTCCAGGCGATGAATTGACCTCCAATACAAGCGGTCCACGCTTGGAGCGAATCAGGTCGACGCCTGCCACGCCCAAGCCAAGCACTTGTGCAGCCCGCACCGCCGTGGCGATTTCCGCCTTGCTCACGCGCGCGGCCTTGGCAGTGCCGCCGCGGTGCAGGTTGGAACGGAAGTCGCCCTTCGGGGCATGCCGCGACATCGCCGCGACCACTTGGTCGCCAACCACGAAACAACGCAGGTCGGCGCCCTTCGCTTCGGCAATGAACTCCTGCACCAAGAAGTGCGCGTACAAGCCGCGCAATGTTTCGATTACCCCCCGCGAGGCAGACAACTTCTCGGTCAGCATCACGCCTGCACCCTGGGTGCCCTCGTTGAGCTTGATCACGTGCGGAGGCGGCCCAAGCATCGTCAGCAAATCGCCGGTGTCGTCAGGATTGTCGCCAAACACCGTCACTGGCAGGCCAATGCCTTCGGCCGCCAGCAACTGATGGCAGCGCAACTTGTCGCGCGCACGCGCGATGGCGGCGGCGCTGTTCGGAGTGAAGCTGCCCATCAATTCAAATTGGCGCAATACCGCGCAGCCGTAACGGGTGACCGAGGCACCGATCCGTGGGACCACTGCCGCATAGTTGGCGATGTTCGCGCCCTTGTAGCGCATCTCGAAACCTTCGGTGCTGATCCGCATATAGCAGCGCAGTGGATCAAGAACGCGCGCTGTATGGCCACGACTGCGTGCGGCTTCAAGCAGCCGGCGCGTGGAATACAGTTTGCTGTTGCGGGAAAGGATCGCGAGTTTCATTGGAGTTGCCCGGGGGAGTGCGGCGCTTCGACAAGCGGTGTGCGGGGTTTGCGCCGGTGCAGGAAGGAGGCTGCGGGATCAACCATGAACCCCACCGACAATGCGGTTCGCCCCAACAGCAACGGGAAGCGCATCCCGCACCGATCGGCGAGGTTCATTTCAATGTCATGTTCGACGCCGGCTAGCCGCAATTGCGTACGCACGAACACGCGCAGGGTCCGGTGCCCGCCGGAGTCGGTGACGATGCGCTCATCGGCAATGGCAGCGGTCGCCTCCACCAGCTTGCCGCGCGAACAGGGCCGCACTACGAAGCCTACCCAGGGCGCGCCTGCTTCGGTGAACCGCCATTGCCGTTCCACATGCAGCGCAGAACTGCGTGCACCGGTGTCCAGCTTCGCCCGGACCCGCGCCAGCTGCAACATTGGCAACGCCACCCATTCGCGCCAACCTGTACGGATCGTGGTCATGGAACACCTCGCCAGTCATTCTTCGAACGCATGCGGGAAAACAAACGGCGGCACCCCATGAGGAGTGCCGCCGTTGTCGATCTGGAGCGGGTGAAGGGAATCGAACCCTCGTCAGTTGCTTGGGAAGCAACAGCTCTGCCATTGAGCTACACCCGCGTACCCATCAAGTTTATGCCGCCCGCGGCGGCGCATGCAACGCACGCGCACACGCTCGCCATGGGCTGCAATTAGAACTTGCTGCTGACAGTCAGGAAGAACGATGCATTGTTGCCATTGCTCTGGTTGACGGTGATGCGGGTTCCGGTTTGCATGTCCAGTCCGAACAGTTCGGAGCGCACGCCGAACTGCACGGTGCCGTAGTCACGATCAATCACAAGACCCGGAACCGCATAAGGCTGTGTGCCCGACATTGACTGGGCCATTGCGAACGCTTCGGCCGCCGGCTTCTCAAGTTCGCGATCCCATGTCAACTTGGCATAAGGCGTGATGTGTTCGCCCAGTGCGAGGCTGGCCTGCCAACCTGCACTGGCGACCATCGAATCGAACGACTGGTCCATGTACGCAAGCGAGGTAGACATCGTCGGATCGGATTCAGCGAAGCCGTCCACGTCGATACGCTGCGACACCACGCTGAGCAACGGGCCCTGGCTCAACCTGCCATGGGTAAATGTCCAGCCGGCACTGCCAGCGCCCGTGAGGTTGCGGCCGTTGGCGGATCCGTAGTGAGTACGCACTGCCGGACCGAGCACGATGTCGCGCTGGATGTCGAAGTCGAGCCAGGTGTAGCTCAGCTGTGCATTCGCCCATGGGCCATCGCCATACCAGCCGACGAAACCGCCCAAGGTTGTATCGGTCTGCTTGAAGTTGCCGCGACGCAGGCCCCAGTCCATGTCGGCCTTGCCGTAGGCACCGAACGCGCCGTAAGTCACGTTACCGGCGGCCCGTTGCACGCCGCCATTGAGGCTGGGCGCATCGCCATCGAAACTGTTTGCAGTGCCGTCTCGCCCGAAACGCTGGTTGGTATTAAGGACACTCGCCCACCAGCGCATACCGTCTTTTTCCGGGCGATTGCCCAGGCCGGTCGCCAGCATTTCGGTGCGAGCGCGGCCAATGGTCGCCTCGGAATGGGGCAGGATCGCGATCTGGCGCGGCCCTTCGATCACCGAAACCGCGAACTGGCCAAGCAGCCTGTGCGCGGCGGTGGTGGGATGCACGGAATCGGCGAATGCATAGGATTCCGCGCCACCTGGAACCGTCGTCGCCGGATTGCACACCAACGAAGAGGGCACGCCGACGCAGGCCATGCCGGTCACGTTGCTCAAACCATAGGTTGCCGGGGCGCTGGAAATTTCACGAATGAAGTTGAACGTATCAAGCGGTATCACACGCAGGTTCGCAGCAGCCAACCCGCCAAACAGGGTCTGGTTGTAGGCCTGCACCAGTGCAGTAATGCCGGCAGAACCTGCGGCCCCTTGAGACAAGCCAAACGGGGTACGCCCCACGTCCGGAACCGTTGGCACCAGGATGTAGCGGGCGCCGGCTTGGCTGAGGGTTCCGACTAAAGCCACTTCCGTGCCCGCCGCTCCAAGGAACTGCGCCTGCGTACTCAGCCCATTCAAATGAAAGAACAGGTCGTTGGCGCCACCCCACACGGTATACAACGCACCGGGGTCGGCAACGCCGCCATTACCAGCCAGATAGGCCGCGACCTGCGTTGGAATGGTCGGTGCGAACTGGGTTGGCGGCGTCGGCGGGAAGCCCGGGCCGGCCTTGAAGGTCGCGCCGCCAGCCGCATAGTTGGTGCCGGTTCCGGGTGCGATGCCGGTCGTGGTCAGGCCCCAGGCCGGGCTGGCATCCGTTCCATAGAAGTCGGCCAGAAATTGGGCCCAGACCAAGCCGGGATTTGTCGTGAACTGCCCGACCAACCCTGCTGAGGGCCCCTGCGTCTGGATCAGGAAGGGCCGGTAGAACCCAGAGTCGGTCAAGCTGTCTCCAAAAAACACGGTCTGGGTGAAGGTCGGCTGGCTCTGCGCGTATAGCGGCATCGCGGCCAGAGCCAGGGCGGCAGCCAGCACGGTACGGGAGAATTTGGTTTTCATGGCGTTTCTCGGAGGGGGCAGGGTTCAGGTGATCGATGCTGCGCAAAAACGCTTTTTGCAGCGACAGTACGACGCCGGATGGCGCCGATGGTTTCACGAAATTCTAACGGTCACAAGTTGCGCCGCCGCACGCGCGGCAGCCATTTCGGGCCAAAATGATCACATGCAAATCCAGCTCAATGGCGAAACGCGCCAAACCGAACCCGGCACCACCATCGCAACCCTGCTGGCGCGCGAGGGTCTTGGCGAACGCCGCGTCGCTGTCGAGGTCAATGGCGCCATCGTGCCGCGCGCGCAACATCCGCAACATCGGCTTGAAGACGGCGACCGCGTGGAAATCGTGCACGCGTTAGGCGGTGGCTGATCCATCAGCAATAATATGTGGATGACACAGACATCCGACCTGCTCCACATCGCCGGCAAAGCTTATTCTTCGCGCCTTCTGACCGGCACCGGCAAGTTCAAGAACCTGGACGAGACGCGCACCGCCACTGAAGCTGCCGGCGCTCAGATCGTCACGGTCGCGATTCGCCGAACCAACATCGGACAGAATCCGGGTGAGCCCAACCTGCTCGACGTGCTCCCGCCCGATCGTTACACCATCCTGCCCAATACGGCCGGCTGCTACACCGCCGACGATGCGGTGCGTACCTGCCGGCTGGCGCGTGAGCTGCTTGGCGGCCACAACCTCGTGAAGCTTGAAGTACTGGGCGACCAGCGCACGCTCTATCCCGATGTGGTGGCCACGCTACTCGCCGCCGAGATCCTGGTGAAGGACGGCTTCGACGTGATGGTCTACACCAGCGACGACCCGATCCTGTGCAAGCGGCTGGAGGAAATCGGTTGCGTGGCGGTGATGCCACTAGCCGCGCCGATCGGCTCGGGTCTGGGCGTGCAGAACAAATACAACCTGATCGAAATCATCGAAAGCGCCAAGGTGCCGATCATTGTCGATGCCGGCGTCGGTACGGCTTCGGACGCGGCCATCGCGATGGAGCTCGGCTGCGATGGCGTGCTGATGAACACCGCGATTGCCGGCGCAAAAAATCCGGTACTGATGGCCAGCGCCATGCGCAAGGCCGTCGAGGCTGGGCGCGAGGCATTC
Organism: Lysobacterales bacterium; assembly: GCA_038242955.1. GTDB lineage: Bacteria > Pseudomonadota > Gammaproteobacteria > Xanthomonadales > Xanthomonadaceae > Thermomonas. Next base: position 30,214 of record JBBSRO010000014.1, read on the forward strand.
CTTGCCGGTCGCATCCCGCGCAAGCGCTTCGCCAGTGCCTCGTCGCCGATTGATGGATTGATCGGCTGAGATGACCGATCCGTTCTCGAGCGCTGGTGGCAAGGTTCCACCAAAGCCGTTCACGATGACCGAAGGCCAACGCAAAGTACGCAGCTTCGTGCTGCGCCAGGGCCGTTTTACCGATGCACAGCAGCGTGCATTCGATGAGCTCTGGCCGCGTTTTGGCCTTGACTACAGTGGCGCGCCACGCGACTTCGATTCCGTCTTCGGACGCGATGTGAAGCGCATCGTTGAAATAGGCTTCGGCAATGGCGAGGCACTGCGGTTCTCCGTGCGGCTTGATCCGGCGCGCGACCACATCGGCATAGAAGTGCATGCGCCTGGCGTAGGACGGCTACTCAATGCGCTGGCCGATGACGACGCCGGCAATGTCCGCATCTATCACCACGATGCGGTCGAAGTACTTGAGCACGAGATCGCCGATGGCATGCTGGACGAAGTGCGCATCTACTTCCCGGATCCCTGGCACAAGAAGCGCCATAACAAGCGCAGGCTGGTGAACTCAGGGTTCGCGGCGCTGCTGGTGCGCAAGCTTGCGGTGGATGGCCGCTTGCACCTCGCCACTGATTGGCACGACTATGCCGAGCAGATGTGGGATGTGCTGGATGCAACGCCGGGTATCGTCAATCGTGCCGGCCCGCGCGGCTCGGTGGAACGACCGGACTGGCGCCCGCAAACGCATTTCGAGACCCGTGGCCAGAAACTTGGCCATGGTGTTTGGGATCTTCTGTACGACCGCTGCTGATCCGGCGTTTGCCGACTTAATACAGGGAACAAGCGTCGCAAAATGGATACCACCCTCACCCTCACCACCGACATGCAACTGGTGCTGGGCTTGGTGGGATTCACCATGGCGATGTTTCTGTTCGAGCGTATTCGCGCCGATGTGGTTGCGTTGGTGGTGCTGGTGGTGCTGGGCCTGACCGGCCTGATTGCGCCAGAAGATTTGTTTGGCGGCTTTTCCTCCGGCGCGGTGATGAATGTCATAGCGACCATGATCCTGGGCGCGGGACTGGACCGCACCGGCGCGCTCAACCGCTTGGCCAGCTGGCTGTTGCGGCGCGCGAACGGGGTTGAACAACGGCTGCTGCTGCTGGCATCGGGCGTCGCCGGCCTGAACTCGGCAATCATCCAGAACACCTCGGTCACCGCGCTTTACCTGCCGGTCGCCTCTCGCCTCGCGGCGCGCACCGGCATCAGCCTGTCCAAGCTGCTGATGCCGATGTCGGCGGCGATCATCATGGGTGGCAGCCTGACCATGGTCGGCAACTCGCCACTGATCTTGCTCAATGACCTGCTGGTATCGGCCAATGCCAACATGCCTTCGGGTGCGGCGACGCTGGAACCGCTCAAGATGTTCGCGCCTCTGCCGATCGGGCTTGCGCTGCTGGCCGCTTCGCTCCTTTATTTCCATTTCTTCGGCAGCAAACTGTTGCGCGAGGACGTGGACGAGGCAGTCACCCCGGCGCGCACCCAGAGCTACTTCACGCGCGCGTACGGCATTGATGGCGACGTCTATGAGCTCACCGTCAGCGCCGATAGTCCGCTGGTCGGCATGAGCGTCGGCGAGGCCGAGGCCGGGCACGGTTCGCCACTCATGCTAGCCCTGCTGACGGGCAATGAATCACGCCTTGCACCGCCGGCGGATGCACGCATCTGGGTCGGCAGCGTGATTGGTGTAATGGGTCCACACCAGCAGGTCACCGACTTCGCCCAGAACAATTTCCTGCGCCTGTCGAGCCGACTGCGCACGTTTGGCGACCTGTTCAATCCCAGCCGCGCCGGTATTTCTGAAGCCGTTGTGCCACCGACCTCGCAATTCATCGGCAAGACCCAAGCCGACCTGCAATTGCGCAAGCATGCAGGCATCAGCCTGCTGGCAATCAACCGCGACAAGCAAGTCTTGCGCGAAGACGTGCGCAACATCGCAATTCGCGGTGGCGACATGCTGGTCATGCACAGCATCTGGACAGACTTGGCCGAGGCAGCCAAGAGCCGCGACTTTGTCGTCGTGACTGATTACCCGAAGGGTGAGCAGCGCCCGCACAAATTCAAGATCGCCATGGCGATTTTTGCGGTGAGCATGCTGCTGGCACTGTCGTCGCGCATTCCCACCTCGATCGCGCTGATGACCGGTGTCGCCGGGATGCTGGTCAGCGGCGTATTGAAGATGGACGAGGCCTACGCCGCGATCAGTTGGAAGACCGTATTCCTGATGGCGTGCCTGATTCCGCTGGGTTGGGCGATGGATTCCAGCGGCGCCGCCGCTTGGGTGGCCGGCCACAGCATCGACCGCCTGCCGCAAGGCATCCCGATCTGGCTGATCGAACTGGCACTGGCGCTGTTCACCACCGCGTTCTCGCTGGTGATCAGCCATGTTGGCGCGACCATTGTCATGGTGCCTTTGGCCATCAGCCTGGCTCTGGCGGTAGGTGGGAATCCAACGGCATTCGCGCTGATCGTGGCGCTGTCCGCGTCCAACAACTTCATCACCGCATCCAACCCATCGATCTCGATGATCACCGGCCCCGCCGCCTACACGATGCGCGACATGTGGCGCACGGGTGGCCCACTGACCTTGGTCTACACCACGATTATCGTGATCATGATCAACTTGCTTTATTGACGTGTTGCCACTTGAAGCGCGGCACGATCACGACGCAGTGTTCGGTGCGTCGCCGAGTCGCACTTCGCCATCCACGCAATGCACTGCGACTTGGCGCAGGTGCTCACCACGGCATGGGCCAGCCACGCACTCGCCACTCGCAAGCTCGAAACTCGCTCCATGCACCGCACACACCAGCAGACCTTCCTTGCTGCGCAAGAATTCGCCGGGAGCCCAATCCAGGCGACGGCCGGCATGCGGACACACGTTGAGCCATGCCCGTACTTCGCCGGCAGCATCACGATGCACGATCAGCGATTCTGCATCGCCATCCAGCACGGCCTCTATCTCATGCAAGCCATCCAACGCCACGCTCTCAACGCGCAACAAGGCCGCGTGCGTAGTGTCGACCTCATCGCCATTTAACGAACTACTCACAATTGGAATCCCAACCCGTTCGATACTTGTCACCATTGTGTCATGTGGCGCCTATGCGCCTCGGGAATCCAACCTCGATGTCCGTCTTCCGTGCCCGTACGTTCCAAGGCTTTCGCTTCGACCCGTTCAAGGCGCCGCGCAGGCCGCGCCACCGCATCCTGCGCATGGTGCTGGGCGGAGTCGGCGTGGCCCTCTTGCTGGGCTTGTTGTTCGTGAGCGTATTCGTCGGCATCGCGATGCTGGCCGTCGGCTTGCTGGTGCGCCTATGGAAGCAACGCAACAAACCCATTGCCCACGGCGACCCGATCCCCGGCAACTACCGCGTGCTATCCAAGCCCGAGCTTCCGCTGGCCCCCTGAGTGGCTGACCTGATCACTGCCGCGGCGACGCCACGGATCCCTGTCCGCGATGTCAGCGGTAATGCGCTTGGGGATTTTCCGGTCCGCAGGATCTATTGCGTCGGTCGCAACTTCGCTGACCATGCGCGCGAAATGGGCGCGGCTGCACCGGCATCGAAAGAGGGTCGCGGCTCGCCCGTCCTGTTCTGCAAACCCGCCGATGCCATCGTCATCGATGGGCAGGTGCCATACCCGCCAGGGACCCGCGAGCTACACCATGAAGTCGAACTGGTAGTTGCACTCGGCCTTGACGCACCTGCCAGCGTGCTCACGCCCGATGCTGCGATTGAATTGGTATTCGGCTACGGCATCGGCCTGGACCTGACCCGGCGCGACTTGCAGGCCGCTGCCAAAGCCAAGGGCCTGCCATGGGATACGGGTAAAGCGTTTGATCACTCTGCGCCAGTCAGCGCACTAATACCCGCTGCGGAAATCGGTGACTACACCACACTGGACCTCAGCCTCCAGGTCAATGGCGAGACCCGCCAGCATGGCCAACTTTCAGACCTGATCTGGGATGTCGGCGACATCCTGCATGAGCTGTCGAAGCTCTATGCGCTGTGCGCGGGCGATTTGATATTCATGGGCACACCGGCTGGCGTCGGCCCGTTGCAGGTTGGTGATTGCTATGTGGCAAGTCTGGGCAAGTTGCTCGAATTGCATGGCTGCATCCAGCCATCACGCAATACGTGATTTTTTGCCGCAGAACTCACCTGCCGAAATAGAAAGGATCTCCGCTATGAAAAGCATCGCCAAGAAAAGGAAGCACGCATGAGCATGGTCGGCGAGTTCAAGGATTTCATTGCCAAGGGCAACGTGGTCGACTTGGCGGTTGCCGTGGTCATCGGCGCGGCGTTCGGCAAGATCGTCACCGCATTTGTCGACAAGATCATCATGCCGCCAATAGGATTGCTGATTGGCGGAGTCGATTTCTCGAAATGGGTCATCACCCTCAAAGACGCAACGGTGAACGCGGCGGGTGAAGCGGTACCGGCGGTAGCGATCGGTATCGGGGAATTCCTCAACACGATGATCCAGTTCCTGATCATCGCGATGGCCGTCTTCATGGTGGTCAAGGTGATCAACCGCGTGCAACGCAAGCAAGAAGAAGTGCCCCCGGCCCCGGCTGAGCCGTCGGAAGAGGTTCTGCTGCTGCGCGATATCCGCGATTCGCTCCGGAAGTAAGTATTACGCGGCCGGCATGACCACCGGCACAGCGCATTGGAACCGCGGGCTGATACGCTCGAGGTTCAATCGTTTCTGCGCCACGCTTTTCTCGTTTGGGCGCTTCGTCCATAACCTCTCACTTAGGAGTTCGCGCGATGCGCCGTACTGCCCTGCTGCTTGCCCTTGCCGTCGCCCTCAGTGGCCCGCTGCACGCCCAGCAACAAGCCACCAAGATCGGCGATGCTGCGTTAACCACGGCTGGCCAGTTGCGTGAACAAGCATTGAAGGACGACACCGGCTGGAAAGTGGTGGCGTCGTTGACTACCGAAGTTGGACCACGCATGGCCGGCAGCCAAGCAGATTCCCGCGCGGTCGCCTGGGCCAAGGCGAAGTTCAAGGCACTCGGTTACGACAAGGTCTGGACCCAGCCTGTCACCTTTCCGAAGTGGGAGCGCCGCAGCGAATCCGTACAGGTACTCGGAGGCTCCAGCCAGTCATTGACGGCCACCGCGCTCGGCGGCAGCCCAGGCGGCACGGTAGAAGGCGAGATCGTGCGCTTTGCCGACTTGGCGTCACTGGAAGCTGCGTCGGTGGGCTCGTTGTCCGGGAAGATCGCTTACGTTGACCACACGATGACGCGCGCACGTGATGGTTCCGGCTACGGCGATGGATCCCGCATCCGTACGCGAGGTCCATCCGCGGCAATCCGTGCCGGCGCAGCGGGTTACATCATGCGTTCGGCGGGCACCGACCTGCATCGCAATCCGCATACCGGTATCACCCGTTACGAGGAGGGCCTGACGCCAATCCCCGCCGCCTCACTCAGCTTGCCGGACGCGCAACAGCTCACGCGCCTGCTGGCGCTTGGACCTGTGCGGCTGCGTATCGCACTGGATTGCGGCTGGAACGGCGAATACACCTCCCAGAACGTGATCGGTGAAATCACCGGGCGCGGCAAGCCGAACGAAGTCGTGGTGATCGGTGGCCACCTGGATTCTTGGGACCAGGGCACGGGCGCGATTGATGATGCCGCTGGCGTCGGCATCACCATGGCGGCAGGACATTTGATCGGCACCCTGCCCAAGGCACAGCGACCGGCGCGCACGATTCGCGTGATCGCCTTCGCCAACGAAGAACAGGGACTGCATGGCGGCGTTGCCTACGCCAAGTCGCAGGCGGGCACTATCCGCAACCACCAGATCGGTGCGGAAAGTGATTTCGGGGCGGGACGCATCTATGCGTTCCAATCCAAGGTGCCGGACTATGCCAAGCAGGCGCTGGGACAGATCGCCTCTGCGCTTGAACCGCTAGGCATCGAATGGCGTACCGATGGAGAAGGCTGCGGTCCGGACGTGGGTCCCATTGCCGCACTCGGCATGGCCTGTGCCGGATTGGCGCAGGATGGCACCGACTATTTCGACTACCACCACACGCCTGACGATACGCTGGACAAGATCGACCCACAGGCACTGGCGCAGAACGTGGCCGCGTACGCGGTGTTTGCATACCTGTCGGCCGATGCGCAAGGAGATTTCGGCAGTGCGCCGAAGCCGGCTGACGCCGGCAAGTAAGATTTTGCTGTGACCCAGGGCGGGCCAAGGCCCGCCCTGGATTGCTGCTACTGAACGCTGCTCGCCCACTGTGACAACAGCACCGCCGCTGCGGCAGAGACGTTCAGGCTGTCCACTGCGCCGCTGCCCGGGATCGATAGCTTGAGATCGCATGTCGACGTGAGTTCGCCCGACATGCCTTCACCTTCCGCGCCAAGCACATAGACCAGCCGCTGCGGCAGCGTGGCCTTGAACAAATCGCTGCCGCCACGCACGACGGTCGCGGCAAGCTGGAAGCCCGCACCATGCAGTTGTGCGATTGCGTTGTCGTCGCGACCCAGTCGCACGAATGGCACCATTTCGGCACCACCTTCAGCGACGCGCGCGGCCGCACCCGACATCGCCAGCGTCGAATGTTTCGGCAACAACACAGCAGTAACACCAAAGTGCGCGGCGCTACGCAGGATCGCACCCAGGTTGTGTGGATTGCCCACGCCATCCAGCCACAATGCGCAATGCGGGCCTTCGGGTAGATCGCGCAACCAAGTAGTCAGCGGCTCAGGTTCCGCGCGCAGCACATCAGCGACAACGCCTTCGTGATGGGAACTGGCGGCGAGCTTCTGCAGGTCACCGTCTTCCACCACGCGATAGCCAATACGATTGGCCACGCACCACTTGATCAAGGGCTGCAGGTGCGGGATGCGTGCTTCCAGCAAATATAGCTTGCGAATCGCCTGTGGTCGTTTTGCAAACACGGCGGTGAGCGCATTCATGCCATGAATACGAAGTTCAACATTGCGACGTTCGCCTTGCGGCGCATCCGCTGCGTCAGGTTCAACCACCAGCGGCCGCTCACGGTAGACACGTGGTGCCGGCTCTTGATATGTACGCTCGTGGCGCGAACGCTCCTGACTCACGGGCTGGTCGCGCACGGGCTGGTCTTGGCGCGTCTGGCGTGTCGGCGCCTGGCGCGGCTTGTTTACGTCACGCGGTGCACGCGTTTTCCATGGTGATTCGCGCTCAGTCATGTGCAGCTACCTCCGGTGTACTTGCTTCCAATATTTCGAGTTGCTGCTTGAGCGCATCGGGCGAGTGCGTGAAGGGCGCCAGCAATGAATAAAACGCCGGCACCACGAACAGGGACAAAAAGGTCGAGACCATTACCCCTGAAATGACAACAACGCCAATCGTGGCACGACTGGCCGAGCCCGGCCCACCAGCGATGACCAGCGGCAAGGCGCCCATGACCGTGGCGATCGAAGTCATCAGGATGGGACGCAGGCGGATTGCGCATGATTCGACGATGGCATTGTGGATATTGCGGCCTTCGTCGCGCAGTTGATTCGCGAACTCCACGATCAGGATGCCGTTCTTCGCCGCCAGCCCGACCAGCATCACGATGCCGATTTGCGAAAACAAATTGAGCGTGCCGCCACTGATCCACAAACCGATGAGTGCGCCCAACACGCCCAGTGGCACGGTCAGCATGATGACCAATGGATGCAGGAAGCTCTCGAACTGCGCCGCCAGCACCAAGTACACGATCAACAAGGCCAATGCGAACGTCAGTAGTACTTCACCGCCCGATTGCTGTAGCTCGCGTGCTTCACCTTTCCAGCTGACCTGGGCGTAATCCGGCAACGACGTCGCGACCTCATGTTGTGCCCACTCCACTGCATCGCCCAATCTGTAATTGGGTGCAAGGCCGGCTGAAATCGTGATCGAACGCAACCGGTTGAAGCGGTTGAACGAGCCGGGCTCCGCGATTTCCTGCAACGTCACCAGATTCGACAGCGGCACCAATTCGCCATTGCGCGCACGCACCTGGATCGCGCCCAGATCGGCGGTGGATGAGCGCGCACCACGCTCGGCCTGCAATACGACGTCATATTCCTCGCCATTGTCGACGAAGGTGGTGGCGCGTCGCCCACCCATCATGGTCTCCAGTGCGCGACCGATATTCCCGAGCGACACCCCTAGGTCGGATGCACGCGCACGATCAACCTTGACCCGCATTTGCGGGCGGGTTTCCTTGTAGTCCGAATCGGCACCGACCAGACCGGGGTTGTCCTCGATCTTGGCAAGCATGATGTCGCGCCACTTCGCCAGCTCGGCATAATCCGGGCCGCCCAGCACCAGCTGGAACGGTTGCCCACGCGTGCGCACCAAGCCACCGCCAACCTGCGTGCGCACGCGCACGCTGGTCATGCCTGCGAATGCCTTCTGCAAGTCATCGGCGACTTCCGCAGTCGACTGCGAACGCTTGTCCCATGGCTGCAGGAAGATGCTGGCGCGGCCAGTGTGCATTTCCTCGCTTGCCCCCCAGCTGCCGGGTACGCGTGGATTGGCGCGGATGATCGGTTTGTCATCGCCGATCTGCGTGGCCAGGATCGCCTCGACTTTCTGCATCTGCTTGACGGTGTAATCGAAGCCGGCACCTTCCGGCCCGTCCATCGACAACTGGAACGAACCACGGTCTTCCGCAGGCGCCAACTCGCTTGGCAGCAACTTGAACAGGAAAAACGATGCCGCCAGCGCGGCCAGCATCAGCGCACCGAACAACCAGATCCGATGTACGTGGCGATCAAGCACGCCGCGATAGCGGCCGGCCATGGTCTGGAACTTGCCGTTGAGCCACTCGCTGACCGGGTTGCCATGCACCGCATGCGGACCGCTGTGCGGGCGCAACAACTTGGACGCCATCATCGGCGTCAGCGTGAGCGCCACCAGCGCAGAGATTGCAACTGCCGCCGCCAACGCCACGGACAGTTCGCGGAACAGCCTGCCGGTATTGCCCTGCAGGAATCCGACCGGCAGGAACACCGAAATCAAAACGGCCGTGGTCGCGATGACCGCGAAGGCGACCTGCTTGGTACCGCGTTTTGCAGCCACCAGCGCAGGCTCACCCAAGTCAACCCGGCGCTGGATGTTCTCCACCACCACGATCGCATCGTCCACCACCAACCCGATACACAACACCAGCGCAAGCAAGGTCAGCAAGTTGATCGAAAATCCGAACACATACAGCGCGATGAACGATGCGATCAGGCACACCGGCACCGTCAGCGCCGGAATCAATGCCGCACGCATACTGCCAAGGAACAGCCAGATCACCAGCAGTACCAGGACGATGGCTTCCACTAATGTTTCATAGACACGTTCGACCGCGGCCTCGATGAACAACGTGCTGTTGAAGGCCACGTAGATGTCAGTGCCTTGCGGCAACGTGGCACCGATCCGCTTGGCTTCTTCCTGGGCCGTGCGGGCAACATCCAGGCTGTTGGCGGTCGATGTCTTGACGATGCCAAGGCCCATCGCCTGTTCGCCATTGCTGCGGTAGTAGGAACGCCGCTCCACCGACTCCAGCGCGACCTTGGCAACATCGCCCAGCTTGACCACGTAACCATCGGCGCCCTTGGCAATGGGCATCTGCGCGAAAGCGTCAGCGCTGGTGTAATCACGCGCTACGCGAAGGATGAAGTCGCGGTCGGTCGACTCGATCCGACCCGCGCCCAGCTCTACGTTCTCGGAACGCAGGGCCGCTTCCACGTCGGCTGCAGTCAGTCCGCGCGCTGCAAGCTGGTCACCGTTCAGCCAGACCCGCATCGCATAGCGCTGGCCACCACCCATGCGTACCTGGGCGACACCTTCCAGACTGGAGAAACGGTCCACCACATAGCGATTGGCGTAGTCGGTGAGCTGCAGCGTGTCCATCGTGGACGAGCGCAGGTTGAACCAGATGATCGCGTCGGAGTCGCTTTCGACCTTGCTGATTTCCGGCGCTTGCGCTTCGTCCGGCATGCGATCGGCGACGCGACTGACCGCATTGCGGATGTCGTTGGCCGCAGCTTCCACATCGCGGCTGGCGAGAAATTCAATGCTGATCGAAGAACTGCCGTTCTGGCTGCGCGAATCGATGGTGTTGATGCCCTCGATTCCGGCCAGTGCATCTTCCAGCGGCTGGGTGACCCGACTTTCGACCACGCTGGCGGATGCGCCGGGATAGTCGACACGCACCGAAACAATCGGCGGGTCGATCGCTGGCAGTTCTCTCAATGTCAGCCGCGAGAACGACATGATCCCCAGCACCACCAACAACAGGCTCAACACGGTCGCGAAGACCGGTCTCTGAATTGAGATATCAGACAGGCGCATGCTCGGTCAGCCCGGCTTCTTTTCGGAAGCGTCTGGGTTGGCCGCTTTGGCAGCATCGTCCTGCACGGTCGCACTTGGACGCAGCTTGCCGGTGCCTTCCACTACGATGCGGTCGCCAGCCGAGATCCCGGTTAGAACTTCGGCCAGGCCATCGTGGCGCGCGCCGATCGTCACGTCTGCCTGCGCGACCTTGCCCTGCGTATCGACACGCCACACGAAGGTCTTGCCGCCGACCTGGACCACCGCGATTTCCGGAAGCAACAGCGCCTGACGCTCTGCGCGATGCACGCTGACTTCGACCAGCATGCCCGGGCGCAGGGCTTTATCCGGATTCGGAAAATCGGCGCGGACAGTGAGCGCGCGACTTGCCGCATCTATGCGTGAATCAATGGCTGAAACGGTGCCATCAAAACTGCGGCCCGGCCAACTGGCACTACCGCCACTCACGCGCTGCCCAACACCAGCGAGGGCCAGGTCACTTTCCGGCAGCGGGAAGTCGACGTAGACCCGGGCGATATCGTCGAGCGTCGCGATCGCCGTGCCTGGCGTAACCAGCGCGCCCGGGCTGACTTTACGGATACCGAGCACGCCCGCAAACGGCGCACGGATCACGCGGTCGCCAAGTTGTGCACGGATCTGCGCGACGCGGGCGTTGGCGGCATCGCGCGTGGCGCCTTGGGTATCCAGCGATGCACGCGCGATCAACTGCTGCGCGGCCAAGTCGGACTGGCGCTTGTACATGCGCGTGGCTTCGCTGGCGGCAGCTTGCGCTTCGGACAATGCGGCCTGCTGTTGCTGCCCGGACAACGTCACCAACGGCGCACCACGCACCACCGTATCGCCGCTTTCGAAATGTACCTGCTGCACGGTTTCGCTCACCTTCGCAGTGATCGTGACGGCTTCACGCGCGTGCACGGTGCCCAACGCGCGGAGGTTATCGCTGAATTCACGCGGCTGCACGACTTGGGTGGTCACCTGCACGGGCCGGTCGATGCCACGTGCGCCTGGGCCGGTGTCCTCTTTGTCGCCTCCACAGCCGGCGAGTGCCGCGAGCGACAGGCAGGTGAAAACCAGATGGCGAGGGCTTGGCAGCATGGTGGGACTCTTACAGACAATCCCCAATTCTAGCCGCTGGCAGGTGACAGTCCCTGTGCCATCGGCTTGTATGCCATGCCCCAGATCACTGTCAACCAGATACACCTTCGTGCGTTACCGCCGCGATGCCGTGGTCACGTGGTGGACCACCACCCCGCCAATGCCACGACCGCGATCAACACGAACAACCAGCGCAGCCCGCCAAGCTTGTCGCCCATCACCACGGTCGGCGTGCGCTCGCGAGCGGTAGCAAACGTCGACGCGGCGCGCTGCGCTTGCTTCACGGGCAGCCTGGCACCCAACGCATCCACATGATCCTTGGCTACCTTGAGCGACATGCCAGGATTGACTTCGCGCAGGCGCTTGATCGCATCAATCAGGTTGCCTTGCTGCAATGCATTCTTGACTGCCGCCGGCACCTGTATCGCAGACGTCGGAGATGCCTGCATTGACTGGTCGGAAGCCGCAGCCTGTACGGCACGCAACGCCTGTAACAGGCCGGTCACGCCACCTTGGCGCATAAGCGCCGTAACCGCATCCTTGTCCCCACGCGCGGCGGCGTCCTTCAGCTGTGCTTGCAACGATTGATCAGTTGGCACGTTTTAGATCCCCCGCATTCCCGTGCCAAGCATACCCGTGCCGAAGGCGCGCGATCATCAAGCCCCGAAAACGAAACGCCGGCACTAGGCCGGCGTCTACGTTTAAAACTAGTCATGAGGCTGCCATCCATGACGCAAAATACATGCTTCGGATAACCCGGCCCGCACATTCGTGTGCGGGCGTTCGTTTCCGCAGCCGCTGCCTGACGGCAACGGCTAGGCGCGGTCACTCACCCCACTGCCCCAACGCAGCCATGCCATTCGCCTTTGCGCGTTCAAACACAGTTTTCTGGGCTTTGGCGTAATTGCCGGTCATGTCCTGCGCCCACAACTTCAACGCCGCCTGCTGCATCGCTCGGCCGTAGCTGAAGCTCAGCGGCCAAGGATTCGGGCCCATTTCGTTCATCGCATTCAAGTGAGCAGTCGCCGCCTCATCACTTTGGCCACCGGACAAGAACACGATACCCGGCAAGATCGCCGGCACTGTGGACTTCAGGCACATCAGGGTGGCCTCGGCCACTTCCTCGATGCTCGCCTGCTCATCGCAGCCCTTACCCGGGACGACCATCGACGCCTTCAGGATGGTGCCTTCCAGCATCACGTTCTGGTTGAACAGTGCATCGAACAGCGAACGCAGCACAATCTCGCTGACTTCGTAGCAGGTCTCGATGTCGTGATTGCCGTCCATCAAAACTTCGGGCTCGACCATCGGCACCAGGCCTTGCTCTTGGCAAAGTGCGGCGTAACGCGCAAGCGCATGGCAATTGGCTTCGATGCAGGTGCCGGACGGCGTGTCGTCGCCAATGGTGATCACCGCACGCCACTTGGCGAAACGCGCACCCAGCTTGTAGTACTCGGCCAGGCGCTCACGCAGACCATCCAGCCCTTCGGTGACCACTTCGCCCTCGAAACCGGCCAGCGGATGCGTGCCCTTGTCGACTTTGATCCCCGGGATCATGCCGTTGTCCATCATGTACTTGGCGAACGGCACGCCGTCTTTGGTGGACTGGCGGAGGGTTTCGTCAAACAGGATCGCGCCCGACAGGTACTGGTTGGCGCCCGGCGCAGTCAACAGCATTTCGCGGTAGGCGCGGCGGCTTTCTTCAGTGCAGTCAATGCCAACGCCGTCGAAGCGCTTCTTGCAAGTACCGGAGGACTCATCGATGGCGATGATGCCCTTGCCCGGAGCAACCATGGCACGGGCGGTTTCGGCGAGTTGTTCGATGCTCATGGCGACCTGCAGGCTGGAAAAGGAATCTTATTAGTATAGCCCGCCCGCTGAGCATCACCCTCCTGCTGGGGGATTTGGCGGCGGCGGTGGGGGCGGCGGTGGGGGCGGTGGCGGCGGTTGCGATTGTTCGAATTGATAGCGGCGCATTTCTTCATTGTGCATGCGGTAGCGCTGCTGCTGATAGCGGGCATTCAAGGTTGGATCAAGGTCGAGCCGGTAGAAAACACCATTTGACCTCATGAGGCGGCTCGCACGGGTGTCATGCTTCAGTTCGAGGATCCTCTCGGTCAGATTCGGGATTGCACACCGTTTGCTTGATTCGAGCGTGCTGGGTGATGCAAACACGAACGTTGCCACCGTATAAGCGGCGCGCGGCGCGCGGACTTCAGGCTTGGGCACGAAGCGCCATTGCGAGACCTCAGCCGACGCCGCTTGGGCAAACGCGCCCCAGTATTGCTCGCGGCCGCGCCTAGGTTCCTGGGAACTCCAAGACTTGAGCAACGCGAACTCAGAAGTATGGCCATCCGGGTTGATCAGATAACCAACGGCAAGACAGACTTCCTCGCGGTGACCTGCGAACTCGGGGGGGTATCCAAGAACTGCCAGCTTGCTGTCCTGCGCAAGTGTCCACGTCTCCCTGATGACAGTTTCATCCACGACTGGGATCTTGTCTTCCGCATGAGCCATGGAAAAACTGATTGCAAGCGCAAGCATCACGGACACGCCACCTAACTTGCCCATCTCACACCTCACAAAATTGAACGCTCTGATCTAATTAACACCGCGCCACGCCAACGTCAAATACCTGCCTGACGTCAATCCAAAACCCTCTACCGGCAGCCCGCTACAACTCCCCCAATCCCTCTGCCTCTCCATTTTCGCCAACCTGCAACAGGCGCAGGGTATTGGTAGCCCCGCGGGTTTCCATGTGCTCGCCGCTTGTGAAAATCACCCGATCACCGGGTGCCAATAAGCCTGCGCTCACAAGCATGCGGATACCACCGCGACCTGCCTCGCGCGGGGTTTGCCCGCGGCTGTCGTAGTCCATCGGAAACACGTCGCGCATCAAGGCCATGCGCCGGCGTGCGCCCGCATGCCGGGAAAACGCATAGATCGGCACCCCCGAGCGGAAACGCGACAGGTAGCGCGCGGTACCACCGGATTCGGTCATCGCCACCACCGCACGTACGCCGATGTGCTCGGACAAGAACATCGTAGCCATGGCGATGGCATGGTCGGCGCGTTCCAGGCCACGCCGTGCTTTTTCGAAGTCGACATCGACCACGAACTGCTTTTCCGCACCTACGCAGATCCGCACCAATGCTTCAACCGCCTTCACCGGCCAATTTCCCGCCGCGCTTTCCTGCGACAGCATCACCGCGTCGGTGCCGTCAATCACCGCATTGGCCACGTCCAGTACCTCGGCGCGGGTCGGAATTGGGCTCTCCACCATCGACTGCAGCATCTGGGTGGCTGTGATCACCACTTTCTCGCGCTCGACGGCGACGCGGATAATTTTTTTCTGCAGGCCGGGTAATTCGGCATCACCGATTTCAACGCCAAGATCACCGCGCGCGACCATCACCACTTCACTGGCATCAACGATCTCGGCCAGGTTCTCGATCGCCTCGGCGCGCTCGATCTTCGCCACCAGTGCGGCCTTGCTGCCATGCGCGCGCGCAACCCGGCGCGCTTCGTGCATGTCTTCGGCATTGCGACAAAACGACACCGCGATGAAGTCCACATCCATGCCGGCGGCGACCGCGATCAGCTCACGATCTTTTTCAGTGATCGCCCCCAGCGACAGGCCGCCACCCTGCTTGTTCAGCCCCTTGCGATTGGACAGCACGCTGTCATTGACGACACGGGTGATGATGCGTTCGCCCTCGACCGCGGTCACCTCCAGTTGCACCAGGCCGTCGTCGAGCAGCAGCACGTCACCAGCGATGACATCGCCCGGCAGCTCCAGGTAACTGACGCCGACCTGGGTGGTATCGCCGGGCGGCGCGTCGTTGCGCGCGACCAGGTCGAAGCGCTCACCTGCACGCAGTTGTACCTTGCCCTCGGCGAAGGTCTCGATGCGGATTTTCGGTCCCGGCAAGTCCGCGAGGATGCCGATCTCACGCCCGATCTTCAACGCCATCGCACGTACCGCTTCGCCACGCGCAACCTGCGATGCGGGATCGCCATGCGAGAAGTTCAGACGCACCACATCTACGCCTGCACGCAATAACGCCTCCAACACTTCAGGCGGATCGCTAGCTGGCCCAAGCGTTGCAACGATGCGGGTGCGGCGCTGGTGCGGGGTGGCGGCGGTATCAGTCATGCGTGGGCTCCGGTAATCCCCACGCTAGCATGCGGCAGCGCGCCGTTGCAGGGCGCTGCCCCTGAAAACCGATCAGCTTGCGCGGGCTTCCAACGCTGCCACCGCTGGCAGGGTCTTGCCTTCCAGGAACTCCAGGAATGCGCCGCCGCCGGTGGATATGTAGGACACCTGGCCAGCAATCCCGTACTTGTCGACCGCAGCCAGGGTATCGCCGCCGCCAGCGATCGAAAACGCAGCGCTGGCTGCGATCGCACGTGCCATCGCTTCGGTGCCATGGCCAAAGGCATCGAACTCGAACACACCGACCGGGCCGTTCCAGACCACGGTGCTCGCCTTGGCGATCAGTGCCGCATAAGCGGCCGCAGTCTGCGGACCGATGTCTAGGATCATGTCCTCAGCTTCCACCGCATCGATGGCCTTGATCGTGGCCGGCGCATCCGCTGCGAACGCGGGCGCCACCACTACGTCGATTGGCAGCGGGATCTCGGCGCCGCGCGCCTTGGCATCGGCGATGATCTGGCGGGCGGTGTCCAGCAGATCCATTTCGACCAGCGATTTGCCAACGCCATGACCCATCGCGGCAATGAAGGTATTGGCGATGCCGCCACCGACGATCAACTGATCGACCTTGCTGACCAATGAGGACAGCAGCTCAAGCTTGGTGCTGACTTTCGAGCCAGCAACAATGGCCAGTAAGGGCCGCGCCGGATGCTGCAGTGCTTGCGCCAGCGCATCGAGTTCGCCCATCAACAGCGGGCCGCCTGCAGCCTGCTTCGCAAATTTGATCACGCCATGCGTCGATGCCTGCGCGCGATGCGCGGTACCGAACGCATCCATCACGAATACATCGCAAAGCGCCGCATACTTTTTCGAGAGCGCTTCATCGTCGGCTTTCTCGCCGATGTTCATGCGGCAATTTTCAAGCAACACCAACTGGCCCGGCGCCACGTCCACGCCATCCAGCCAGTCCTTCACCAGCGGCACGTCGCGGCCAAGCAATTCACCAAGCCGCTTGGCAACCGGTGCCAGTGAATCTGCTTCGCTCCACACGCCTTCCTCGGGCCGGCCAAGGTGCGAGGTAACCATCACTGCTGCACCTTTCTCCAGCGCCGACCGGATGGTCGGCAGCGAAGCGGTGATGCGTTGCTCGGAAGTGATGCGAGCCGGCATTCCATCGACATGCTGGATCGGCACATTGAGGTCCTGGCGTATCAGCACGCGCTTTCCAGTCAGGTCGAGGTCGGTCATGCGGGCGATAGGCATATGCGCGGTTTACGCTCGTGGTTACGGAGCCGCTATTGTCCCGGCCTGGGCTTCGCCTCGCAAATCACTCCGCGTCGATGCGCCCTGTTGATTACGCGATCACCATGACGTGATGTTCTGCGGATCGCCTCAGTCTGAGGTTCGGTTTCGCCCTGCAGCCTTGGCGCGGTAGAGCGCCTCATCGGCACGCCTCAGCATGTCCTCTGGCTCGCCATCGCTCGCTTCGCGAGCGGCCACACCGATACTCACCGTCATCCGCCCCTCTGGCGAGGCGTCGTGCACGATGTCGGCATCCCGCACCCGCCTACACACGCGCTCGGCCACCTGCATTGCCTGCTCTTGGGTGCTACCCGGCAAGAACACGATGAACTCCTCGCCGCCGGGTCGCGTCAACACGTCATCGGCGTGCAGCAGCGCGCTGCGCACCGCTCCTGCGAAGCGGCGCAAAGCGCCATCTCCCTCAACATGTCCGTAACGGTCGTTGTAGCGCTTGAAGAAATCGATATCCAGGGAAAGTACCGCTAGTTGCTCGCCCGTTTTATCCGCCTGGCGCCAGAGTTGCTCGCCAGCCTCGACGAATCCACGGTAGTTCAGTGCGTTGGTCAGCGCATCGGTACGGCTCAACTGATCCAGTTGCGCCACGGCCTGTCGCAGCGAATCCGTGCGCTCGGAAATGACGTGCTCACGCTGATCCAGGACCTCCCGAAGCTCCAGGTAGGCCGCGTTCATGCGTGCGCCCATGTCGCCGATGCCGGCTGCCAGTGGCTCCAGTTCCTCGGGCAGCCGGGATACGGTGTCGGGGGCAATACGCCCCCCCAAGGCGTATCCCTTCAAGCTCGCCAACAAGTAACCGATGTTGTCGTGCAACAACTTCTTCTGCCGCCAAACTGCCCAGAGCACCCCGATCAAGCTCACGCTCAGCAGCGCCGCCAGCAGTCCGAGCCTAGACAGCAAGGAGGCCAACAACTGCTGCCGCGGAGTGACCAGCGCCAAGACCCAGCCATTACGCATTGAAACTGCGCCGACAAATGCTGGCTCATCCATTAGCAAGAGGTCCGCGCGGATTGTGGTTTCGCCCTTGCTCGAGGCCGGAAACGCCATGCGCCGCAGGGCGGCACCAGTCTGGCCTGTATTGTCGAGGATCTCCCAGCGCAGACCAGCACCTGCGTAAACGACCCGATTGGCGCGATCCAACAGCAGGAGTGAAAAATTTCGACTCCCGAGGCTTTCCGCGGCCAGCCGAGCGATGCTTTGCACCGGAATGGATGCCTGCAGCACCGCATCCACCCGACCGTCGCGCATGACCGGCGCAGCTACCGCAATTTGTCCGCCTTGGTCGAACAGCAGGCTGCGATGAACTCCCGAGATCACCGGCCTGCGCTGTTTGAGCGCGGACTTGAACCACTCTTCATTGACCATGGTGGGAGGGTCGGCGGGCGGCAGGCGGCCACGCGTATCCGCTGCGCTGAGTACCTGACCTTGGGCGTCTGTATAAACGGCATAAAGCATGGCCGGATACGCCCGCAGCAGGTCATTGAGATGCTCGACGGGAATCGCATCGCCGCTCTTTTCTTCCTCCGCCATCAACTGCACGCCGGCAAGCTGGGCGTCGAGGTAATCGTCCATGGCGCTGGCATTGAGCCGCGCATTGGCGTCCAAGCGAACAACGATTGAATCGCGTTCACCACGCCACTCGCTCGAAAGCAGGGTCATGCCGAACAGAATCGCAGGCAACAGTGCTGCCATCACCAGGCCCCATTTGAGGCGCTGGCGCAGACTCCAACCAGGTTGAATCACGTTGTCGGCATTCACTTGGATATCGTACGTCACGAACGGTGAACGACCTGCTTCAGCCAGCGCGCAACCCTGGACGAAGTGTAGGCCGTGATCGCGTCCACCGTCGCACGGCCGACACGATGAATTGAAGCAGGGATGCGACACGGCCCAACGTTTTTGTGACTGCTGTGCGAGCGAATTTTGGCGGCGATCACTCAGAATGCTTGTTGGGCTGCCTCAGTAAACTCACTGCAAACCCCGCCACCACGACGGCACCCAGCACCAGCAAACCCCACAGTAACCACGACTTCCAATCGCGTTGGACTGGTACGGGTTGCAGCGCTTGTGTACCTGCCAGCTCAGCAGGCGCTCCCAGCGTTGCGTTTGCAGGCTGCCAGTCGCTGCCACGGCGCGTGCGCATTGCATCGACAAGTTGCAGCAATGGTGCATCGGCGCGTGATGCTCGTGCGCTACCTGCTACCAAAGCGAATGGCGGCAGGCCCTGCGCAAGGAACACCATCACTTCGGGCTGATATCCCAAGCGCAACATTGGTACGCCATTGACCGGCGCACGCGACGACAACCGCCACTGGTGATCGCGTACGGTGGTGGCGAGCGCCTGCTCGGCGGAACGGTCGCCCCCATCAGCCGCGCCTACCTGGAAGGCGACCCAAGGACCAGCGCGGCGCAGCCACTGACCGTCATCGGCATCACGACTTTCCAGCGTCCATTCGCCTGCAGCATTGGCGTCCAACGCCACATCAGCACGCGTAATCGGGAAACGGCCGTCGAGTGTGAACTGATAGTAAGTGCGCCCGTTGTCGACGACTTCACGTCCACGAAGTTCCTCCCACTGCCAGGTCTCTGCAGCGGCGGGCCCAGCGAGCTCTGCCGAAACGCCAGCCAGCGGCAGCGCGGAATTGGCCTGCAACGGCGACAGACGCAGGTATTTGGCTTGCCCGTCGAGCGGAATCCGTCGTTGCTGCAGGCGCTGGCCGTTGCGGGTCAGGTCCAACAATTGTGCACGTGGTTGCAGGAGACGCCAGTCGCGCAGGTTGTCACTACCTTCGACCTGATACGCCAGGTCGAGCGCGGAAGTTTGAGCTGGCCAGTCCAGATGCAGGGCTTTGATCCGCGTATCAATCTGGCTGGCATCAATCAGCCAAGCATTCGCGGCTGGTTCCGCATTGGGGCCGGTGGCTTGGCGGACCCGCGCCTCAACCCGACGCAGGCTGCCATCGGCATCAAGCTCGCTGATCAAGGTGATGTCACGGCCCGGCGCGGCCTGGTCGCGTGGAAGTGGGAACCACGACAGAACCTGCTGTCTGGATGCCTGCGCCAGCGGTTGTTCCGGCGAAAACAATGCCGCGGGCACCGGGGCACCTGCAGCATTGCGCACATCGATGTCACGCAGCGAAGGCAAGGTCGCGCTGCGATAAACCTCGCGATCCAACACAGCCCGGTAAGCACCTGCGTCCTGCGTTTGCAGGGCGAGCGGCCATTGCCTGGCGTAGTTGTCGGCGTATTTTTCGACTTGCGCCGATGCGGCCATTGCCGGCAATACCATTAACCAGAGCAGGCGTTTCATGCTGTTGTCTCCACGAGTTCGTCTTCGCCTTCAGCATGTGCGCGTGGTGGTGCGGGCGCGAAGTAGCCCACTAGCGTGCACAGCAGGCCGAAGCCGATAAAGGAACCGATGCCCAGCAGATTGCCCAGATGCTGGCGATCGACCAGGACGAGTTTTGCCAACACCACGCCCATCAGCACGGCGCCGGCCAGCCACAACGCACGTTGTCCGCGACGTGAACCACCGATCCAGCCGACCACGCCCAGCACGCTCCAGACGATGGTCAAGCTGGTCTGCGCAAGGCTGGTCGATAGCAGCTCGTCATCCCACGGCACTGCGCCCCAATGGTGCACGCCACGCAAGGTGATGCAGGTCACCAGTGCAAATCCGGCCAGCGACAGTACAGCGATCCGCCTGCGTACCAACAGGGCATTCGCGTACGGCGACCACAGCCAACGCGCGACCAGTGCCAATACCGCCAGCTGCGCCAAGTCGAGCGGATTCAGCAATGGCCCCCACGGCAGCGGCGCAACATTGCCCGCCGAGAACAGCGCCCAAATCCAGCCGATTACGAGCACCGCGACATAGGTGCCGGTCAACGTCGTGCGGCATGCCTCGAAGCGCACGCCCAGCGGCATCGCCAGCCACGACCAGCGGAGCTGGGCCATGGCCAACGCTGCAAGCCATGGCAGGCCCAGCAGCATGATTCCCCAGCCCTGCGCCAATCCAAATCGATCGGCGATCCATGCACCAAGCAAGGATGCCATCGTCGGCCACACCAACCACCACGTGAACTGGGCGCCGACCGCGAAACGGTTCTCGCTTTCGCGCAGGCACTGCAGGCTGCGCATACCCAACACTGCGAACACCAGCCATGCCCACCAACCATTGCCGGCGAAGGGTTGTTCGTGGATATCGACTTGGGCGAAGGCCAGCGGGATCGCCAGTGCCATCGCTGCCAGCGTGGTCAGCACCAGCGTTGATGCAGGCTTGCGGCGATGCACTTCCGCAGCCAGCCACCCGGTGATCGCCGTAAATGCCAGCAACACGTCAACACGAGAAGCGTATTCGACGAAACGACTGACTTCGTGGATGGCATTACCGCACCACCACAACAAGCCCCATGCATACCAGGCAAGCGCGACCTGCGACTTGCCCCCATCACGATGCGTCCACGCACTGGCAAAACCTGCGAGTGCGATCAGCAATGCACCCATGAATGTCGGGTTGGCGATTGCGGTCGCATCCTGCCGCCAGGCGATAGCGCCGATGAAGAACGCAACGGCTGCAGCGAACTGCAAGCCGGTACCCGTCCAGCGCGGCAGGCGCCGACCTTGCTTGAGTCCTAGCCAGACCAGACCCGCGCCTTCCAGCGCAAACACGCTTGCGGTAGCCCGCGCCGACAACGCCAACGGTACGGACAAAGTAGCGAAGCCGACCGCCAGTAACGCATGGGCCTGACCGAGTACGGCGTAGCGCTCGCGATGGCTCAGCAAGCGCGCCAATACGACATACACCGCCGCCAGTCCCAACGCGCAGAACGCCAGCGGCATTCGCTCGCCATGCATCAACCCGGCCTGCAGCGAGAACGCGATCAGCGGCGTGCCGAACAGCAGGCAGCCATCAATGCGGTCGTTGCGCCGTGCTGGCCGCTTGCGCGCATACAGGATGGGAAGCAGCAGATAGAACGCGAAGAACAAGAGCAGGAACGGTTGGGTGCTGGCGTATTTAGCCGGTTCGTAATCGAGTACGCCCCAGACGATGCCGATGCCCCAAGTGAACACGAAGCCCAGCAGGTTGAGGATCCGCCACGACTTTACCCAGGCGATCGCGAAAATCGCAGCGTTGAGCATCGCGTAGTAAGCGAACAACGCGACATGGTTGCCACCCCCGGTCGACAGCCAGATCGGCGCAAGGAAGCCGGCAAGAATCCCAAGCACCGCCAACGTCCGCGAATCTTGAAGCACCGCCAGCACACCGAGGCTTGCCACCAAGACAATGCTGATCGCAAACGCCGCGCCTGCTGGCAGCAATCCGTACATCTTCGTCGCCGCGAACACGGTCAGCAGCAATACGCCTATCGCCCCGCCCTGCAACGCAAGCGCGAAGCTGCGGTTGCTCTCGCGCTTGCGCCAGGCAAATACCAATGCCGCCAGCGCCGCAGCGGAGATACCAGCCAAGCGCAGTTCTATCGGCATCCGCATCCAGCCCTGGTCGCTGGCATAGCGCAGCAAAGCCGCCACGCCGGCTAGCAGCACCAGCATGCCGATCTTGACGGGCACGTTGCCGACGGTGAACCAGGCCTTGATTCGACGGAACAAGACTTCAACAGGGTTAGGACGCACTGGCTCGATGCGACGCGGGGATGCCGGCATTGGAGCCGCGACTGGCGGTGCGCGAACAGCCACTGGTGCGGATGCTGCAAGGGGCGCAGCGCCTGCCGATTCCGGCGTGGCGGCTGGCGCAGCGGTAAGCATGGGCGGTGCTGGCGGCGCCGACGCACGGCCTTGGCCTATCAGTTCGGCCAAGGTGGGCTCTTGCGGTTCCAAGGGTTGCGACTGTTGCGCCTGGGCTGCCCGTGCGGGCTGCGCCGCTGTTGGCGCGCGTCCATTCTCTGCAGCCTGCACCGAACTGCGCAGGCGTTGTACGTCAGCCTCCAAGTCACCGACCCGGCGCCCCATCCCACTGAGCTTGACCAGGCAGATGATCAGCAGCACCGGGACTGCCAGTACGACCAGGACAAGCAAGACGATCAATGATTCCATGGCGCGGTCGTCCTCAGCCCCGTCCAGCCGGGGTCACGGTCGCCACCTTAGCCGACGCCGTGCAAAAAAGAAGAAGCCCCGCATCGCGAGGCATCCATGATTCGAAGCAATATCTGCCGGTTACTTCGCCGCGACGACCTTGACCATGTCGAGGCACTTATTGGAGTAACCCCACTCATTGTCGTACCAGCTGACCAGCTTGACGAAGGTGGAATCCATTGCGATGCCGGCATTGGCATCGAAAATGCTGGTGCGCGCATCGCCGCGGAAATCGGTGGCGACCACCAGATCCTCGGTGTAGCCCAGCACGCCCTTCATCGCACCTTCGGACTGCGCCTTCATCTCCGCACAGATCTCGGCGTAGGTCGCCGGATTGTTCAATTCCACGGTCAGGTCGACCACCGACACGTCGCTGGTCGGCACGCGGAAGCTCATGCCGGTCAACTTGCCCTTGAGTTGCGGCAACACCACGCCGACCGCCCTGGCTGCGCCGGTGCTTGAGGGAATGATGTTCTCGAGGATGCCGCGACCGCCGCGCCAATCCTTGTTGCTGGGACTGTCCACTGTTTTCTGGGTCGCTGTGGCGGCGTGCACGGTGGTCATCAGGCCGCGCTTGATGCCCCACTTGTCGTCCAGCACCTTCGCAATCGGCGCCAGGCAATTGGTGGTGCAGCTGGCATTGGAGATGATCGCCTCGCCCGCGTAGGTCTTGCAGTTCACGCCATGCACGAACATCGGCGTGTCGTCCTTGGACGGTGCCGACATGATGACCTTCGTCGCGCCGGCATCGATGTGCTTCTGCGCGGTTTCCTTGGTCAAAAACAGGCCGGTGGATTCCAGCACGACGTCCGCGCCGACCTCGTCCCACTTCAAATTGGCGGGATCGCGCTCGGCGGTCAGGCGAATGGTCTTGCCATTGACCACAAGCGCGCCATTGACGACCTTGACGTCGCCCCTGAAACGGCCATGCACCGAGTCGTAGCTCAGCATGTAGGCGAGGTAATCAGGCTCCAGCAAGTCATTGATGCCAACGATCTCGATGTCGTCGCCGAAATTTTGCACTGCGGCGCGGAACACGCAGCGCCCGATGCGGCCAAACCCGTTGATGCCAACCTTGATCACCATGGACTCCTGTTAGGACATTATTGAGACGTGGATTAAGACGTGGATGGAGAAACTCCGCTATTTTAGCCACTTGCCCGCCAACCTGCCCGAATCCATGCGCCGACTGCCCGCCGTCTTCGTTCTGAGCTTCCTTCTGACCGTCCTGCCGGCGCTGCCAGCCCTTGCATGGAGTAATCTCGGTCACCGCATGGTGGGTGAACTGGCGCAACGCCACCTTAGTCCTGCAGCCAAGGCCGAAGTAGCCCTGCTGCTGGCCGGTGAACCTGAACCCAGTCTTGCGGGGGTTGCCTCATGGGCAGACACCCTTCGCAATGAAGATCCGGAGCGTTTCAAGGCGACCTCGCGCTGGCATTACATCAATGCCAAGGGTGGCGGCTGTGCGTTTGATGCGGCCCGTGACTGCCCGGATGGGAACTGCGTGACGGAGGCGATCAAAACCCAGCGCGCGATCCTGGCCGACCGCAGCCAGCCACTGGCGGCGCGACGCGATGCGCTGAAGTTTGTCGTCCACCTCGTGGGCGATGTGCACCAGCCGATGCATGCCGGCAACCGCACTGATAGCGGCGGCAACCGCTTCCAGATCAGCCTGCGCACACCGATCAAACCGGAAGCGTATGCGGCCAAGGATTATGTGGATGGCGTGATGGGCACCAACCTGCATTCCATCTGGGATTACTACCTCTTCGCCAGCACTGGACGCAGTTTCGGCGTGTACAGCAATCGGCTGGATGCGCTGCCCTGGCCGCCATATCCGCCGGCTTCAAAATACGACGTGATGCCGCTGGCATGGGCTGGTGAATCATGCAGGCTGATCGACGCGCGCGGCATCTATCCCGAGCAGCACACGATGGATGACGCCTATCTGGACGCGATGCGCCCGTTGGCTGAACAACGCGTGCGCCAAGCAGCGTGGCGGTTGGCGCAACTGCTCAACGAGACCTTGGGCAAATAAAGCAAATAACCCTGCGCGGCTAGCAGTTCGGGGTCGCTGCCGTGCAGCGGCTCGGCTCACTGGCCAGCGACGGTAATCCAAGGCGCTCGCGCACGACGGGTTCTAGTTTGGTCAGGCCAGCAGACTTGCCGAATTCCAGCGCCGCCTGCGGACTCATGCCGCCGATCTGTTGCGCCGCCAGCGCCAGCAATGCACCCACGCGGTTACCGGATGCGCAATGCACCAGCACGCTGCCGGACTCACCTTGCAGCGCTTGCCAAACCCGGCGCGCGTTTTCAGGCGTCAAATCATCTGGACCCGCCACACTGATTTGGACGTAATCCATGCCGCTGGCTTCGACTTCGCCCGCCTCGTCGCGGGCACCGAGTTCGGATGCGGGCAGCAGGCTCACCACGCGCGTCACTCCCGTGGCCCGCAAATCACGCCATGCAGCTGCAGTTGGCTGACCTCCGGTCAAAAGCCCGGCACGCGGGATATGCAGGTACGGCACATCCGCGTGCAACTGCGGGCTGGCCTGGGCGATGCGGGCTGTCGGCACGCTTGTGCAAGATGCGAGCGCGATGCACGCGCCAAGCGCCAACGCCGAACAGATCTTGTGCATTCGGTACCTTGAATGAGTGAACGAATCGGTGTGCATGCTTGCGTCACTCCCGGGGAAGATTGGCCTGCGTCCAGCGAATGATATCCAACGCGCCCATTGCGCCAGCCTGGCGCGCAATTTCCTGACCACGCACGAATAGCACCATGGTCGGAATGCTGCGGATGCCGAACTGCTGGCCCAGCGTGGGCTCGGATTGGGTGTCAACCTTGGCCAACCGCACATGTGGTTCCAGTTCCCCGGCCGCAGCTTCGAAATTCGGCGCCATCATCAGGCACGGCTGACACCACGGCGCCCAGAAGTCGACCAGCAGCGGCAGGTCGGAGCGGGCCTGATGTGCAGCGAAACTGTCCACGCCCAGTGCGACCGGATGGCCAGTAAACAAGTGTTCGTGGCAGCGACCACAGGTCGGCGTTTCGTCAAGCCGCAGCAAAGGCACCCGGTTGAGTGCATGGCAATGCGGGCAAGCAACTTTCAACGCGTCATCCATTTTCATGCCTCCTGCTGTTCCAACGTGGGATCAATGGCATCCCTGTGTCCTTCGTACGTCTTCAACACGTAATAAAGCAATGGAATCACAACCAGCGTCAAGACTGTGCTGACAAGGATGCCGAAGATCAGCGAGATCGCCAACCCGTTGAAGATCGGATCATCGAGGATGAAGAACGCGCCCAACATCGCCGCCATCCCAGTCAGCACGATGGGCTTCGCGCGCACCGCGCAGGCATCGATGACGGCTTCGACCAATGGCACGCCGCGCGCGATTTCCTGATTGATGAAATCCACCAGCAGGATCGAGTTGCGAACAATAATACCGGCCAACGCGATCATGCCGATCATGCTGGTTGCCGTGAACTGCGCACCAAACAATGCGTGGCCCGGCATCACCCCGATCACAGTCAGCGGGATCGGCGCCATGATGAC
Organism: Lysobacterales bacterium; assembly: GCA_038242955.1. Lineage (GTDB taxonomy): Bacteria > Pseudomonadota > Gammaproteobacteria > Xanthomonadales > Xanthomonadaceae > Thermomonas. Next base: position 56,808 of record JBBSRO010000014.1, read on the forward strand.
TAACGGCACCAAGTAACTGCGGAACTGCGCGACCACCAACAGGTAGATCAGCAACATGCCGGCGGCATAAGCAATGCCCATGTCGCGGAAGGTTTCGTAGGTGATCTGCCACTCGCCGTCCCACTTGACCGCGTACTCGCTGGTATCCGTTGGCTGCGAGATAAACGTCTGTCCCAACATCTGGCCAGCGACCTTGGTATCGCGCAGTTTGCCGACAACGCTGAACATGCCGTACAGCGGGCTGTCGAGATCACCGGCTTCGTCTGCCAGCGCGTAGACCACCGGCAGGCCATCCTTGTGCTGGATCATGCCGTCCCACGTGCCATGTTCCACGCGCACCAGTTCCGACAACGGCACCAACTGGTCTTGGCCGCCACGCACCTTCACCGACAACAAAGCATCAATCGAGGCTTGGTCCTGCGCCGGCAAGCGCACGCGTACTGGTCGCGGATACTTCGATGTACCGTCATGGATGAAGGTGGCATCACTCCCCGAAACAGCCATCGCAATCGCATCGGCAACAGTGGATTGTGCAACGCCCAAGCGCGCCGCACGCACGCGATCCAGCACGATGGTTTCGCGCGGGGCATCTGCTTCCACGCTGGTATCGATATCGACGATGCCCTCGGTCTTGGCGAACTTCTCGCTCGCCAATGCACGCGCAATGCGGCGCTGGCCGGCATAGTCGGGCCCATAAATTTCTGCCACCAACGGCGACAGCACTGGCGGACCCGGCGGGACTTCGACCACTTTGACCGAGGCGTCATGGCGTTCGCCGATCGCTGCCAGCGCCGGACGGATTGCACGAGCAATGTCGTGGCTCTTGCGGTCGCGGTGATGCTTGTCGACCAAGTTGACCTGCAAGTCTCCAACGTTATTGCCGCTGCGCAGGAAGTACTGGCGCACTAATCCGTTGAAATTGATCGGCGCGGCGGTGCCGGCATAACCCTGGTAGTCGAGCACCTCCGGGACCTTGTCGATCTCGGCGGCCAGTTCGGCCAGTAGCGCATTGGTCTGTTCCAGCGTGCTGCCTTCCGGCATGTCGACGATCACCTGCACTTCCGACTTGTTGTCGAACGGCAGCATCTTCAACACAACAAGTTTGAAAACAGCAAGTGAAGCAGACAGCAGCACCAAAGCCAGCATCGATGCAAAGATTAAGCCGCGCTTGCGACCGGAACGTTCACCGACCAGGAACGGGGACAAAAGTTTGTGGAACAACCGGTACAGCTTGCTTGGTTGTTCCTCACCGCTCGCTGATGACGTAGGCGAATGATCGCCTTGGGCAGGCTCCGAACCATATCCGTGCCTACGCAGCAACTTCAGCGACAGCCACGGCGTCACCACCAGCGCGATGGCTAGCGACAGCAACATGCCGACCGACGCATTGATCGGGATCGGCCGCATGTAAGGACCCATCAAGCCAGTCACGAACGCCATCGGCATCAGCGCCGCGATCACGGTGAAGGTGGCAAGAATGGTCGGACCGCCAACTTCATCTACCGCAGGTGGAATGACTTCGAACAGACTGCGCTTGCGGCCGTCGGCAGCGGGAATTGCCAGATGTCGATGGATGTTCTCGACAACAACAATCGCGTCATCGACCAAAATGCCGATCGAGAAAATCAGCGCAAACAGTGACACGCGATTGAGGGTGAAGCCCATCATGTAAGAAGCGAACAGCGTCACCGCCAACGTCAGCACCACTGCACTACCGACCACGATGGCCTCGCGCCAGCCCAGCGCAAACAGAACCAATAGCACTACTGCGGAAGTTGCGAATACCAGCTTCTGGATCAGCTTCATTGCTTTGTCGGCAGCCGTCTGACCATAGTCGCGGGTGACCGTGGCGTGCATGCCTTGCGGGATCAGTTCGCCATGCAATTCGCCGATGCGGCGTGTGA